>CAMTOV010000005.1 GCA_947074235.1 uncultured Bacteroides sp. | reverse complement strand
TATCATCTGCTTGATATTCATGAATCGTTTGCAGTTCTTGTTTTAAAAGCCATGCAGCAGGATTAAACCATTGAAAAAATACACATATATCAGCCAACAACAAATCCCAAGAATGATATTTGCGTATATGCGCCGTTTCATGTATTAGAATCTCTCGTCCATTTTCGTCTAAATCTTGCTGAGAAATCACAATCATACGCATCCAGCTGAAAGGAGATATTTCCTTATTGTGCACACATAGAGTAATATTAGAGGATAATTTGCTCTTCCGACTTAATTTTAATAATACCCCTAGTCTAACTACAGAGTAAGTATTTCGAATTATAAAGAATAGTATACCAGCAAAATAGATAATAAGCAAGATATTTACCCAAGAGATTGGATTATCAGCTTGAGTTATAATAGCAGTTTCGGACATCGCATCTTGTGGCACATCATTCCAATCTACTTGCATCAATATCTGTTCTAACGTAAGCATAGCTTGCGACATGTCTGAAGGTTGCTTTACAGAAAACTCCACCACAGGTATCACCCATGACATAAGAAGCAAGCTCATTAAAGCGATTCTATTAAACCTATGAAATGTCTCTTTGCTAAGTAGCAACCTATAGAAAAGATAAAAGAATGCTAAGCAAATGCTTGATTTAAGAATATAAACAAAAAATAGTCCCATAGCATGATTGGTTTTGTGTGTTTCCTAAATTATTTATTTCCCTCTTCTACCTCTTGAATCAACTTTTTTAAATCATCCAAGGATATATCTTCCTCTTTCACTAACGATGATACTGCACTCAAAAAAGAGTTGTTGAAGTATTTACTAACCACATTGCGAAGTGTTCCTTTGCGATACCCATCTTCTGTGATTACCGCATAATATTGATAGGTATTGCCAAAAGTATAATGCGCTAAATATCCTTTTTCTTCCAATCCGCGAACGATAGTAGAAAGAGTATTAAAGTGAGGTTTTGGATCATCGTAATAAGCCAATAATTCTTTTACGAACAAAGGACCTTTCTCCCAGAAAAATCCCATTATTTCTTCTTCTTTTGCTGTCAATCCTTTCATAATTGTATTGATTTATTGCAAATAACTATATTTTATAGTTATAAAACTAATTTATATAGTTAAATAGAACTAATTCTTATAGTTTAAGTTTATAAAACCGTCTATATCATCTCATTAATGCAATATTCATAAGAAATAGATGTTGTAAAGGAGATTGCCGACTACAAATAAAAGAGGAGAAGAATTTATTTTTAAAATCATTCATTTAAATATTCTATTAACACTTTTTTATACGCAAAAAAGCTTAATTTCACAAAACATTTCTTGCTTAATTGTTGTTTATAAGTATGGATTCTATCAAAACAAAGGAAGTTAATTTTAACAAGATGTAAAACTTTAAGCAAATTGCACTAACATTATAATATAACCGATTTGTATCACGCAGAACATAAAAAGATGAAGTCTAAAATTCTCATTATATCGATATTTGTATCTATCATTGCAACATTACATGCATATAGTCAAGAAAATCAAATCTATAAATTAAAGGTTGCAAGCTTTATAGATACCCCTTACGATTTTTCCGATCAAAACAACAATCCATATGGTTTTTCATACGAACTGACTAAAATTATAATGGGAACTTTGCAATATCCCTATGAGATTAAAACTATTAATAGTAGCAAAAATCTCAAATACAATTCTGAAAAACTCAACGAAGTATTAAAGGATTGTGATTTGGCCATGTCGGTTACTCCCCTGCCCAATAGCAATTACAAATTTAGTATCCCATACGTTTCACTGTCATATGACATCTTGGCCATAGATACTATACAATTTAATGGGATCGAGAATATGCAATCCAACACAATTATTGTGCAACGGGGTTCTTCTGCACAAAACAAATTAGAAGAGTTTGGTGAGGAAAATTTTAAATATGTAATATATGTAAATGATATTCATGCTGGAATTAAATTATTAGCCGAAGGTGTTGGTGACTATTTATTATGCGACGAAATAGCTTCGAAAACTTTTTCACAGCTTAAAACTACAAACAATATTGCTACATATCAATCCAATTTACCTACGCTAGATTTTTGCTATGCATCTACCAATGAAGATTTGATTAACAATATTAATATGGCTATCGGCAAGGTTAAATCGAACAATACTTATGAAATTATTTATAATAAATGGTTGGGTGCAAAGGATGAGAAACCTGCAAGCTGGTATGTTATTTGGATATTAATTGCTGTCGTCATTATTATTATCTTCTTAGTGTGTACAGTCTTTCTTTTAAGGAAATTGGTTCGAAAGGCAACCCTCGAGAGCAAAAAATCATATAACAAAATAGTGGAGCTACATCAATCTATCAATTTATTGATTAGAGGTGGAAAAATGGAAATCTTCATGTATGACACTCGTGAAATGATGCTATATACATTAAACAACGAAGATTTTACGAGACAACCTATCACTAAAGATGAATTATATAGCAAAATTCATTTTGAAGATAAAAAGAAATATTATAATGAGTTTTATCGTTTCATTGATGGAGAGATTGATATATTGACAGCTCGCATTAGGGTTTTCAATAATGCAAAAAACAAATATTTATATTATGATTATGTAGTAAAACCCATTTATAAGGATTTTACAGGAAAGGTATATCGATTTATATATTCTAGAAAAGATGAAACAAGCAAAATTGAAAAAATCCAGAAGCAAGAAGAACTTATTAAAAGCTTTAACCTAGCTTTAAAAGCAGCAAAACTAGCAAGGTGGGAATTTGATTTAGTTAAGAATATTATTAGAATCTATAAGAAAGATGATTCTTCTGAAGTAATTATTCCTAATAATAAAATTCATGAATTCATTCATCCTTCAGATAGACAAATATTTGATGCATATATAGAAAAAGCATTATTCATGAATGAAATAGATACAATAATATTAAAATTAAAATCACAAGATAATGATACGTTTAAACAATGCGAAATAAGTTCATTAATTAATTATGACGAAAACCATAACCCGATTTCTATTTATGGCATAATAAAAGATATCTCTGATATCAATGATTATCAACAAAAGATATTTGAGCTACAATACAATATGCAACTAGCATTAGAAGCTGGTGAGATGTCTGCCTGGACTTATGATAGATTAAATAAAGAATTTATCATTTTACAAGGATCTACCTTAAACAATGGAAGAATGACAAATAAAGAATATTTGGCATTTACACATCCCGAAGATAGAACTATTTTAGCAAATGCGATTGAGAAAATTGTATCTAAAAAAGTAGAGAAGCTTACTGTATCGTTTAGAATGGATACAAAAGGCGATGGATGGAAATGGTACTCATGTGCTATTATGCCTGTGCCTACTGATGGTGAAATAAAGTATGTGATTGGTACACGCAAAGATATTACCAAAGAGGTAGAGGCCAAAGAATTGCTAGAAAAGAGAAATAGAGAGGTTGAAGATAACCTAAATAAGCTAAAATTGATTTTAGACAAATTGCCTATACCTATTTATATTAAAGATATAGAGTTGAAAAAGTATATTTATATAAACAATGAAGCCGAAAAATTATACTTTACAAATAATGGTAGCACAACGACTGAATTAGTTATTCAAGAGAATGTTACAGTTTGCGAAGCTGTTGATAAAAAGATTCTCGAAACAGGTGAAGACTATATGTCTTATGAAATGCTTCAGTTTAAATCGGGACGAATTATGAACACTCATGTAAAGAAGATACTTATTGAAATAAGAAATAAAAAAGTGATACTGGCAGTTAGAACTGATTTGACTGAAAAGCATAAAGCACAATTATCCAACAAGCTTTTGTCAAAAGCTCTTCCTTTACTTAAAGCATATACATGGAGTTATACTACAAGAGATAATATAGTAAATTTCGGAGAGACTTTTATACAGAATCAGCGCAGTCAATCAGAGATTAATACCGTGGATAACTTCATTTCTATTATTCACCCCGAAGATAGAGATATTTGCAGAAATAACATCAAGTCTTATATTGAGAAAGGTTCAGGTGAATATACGTTCAAGTATCGCATGGATTTACTTGAAAAAGGTGTATACGAATGGTGGGAAAGTAAATCAGTTGTTGAAACTATTCACGACAATAATGGAACGTATCTATTTGTTTACGGTGTTGAAATTAACATCAACGATAAAGTAATGAAAGAGGTTTATTGCGAGTTATAATTTCACCTTGCGAGTTACTCCTTTAGATTCATTGTGAATACGATCGAGCGCTGTAACTATATAATGCATCTTCTTTTTACCATTATTATAAGGTAGTTTATAGTGATTTTGACGAGTGATGGCTACAATTTTTGAGGCATCATCAAGGTTAATCTTCTCTTTACCTTCGAAACAGTAAACAACATACTGAACAGCTTTATCCATCTCCTCTTTCGCTTTAGGAGCCGACCAAAACAACATATATCCATCGGCTGTCCATACAGATTTTACTTTGCGAACTTTGCCGGGAGCTTTATTGTCGATAAAATCGAAAACGGGCACTAAAGCAGGATACTTATGATATTCTTGCATCAAAGCATCTTTATAGTTGCCTGCATTTTCAACTACAGAGCTTGCTGGCCATTGACAGCTTCCACCAATCGTTTGATACGCTCTTTGCAAAGCCATCTTTCGTGGCAATTGGTTCATATTGGGGTTTTGAGGATCGGCATTTTGCACTGTATTCATCACCGACTGGCCGATAAATAGCGGACGGTTTTCTGCATTCTTTGCCCACCAATGAATCAAGGTTTCATAATCGGCACGCTTATGTCCTATCTCCCAATATATTTGAGGAATATTATAGTCAATCCACCCTTGTCGCGCCCAAAGAAGCACATCAGCATAAAGGTCATCGTAATTTTGCAAGCCATTGGTTTTGCTGCCCATAGGGTCTGAGCTTTGATTGCGATAGATACCAAAAGGGCTGATACCGAACTTCACCCAAGGTTTCACTTCGCGTATCGTTTCATGTAGTTTCTTTATCAGTACATTCACATTACTACGTCTCCAGTCGGCTCTATTAGAAAAGCCACCACCATAATGCGCAAAGCTTGAATCATCGGGATAATCAGTTCCTGCTACCGGGTAAGGATAAAAATAATCGTCCATGTGAATACCATCTACATCATAGCGAGAAACGATATCGGTTACTATCTTACAAATGTGTTCGCGACTTTCGGGCAATGCCGGGTCAAAGTACAACTGATTGCCATAAGTAACAAACAACTCCGGGCGCTGATTGTAGATATGATTGGCTGAAAGTGCATTACTTAAATTTGTTTTGGTGCGATAAGGATTAATCCAAGCATGAAACTCCATGCCACGCTTATGGCATTCATCAATCATAAACTGCATAGGGTCCCAGTAAGGAGAGGGTGCTTGCCCTTGCACACCGGTCAAAAAGCGACTCCACGGTTCTAGTTCCGAGGCATAAAGGGCATCTGCCTCGGGGCGAACTTGAAAAATAATCGCATTTATCCCTGCTTCCTGCAAAGAGTTTAGTTGACTGATAAGCGTTTGCTGCAATTTCTCAGTTGGTACGCCACGAAATTGGCCGTTTACGGCTTGTATCCATGCCGCACGAAATTCTCTTTTGGGGTATTTACTTGTGTTTTGCGCCTTCACTCCCGCCACGATTAGCAGCGTTAGAATCAATAAAATGCTTTTCAGTCTCATATTCTTTATATACAGTGTTTTAGGTCTGCAAAGATAGCATATTATGATTTATAGTCAAGAAATAGTCCGTTTGAATTAAAATATAACACTTCTTAACCGCATATAAACGTCTTATCAATATTGTCTGATAATAAAATGATTAACTTTGCGAATTATCTAAATTGAAGAGGAAATTGTACATGTCGGATAGCAAAAATATATCTATAAAAGGTGCTAAAGTCAACAATTTAAAGAATATCGATGTTGACATTCCACGCAATAAATTAATCGTTATAACCGGACTATCGGGCTCCGGAAAATCATCTTTAGCTTTTGATACACTATATGCCGAGGGGCAGCGTCGCTACGTAGAGAGCTTGAGCAGCTATGCTCGCCAGTTTCTAGGTAGAATGAGCAAGCCCGAGTGCGACTTTATCAAAGGTATTCCCCCCGCTATAGCCATCGAACAAAAAGTAAGTAGCCGCAACCCACGTTCTACTGTGGGCACATCTACCGAAATTTACGAATATCTCCGCTTGCTATTTGCCCGTATTGGCAAGACTTACAGCCCCGTAAGCGGCGAAGAGGTAAAGAAACATTCCATAGAAGACATTGTAAATTGTATGCTTTCGTATAGCGAAGGCACTCGATATACCATACTCTCTCCAATCCACTTGAGAGAGGGTAGAACACTTGCCGAGCAACTAGATATTGATATCAAACAAGGATTCAATCGCCTAGAAGTGAATGGCGAGATGATGCGCATTGATGAATATAAGCCTCAACCCAACGATACGGTTTATCTATTGGTAGATCGTATGTCGGTGACTGATACTAAGGATTCCATCAGTCGTTTGACCGATTCGGCTGAGACTGCTATGTATGAGGGAGATGGCACTTGCCTTCTTCGTTTCTACATCGACAACAAGGAGACTGAACTTCATACGTTTAGCACCAAGTTCGAAGCCGATGGTATTAAGTTTGAAGAGCCATCCGATCAAATGTTCTCATTTAACTCGCCACTGGGAGCTTGTCCTAAGTGCGAAGGATTTGGCAAAGTAATAGGCATTGACGAACACTTGGTTGTTCCCAATCGCTCTTTATCGCTATATGATGGTGCAGTGGTGTGCTGGCGTGGCGAGAAGATGGGCGAATGGAAGGATATGGTAATCAGAGGAGCAGAAAAAGCGGGGTTCCCTATCTTTACTCCTTACTTTGAATTGACCGATGAGCAGCGACGCATGTTGTGGGAAGGTACTCGTTACTTTGAAGGTATCAACGCATTCTTCAAGATGCTCGAAGAGAATCAATACAAAATTCAATACAGAGTGATGCTTGCTCGCTATAGAGGCAAAACGGTTTGTCCTCAATGTCATGGCACTCGATTGAAACCCGAAGCTAGCTATGTGAAGGTAGGCGGAAAAGACATCTCTCAATTGGTTGATTTACCTATCACGGAGCTAAAAGAGTTCTTCGACAATCTGCAACTCAACGAGCATGATGCTGAGGTTGCACGCAGAGTTCTACTCGAAATAAATAGCCGCATTCGTTTTTTGATTGATGTAGGTTTGGGTTATCTTACTCTCAACCGCTTGAGCAATTCGCTATCGGGTGGAGAGAGTCAAAGAATTAACTTGGCTACTTCACTAGGTAGCAGCCTTGTGGGCAGTTTATACATTCTCGACGAACCTAGCATCGGGCTACACAGCAAAGATACCGACCGTTTGATTCACGTCTTGCGCCAATTGCAACAACTAGGCAACACCGTGGTGGTGGTAGAGCACGATGAAGAGATAATACGTGCGGCCGATTACATTATCGATATTGGCCCCAATGCCGGCAGACTGGGTGGAGAGGTAGTGTATCAAGGTGATATGAATGATCTAAAGAAAGGAACTGATAGTCACACTGTGAGATATTTGCTGGAAGAGGAAACGATTCCTGTACCTGAACACCGCCGCCCATGGAACAATTATATTGAAATAACGGGAGCTAGAGAAAACAACCTGAAAGGTGTTGATGTGCGTTTCCCGCTCAACGTGATGACAGTAGTAACCGGTGTATCGGGTTCGGGCAAGAGTACATTGGTGCGCGATGTGTTTTATCGTTCACTCAAAAGAGAACTTGATGAGTGTAGCGACCGCCCCGGCGAACATACATCGATAGGTGGTGACATCCGCAACTTGCGCAATATCGAGTTTATCGATCAAAATCCTATTGGTAAGTCTTCACGCTCCAATCCTGTGACTTACATCAAAGCATACGATGAAATACGTAAGCTATTTGCCGAACAGCCGCTTGCTAAGCAAATGGGTTATACAGCAGGTTTTTTCAGTTTCAATAGCGAAGGCGGAAGATGCGAAGAGTGTAAGGGCGACGGAACGGTTACCGTTGAGATGCAGTTCATGGCCGACTTGGTGCTTGAATGCGAATCGTGTCATGGCAAACGCTTCAAAGCAGATACACTTGAAGTGAAGTTTCACGATAAAAACATCTTTGATGTGCTTGAGATGACTGTAAACCAAGCCATTGAGTTCTTTACTGAATATGGGCAGAAGAAGATAGTTAAGAAACTAACTCCACTACAAGAGGTGGGTTTGGGATATATCAAGCTAGGGCAATCATCTTCTACTCTATCGGGAGGGGAAAATCAGCGTGTTAAATTGGCATATTATCTCAGCCAAGAGAAGGCAGACCCTACCCTATTTATTTTTGATGAACCGACTACCGGATTGCACTTTCATGACATTCGCAAACTGCTCGATGCTTTTGAAGCATTGATTAAGCGCGGTCATACCATCATAATCATTGAGCACAATATGGATATGATAAAATGCGCCGACCACATTATCGATTTAGGTCCTGAAGGTGGCGACAAAGGCGGATATATCATTGCTACCGGAACACCCGAAGAGGTGGCTGCCTGTGAGAGTAGTTATACCGGACAATTTCTGAAAGAAAAGCTAGCTCAATAGAGAATTAATAAATAGTAATTGTAAACTGTTACATTTTACCTTCAAAACCTACACATTTAATCTGTAGAATGTGTAGAAATATAAGGTAAAATGTAACAGTTTTCGTTTTGATTCATATCAGCTGATTATTAGCATATTACAAACAGTTTCTTAATAAGCTGTAATATCCTACTGGCAGATTTGATTTTACGCACTGGCTAAAGTAGATTTACGCACTGGCTAAAGACAAATAACGCACTGCGGCAAAAATGACTATAAAGGAGAGTTAAAAATAAAGAGACCGACTCAATTGATTGTAGCCGATCTCTTTGCATATAGTCAAGGTTAGTGTTAGCCTTTTTATTCTGAATATTGATACATTTTCATGCCAAACTTCGGAACCATCGCCATCAAATGTCCTAAGATGTCCGATTGGATAATTTCGTATTCATGCCAAGCCTTATTCTTAGAGAAGAAGTAAACCATAATAGGCACACCAAACTGGGTGGCTTGCAACTGGCTAATGATTAAGTCGCAATCTTGATTTACAATAGGCAGGCTACGCAAGTAGGCCTCTACGTAGTAACGATAGAGTTGTATGTTTACAGCATCCGAATCTTCGGTTGGTGTAAATCCGGCTAGCAATGGCATCTCTTTTTGATACGTCGCCACCTCATCTGCCGTACAAAACTTAATGGTATTGAGGTCGATAATTATATTTTTTGATACTCGGCGACCACCCGATTCTTCCATTCCACGCCAGTTTTGAAAAGGTGAATTCACCAAATCCACAGGTGGTACGGTAGAAATTGTGTTATCCCAATTGCGCACCTTCACCGTATTGATTGTTATATCCTCCACCGTCCCATTGGCTGCACCGGAGGGTAGCTGAATCCAATCGCCAATTTTCAACATATTATTGGCCGATAACTGAATACCTGCCACAAAACCGAGAATAGTATCTTTAAACACCAACATCAAAATAGCTGCCGAAGCACCTAGTCCGGTCAACAAACCCGCTGGAGATTTACCTACAAGAGTTGCAATAATCACTATACCACCAATGAAAAATACAATGACCTGCGCTACTTGCATCAACCCTTTAATAGGTTTGTCTTTCATGCTATCTTTACTTTGATAAATATCAAGCACCATCAGCAAGAATCCATTTATGGTAAGCAATATCATCACTATAATATATATGCCACATACTTTTTCGGCTATATCAAGAATTTTTTTGCCATGAACAAATGCCAAAGGCAACATGGTATATATTAATATACCGGCAATTAGGTGAATAAAGTTTTTCACCACCTTTCGTTTCATCAGAAGTGTGTTCCATACATGCGGTTTCTTTTTAGTATATCGGCGCATGCTTCCCACGAAAATTGCTTGAAATATAAAATCAAGACCAAATGCTATAAAAATCATAAGTACTGCAATGATAGTTTCGTCAAACATATTTGCAATCTTTGGTTCTACACCCCAGTCTATTAATAGACTATTCATCCATTTGCCTAAATCCATATATTTATCTTTTTTCTATAAATAACACTTAAAGAAAGATTTGGTTTAACACGGAAGTAGTCAAATGGATGAATTCAAAAAAAAGCCGCAAACCATTTCTGGTTTGCGGCATAATTGCTTATTAAAACAAAGGTGATTATCGCTTATTCAGAAACAAGCTCCCATGGTCCCCACTCATCTCTTCCAGGATATTCTCCAACAGATGCATACCACTTGTTTTTGTATACTTTGCCATTATAGATGACATATGTACCGGGAGTAGCATAAGTTGCTTCCATATCATATTCTAATGCTTGACCAGGAGTTGTTCCTTCTCCATTTTCGAGAATCAATTCCCAAGGGCCACTTGGATTTCCAGGAACTTCACCTGGGTTTACCCACCATTTGCTACGATATTTTTTGCCTTGATAGGTAACAATAGTTCCAGCTGTAGAGTAGGTTTTGGTAATATCATACTCTTCTACAGATCCATTATTGTTGTTATTGTTATCATCGCCACCACCTGTGTTGCCATCGCCACCACCTGTGTTGCCATCACCGCCACCTATGTTGCCGTCACCGCCACCTGTGTTGCCGTCACCGCCACCCGTGTTGCCGTCACCGCCACCTGTGTTGCCATCGCCGCCTTCAGTGTCTGTCACGTTTCTTACAAAAGCCCATACATCAGAAGCACCAGGAATATCTCCTTGAGTCCACCATTTGTTCGACCAAACCTTATCATTATATAGCACTAAAGTACCACCAGTAGCATACACAGTTTCTTTGTTCCAAGCTGGAAGATCTTCAACCGAATCATCACTAATAGTTTTGATTATAGTAGTTGCAGTTGCAGTTTCGCCAACCAAATTGGACGCAATTACTTTCAACTCATGCACACCCACCTCTAAGCTACCAATTGTAACTTGGAAAGGTTCGCTAGTAACTGTTTCAATCAATTTATTATCTACGTAGAATTCCACTCTATCAGCACGTCTTACCCTTGCCACGAAATTAAACGACTCGCTTTCTCTAATCATTGTATTAGAAATTGGAGAAGTAATGCTCAGAGAAGGAGTAGTAACGGGAGAGTGATTTTCAAGAATCTCGTAAGAGATTTGACAGTACTTCACCCCATCGATAGAAGAATCGAGCGCAGACGATTGCAATAATTGCCAAAACATCACACCATCGCCCTTACCAGCACGATTGTGGCGACCACCTTCGGCTACATAAGTAGCATACTCGCGAACTTTATCTTCTGTGTAATTGTAATATGGTCCCCAAGGTTCGTTAGGTACATGCATACCAAACGCCACTTTAAATCCATAGATATTTGCATAATAAGCGTAAGAATCATACATGATTTCACGTTGTGAAGCAGAGCCGGTATTGTATCCTTGGAATGCTACAAAGTCTAAATCATATCCTACAGCCTTGAACACAGGAATCATGTGACCTGTAGAAGCAAATCCATACAATGAGATAGTATATCCTTCGGCAGCAGTAGCGTTGTACTCATTTGAAAGAGCATCGCCCGTTACTTCCGCACGCTTACTGTAAGCATAAGGAGAGTCAGCATCATCATTGGCTGCATAAGGAGTAGAACGACCTAAAGCACCACATCCAGCAGGAGCACATGCAATTAAGAATCCTTCTTCACGAGGCAAAAGTTTACGCGACTCACGAATCATTGTAATGAAACGATCTACATTAATCGGTTCGCCAATTGTTTGGAATCCACCGTTAGGTTCATAGTCCCAATCGATACCATCAAAACCAAAGTCGCGAACGAAATCGGCTACTGCAACATAGTCAATATCGTATGCTTCATCAGTTCCCCAATACGTTTCACCACCAATCGATAGAATCACTTTAATGCCTTTAGTCTTAAGGTGATCAACAGTTTCTTTCAAAACAATACCATCATATGGCACTTCAATACCTACTCCCTTGATATCAAAAGAGCCTTTGGTATAGCGCATGTTTGGTTTAATGAAAGATAAGAAGATGTGAGTAACCTCTTCGGGCATATTTCTTAGTCTTGAGCCAGAAGATGTTGGATAAGTTTCGCTCCACGAAGGGAAATAGCCCACAACAAGGGGGGTAGTGTTACTATTAGTACGTGTTTCTGATTCTGTGTTTACTGTTGTGTTAATGTCATTGATTTCGTCCATTTGAGTACAAGAGAATAGAGTACTCAAAAGAACAATTAATCCAAGAAGTCTTTTTGTCATCTGTTTTAATTGGTTTAAATAAATAAATAAAAGTGTCTATTTGTCTATTCCAACACAAAAATAGATTCAATAATTAAGTTATCTGTTATAGAATTAGAACAAAATAGTGCATAATCCATACTCTATAACTGATATTAAAGATTATTTTAAGCTTGAAAAAATAAAAGACTTAGAATTAAGATAAATAGATGAAAAAATAATGCTAAAAAGTGAAATAAGATGAGTAGATAGAGAATAAAGTATTCTCGAATTCTTGTTTATCCAATGGAGATGAATCATCATATAGAGCAACTACCACTCCTTGAGGATTGGTAATATAAATACGAGGTATGCCGCTATTGGCAAAAAGATTATAGATACTCCTATCCGATTGAGCAGAGTATGGCATAGTGAAATGATTAGAATCCCAATAAGAAGCTACATCAATAATGCTTTCTGATCGGCCAATACATATCCAACGAACTTGTTGATTAGTTTTATATTGTTCAAACACTTCATTTACGATAGGAAGAGCTTGTTTGCAATCTGAACAAGGAGTATAGAAAAAAAGGATAACGCCAATGTGTCCTTTAAGCAATTCATTATTGTACTCAATACCTTCATTGGAAGTAACTGTAAAGATTGGCAATTCATCACCAATATTGACTTTATTGCCATCAGCAGTTGGTTCGTCATTATTAATACAACCTGCCAAAAACATCATAAGCATTAAGCATAAAAGGGCTTGTTTAATCATTGGAATAAATTAATTCTATTCATTGTTTACTAAGGTGGAGTTGAAATGAAAAACAACCAACTCCCTACTATTTAACCTATCACTTAAGCCACATCCGCATAAATCTTCAAAGACATTTAGAGTACACGTATCCATCCATGGTTGATAAATTAATGTGGATGTATATTCAATGGATTGAGGTTTTCCATTCTTGCGATATACTTCTAGACTGTTTACATATCCTGCTTTTTGCTTGTTGCGAAGATAAAAGATATGCTGTTTGCGGCCATTTATCATTATAGATTGAGCCATTTCTTTTACTACACCATTCACATCCCTTAAATAAGGAGTAAACACAATAGATTGGTTAGACTGCAATTTCAAATCGTCTAATTTAAGATGAATAGATATCACCATTTTATCATCATAACGTTCAATTATGATATTCTCAGCACGAACATTTCGGCTGAGAGTAATAGTATCTTGAGCATTGATTTCGTTTGTTAAACTTAAAACAAGCAAAAATAGCATCCAGCATAAATAGTTCTTTTTCATTGTAAATGATTTAAGTTAGAAAATATAGATTGCTGTTAATGCTAATTTGGTGGGGCCCCAATAGTTATAATGACCACTACCAACCTTCTCTCCACATCTGCCACATTTGTACTTATCATTCTTCACATAATCGTATCCTACACCTATGGCAGCTTCAAAGTTCCAATGATGCCCCATCACCCATTGATAACCATAAGCTATACCACCACCGGCATACCACCCTTCATATCGTCTATCTTTAATAGATGCTAGTATGCCAAAAGGTAATTCTACATTTCCTACATTGAATAGTCCACCCATGGCATGCAATCCAATAAAGTGTCCATTAAACTTCTCACAAAACCAATAGCGTATCTCTGGTTGAGCCATCCAGATTCGAAACTGCCTGTGATTACTAAACATCCAAGGATTGACACTGCCCGAAACATCAAGTGTCCACTGATGAGATAACCCAAATTCTAATCCGAGATTGATTGTAGTAGTAGCATCATAAAGCAAGTTAGTCTTCACAGCCACTACTTGAGCCCGAGTGAAAATAGTAGTTATGAGAAGTAGACTTATCAATAATAGTTTTTTCATATAGATTGAATTGCATTGAACATAGATAACAAAGCCTCAACCACTGAGTAATACAAAAATAAACATATTTAATCAAATAAAGCAAATGAAGTAGATAATAAAAGACTTATAGGAATTATATAATAAAACAAAAGCCGCATTCACATTAAATGAAAGCGGCTTTCGTTTTATTATTAACGGTAGATACTTAATCGCGTCTTCCCAAAATAATCATCACATAATAAATCAAAGTAGCAAGCGAACTCAACGCAGCAACTACATAAGTATAAGCAGCAGAACGCAAAGCATCTTCGGCTTGTGCATGATTACGAGAGTTAGTAATTCCTGCCGAACTTAACCATACCAAAGCACGTTTGCTGGCATTAATCTCTACAGGCAATGTAACGAAGCTAAACAACGTAGTAATACCAAACAAGATAACACCTGCAATAAGCAATTGTGGGAATGTATTGAGAAGTAAAATACCTGCCAATAGCAACCAAGTCATCCAACGCGAAGCAAACATCACTACAGGAACCAACTTGCTGCGCATTGTGAGTGGAGCATAAGCACGGGCGTGTTGCACAGCATGGCCACACTCATGTGCGGCAACAGCTGCTGCCATGATACTATCGCTACCAAATACACCATCACTCAAGTTTACAGTTTTAGTTGCAGGGTTATAATGATCGGTCAATTGTCCTGCTGTATGCGTTACTTGAACATCATAAATACCATTATCGTGAAGCATTTTCATTGCAACATCTCTTCCGGTCATACCATTGCCGGTAGGTATTTGAGAATACTTTTTGAACTTGTTTTGCAAGTTCATTTGTACCAAAAAGCTTATTAAGGCAATACCAATAAATAAAATCCATTGAAATCCTATTCCTACTCCATGTACCATCATATTCGTTTTATTTTAGTTTATATCTTTAATCTACAAATAGTTTGCCAAAAATAAAAGGAAACTTTGTATGTCACAATACTTTCCGTTTGATTTATGAAGATTTATACAAAAATTACCCTAATGTGACCTCAATTATCGTGTCGATATCATCCATTTGCTGTGGTAATTCTACTAAAACCCCTGCTTTATCTTTATTGATGCGAAGTGGAGTTTTGTCTTTATATAACACTACTTTCTTTACTTGCTTTGCTTCAATAGGCAAGAAGATAGCTTTGTCATTACAATTGAGCACATGCACATAGAGCTTATTATCCTTTTGTGTAGTTACTCCCCAGCTGTGAGGTTCAATCAAACCACCACGTGTGCCATAGATTGTTTCACCATTGGCAGACATCCATTCGCCAATCTCTTTAAAACGCTGAATTGCAGTTTCTGGTAGTTCGCCATTAGGTTGAGGACCAATGTTCAACAATAGATTGGCATTGTTTCCTGCTGCCTTTATTAGGAGATGAAGAAGTTCTTTAGTCGATTTATAGTTTTGATCGGTGATGCGATATCCCCACGTGTGATTCATGGTTTCACATGTTTCAAGGGGTAGTTTACTGATTTCTTGCCCCGATAGTCCCGAATGGTTTTCGCCCGGAAGGTCGCGTTCAAACATTTGAATATCTTCGCCAGCAAATGGAACCTGATGGTGGTTATTGCCAATCAGGCAGTTTGGTTGCAGTTTATGGATTAAGTCGTACTGATAAGGCAACTGCCAATCAAAGTCGGGATTTTGATCTTGATCCCACCATCCATCAAACCAAATAGCACCAATCGGACCATAGTTGGTAAGCAACTCTGTGAGTTGATTGTTCATAAACTGATAGTAGGTAGGCCAATTGCCTTCGGGGTTTGTTCGTCCTGTTCCACGTCCTGTTCGCCCCCAAGGATAGTCATTGCGAGTCCAGTCGAGATGTGAATAGTAGAGATGAAGCTTTATACCTTCGGCCTTGCAAGCCTCAGCAAGCTCTTTCAACACATCACGCTGATAAGGAGTAGCTTTCACAATGTTATAATCGCATTGTTTTGTATCAAACATGGAGAATCCATCGTGATGACGAGTAGTAAAACAGATATATTTGGCTCCCGAAGCTTTAATATCTTTCACCCAAGCACGTGCATCAAACTTAGAAGGATAAAAGCCACTTGCCAATTTGGCATATTCTTTATGGTCTAAGTTTTTGTTGGTCATATTCCATTCGCCATCGGCTAGCATACTATATATGCCCCAATGAATAAATACCCCAAACTTATTGTCTTGAAATTCTTTACGAGCTTCTTTATTTTCTTGAGAAGGAGAGTAATCGCTGGATGCGTAGGCGGATGTTGTAAAAAGAATCAGGCACAAAGCCCACATCCCTAAAAAGTAGTTTTTCATAATTATCATGTGTTAGAACAGAAGTAAATAAAAAAGTGCATCCATTGTAGTTTGATACCTACACTGAATGCACTTATTCTATAATATTATATTATTCTTCTGTATAACGAAGAATAGTTTGATCTCTATCTGGACCAACTGAAACGATATTGATTTGAACACCAAGTTGTTCTTCCAAGAATGAAAGGTAAGCATTGAACTCTTCTGGGAATTCATCTTCGCTTTGCATCTTTGTCATATCAGTTTGCCACCCTGGTAGTTCTACATAGATTGGCTCTACAGTATCATCTATTTCATATGGGAAATAATCGATTTCTTCGTTACCTATTTTGTATGCCACACAAGCCTTGATAGTATCAAAAGTGTCTAGAACATCGCTCTTCATCATAATCAACTTAGTTACACCGTTTATCATGATAGAATATTTCAACGCTACCAAGTCAATCCATCCACAACGGCGTTTACGTCCTGTAACCGAACCAAACTCATGACCGATTGTACAGATCTTATCACCAGTTTCGTCGAACAACTCTGTAGGGAATGGACCAGAGCCTACACGCGTACAATAAGCTTTAAAGATACCATATACCTCACCAATGCGGTTGGGAGCAATACCTAGCCCAGTACATGCACCAGCACAAACAGTATTAGAAGAAGTTACGAAAGGATACGAGCCAAAGTCGATATCGAGCATTGTGCCCTGTGCTCCTTCGCATAAGATTGATCTATCTTGATACAACAAGTTGTTTACCTCTACTTCGCTATCAATCAATTGGAATTGTTTGATATACTCAATTCCTTCCATCCAAGCTTTTTCTATCTCAGTCAAATCATATTTAAAGTCTAAGCTTTTCAAGATTTGTTCGTGACGAGCTTTAGCAGCAGCATATTTCTCTTCAAAGTTATGAAGTACATCACCAACACGCAAACCATTTCTGCTCACCTTGTCAGTATAAGTTGGGCCGATACCTTTGCCGGTAGTTCCTACTTTTGCATCACCTTTTGCAGCTTCATAAGCAGCATCCAACACACGATGAGTTGGCAATATCAAGTGAGCTTTTTTAGAAATATGAAGTCTCTCTTTCAAAGGATGTCCTGATGCCTCTAGCGCTTCAGCTTCCGCCTTAAACAAAGCAGGATCGAGCACTACACCATTGCCGATAATATTGATTTTATCTCCTTGAAATATACCCGAAGGGATAGAACGAAGCACATATTTTTGTCCTTCAAATTCAAGCGTATGACCTGCATTTGGTCCGCCTTGAAAACGTGCTACTACGTCATAACGTGGAGTCAATACGTCTACCACCTTACCTTTTCCTTCGTCTCCCCACTGTAATCCTAATAGAACATCTACTTTCATTTGTCTTTCTTATTATTATTATTTACTTTCTTCTTGTTTTTGGCTCGCACGCATTTGCTGCACATACCATATATATATAAGGAGTAGTGCGACAGTTGAAAGCGAGATAATTTGGTGCTAGCGATGGCCGATTGCAGTTCTTCGTTCTGAAATTCAGTTACCTTACCACATTGCATGCAAATTTGATGATGATGTGTGTTGCGGTTATACGATTTTTCGTATTGTGAAGAGTTGCCAAATTGATGTTTGATAACCAAACGGGCATCGATAAGCAGAATGATTGTGTTGTATAAAGTTGCCCTACTCACACGGAATTTTTCTTGATTGAGCATCAAAGAGTAGAGTGTATCAATATCGAAGTGACCGTCTATAGAGTAAATAGTATCGAGTATGGCGTAACGCTCGGGAGTCTTGCGATGCCCATTCGTGTTCAGGTATTCAGTGAATATCTGCCGTACTGTATCTTTCACGTTTTGTATATCCATAAAACGGCTATATAATTATGCGAACAAAGTTAAGCCTTTTTTTGCGTAAAATATATCATTAAATGAAAGTTTTTTAACGCATAAATAGTGTAATAGCAATCAATATTGAAAATTGTGTGACGAATCAATAATTAGACTATAACAAATTAGATTGATAGGTATATCATTTAACCTTATAAACCTTAACAGTTAATTTGTAGAATGTAACAGTTATAGATGTAAAATGTGTAGGTTTTAAAAACAAGAGTCCGAGCCTTCATTATGATGAAGATTCGGACTCTGGAATATATTATTTAATTAAGTTATGTAGGCTCAATCACCCAGTTCATCTCTTACCATATTATATAGTATTTGTTCAGCTTCATTGGTGGAATCTTTCATTTCGTCTACCAAGCGGCATACTTGAAAAGCATTGGCTTCGCTATGATTGATATACTTACGGATAGCTAACAATGCTGCATTTCTTACTTGATAAGAGCCTGATAATACCGCAACGATAGCTTGATCTAGAAATTCACTAGAAGCACGCTCGGTCATATCACCCTTTTGCATCAGCAAACGAGCAATAGTGAGATATCCACAGATTTGTGCAAACTCATCTTCACTTGCAATCCACTGAAAAGATTTGGCGGGTGCATAAGGAAGATGCTGAAACAAATTCATGCATGTCAATTCGGCAATCTCTATATTGGGCATGTTCTCTACCCAGATATCCGCAATCTCAGGATAAAATGTATCAATAGGTTGAAGCATAGCAGCCATTATCTTTGACTCACGAATCTCTTCTTTCCAAAGAGCTTGTGCTAAATCGTGATTCTTCTCTATCTCAGCAGCTATTTGTTTCAATCTAGGTAGCTCTATACCAAAGTTTAGCTTGTAGTTCAATCCTTTTTCGCGCATGCTTTGCGACACCACGCCATTCATCGACAAGCGAAACTGAGTTTTTATCTCTTTTAGTTGTTCTTGCAAATTCATTTCTTAATTATTAATAGATGGCAAAGATGAATAATCCTTGCTATAACGCATCATTTGTTCGGCATAGCCTTCGTTGTAGCTTACCACTACATCTATAATATCACCATTATCATTAGTCACCAACTCATATACAGGATTTACAAAACCTTTGTATGGAGCCAAGTTCAACTTTTTATAACGTTCTAGGATCTCTGCATGTAGAGCAGGATCAACATTCACTGCATATTCTTCAACAAGAGTGCGTGCAGCATCAAAGTCGCCAGTAGATTTGATTCGTTGAATGTTAGAAAGTAGCTCACCAAAGAGTTGACGGACTTGTTGATAGTCGTTTACTACAACATATGTTTTACCATCTTTCTGTACTAACTCTACTACATTGTTTGGAGCACCTTTCTCTAATACCCAACGAGCTATCAACTGACGATTGCGCATGTGAGACTCTTCAACATTGTTGCCCGGCTCTATACGTACCAATTGTGTCATTAAACCATTCATCAAGAAGTTGTAATACTCCGCTTTGTAAGCATCATCACTTGGTAGTAATCCCAGTTCTACTAACTTAGGATCTGCCATATAGTAAAGGCCAAACAAATCGGCACGAGCCTCTTCGATTGTAGAGCCGTAAGCTTTCAATGCATCAGGGTCTACTCCAGGCAATAGTTTGCCAGATCCATGACCCAAGCATTCATGCAAGTCAGTGTGCAAATCACCGGTAATATCACCATATTTATCTATCAAACCTTTCTCTACATCGCTATAAACAAACTCTTCGGCAAATCCATTACCGTGAGATGCTTTATTATAAGCATCGGTTATATTGCCAATAGTTACCGATTTAGAGCCATGCTCTGCACGAATCCAGTTGGCATTAGGAAGATTAATGCCAATAGCAGTAGCCGGATATAAATCACCCGCAAGAATAGCGGCAGTAATAACCTTAGCCGATACACCCTTTACCTCTTCTTTCTTAAACTGTCCATCTACCGGTGAGTTATCTTCAAACCATTGTGCATTATTACTAATAACCTCTGTGCGATGTGTAGCCTCTAGATCTTTAAAATTCACTAATGACTCCCAACTAGCTTTCATACCCAATGGATCACCATAGCTTTCAGTAAAACCATTTACAAAGTCAATACGTGAATCAGTATCTTTCACCCAAAGAATAGCATATTCATCAAAGGTTCTTAAATCACCTGTTTCGTAATACTCTATTAGTTTGGCGATAACCGCTTTTTGCTCGCTATTTTCAGCTACACCTTCAGCTTTCTTCAACCAATACACCACCTTTTCTATAGCTGGAGAATATAATCCACCGACTTTCCAAACCTTTTCTGCAATCACACCATCTTCCTTTACTAGGCGGCTGTTCAATCCGTAAGATATTGGAGTTTCATCATTTGAATCTTTCATGGCGCCATAGAAGCTTTCAACCTCAGCCTGAGTAACCCCATCATAATAATTGCATGCAGAGGTTATCACTACATCTTCTCCATCAGCCTGATTAACTCTTTTAGCCATCAGTTGTGGATTAAAAATGACAGGAAATATCTCTTCGCAAAATTCATCAACAGTTTGTTCTTGAGCAAGCGGCAAAGTAGAAGGCTCAAGAGTAAGAACTACCTCTTTTAAATACTCGGGCGTAAAACCCGGTATAAACTTATCGCAACCATAATGATGATGAATACCGTTTGAAAACCAAACACGTTTTAAATATGTTTCAAGGTTTTTGTACTCCTCGCTGTTTCTATCTCCAGAATAGTTGGTATATATACTTTCGAGCATACGACGTATTCTCAAATTATATTTTCCATTCTGATCAAAAAGAATGTCACGTCCTTCTAAAGCGGCTTCAGAAAGATAATAAATTAACTCTTTTTGTTTCAAACTAAGCTCATCAAATCCAGGAACTTGATAACGCAATATTTGTAAATCGGCAAATTTATCCACTGTATAATCAAAATTATCGTTAGATGCTTGTTCTTTTGAGTTGCATCCCATAGCTAAAAACGAAGTAGCTAATATCATAGAATAAAAGAATTTTCTCTTCATTTAAGTGTTTTATTATTAGAATTGTTCACTCAAAAACATAAAAAGGGAATATCTTCGACATAAGAGTCTTCGATATTTCCCTTCAAATTAAATTCTAAAAGTTGCAGAATAATTATTTTGCTTTTTTATCTGCAAATTCTTTACGGTAGTTATTAGGCGTTTTGCCTATATTTTTAAAGAAGGCCGCATAAAATGATTGACGGTTTGCAAAACCAACCATTGCACTAATTTCTTCTACATTTTTATCTGCATAACGCTTGTCAGTCAATAAATGCAAAGCATCTTTTACTCTGTATTCGTTTAAAAGACAAGAGTAATTTTGACCGAAACGAGAGTTTACTACAGCCGAAAGATAACGTGTATTTGTTTTTAACTCTTTCGCTAAATCTTTAGCCGAGTAATCTGGGTCTCTGTACTTTTTTTGAACTACTACAATATTCAAAATCTTGTCGTACAGTTCATCAGCAAGCTCAGGTCTTATCAAAGATCGATAAGCTGCTTTTTTGTCCTTTTTTTCGCGCAAATTATAAGGGCGCTTTTTAGGAGTCTGTTCTTGGTTTTTGTTTTCTAAATCACTCATTTAATTATACTGGTTAGGATTTTATTCAATATTGTAAAAGATTACAATATAATGTTTTACAAATTTGATATATTATTTTATAATACGCAAATTTTTCGTTTATATTTTTTTTAAAACAAGTTAACAGAATAAAGATATTAACAATATAATTCTTTTTTTACAAATTAGACAATAATAAAAAGTGATTATATAGTTTCTTTTATCATGTCTTTATGATAAATACATAACGGTTTAATCAATTAATTTATATAACACCTATCAAACCATTATATATTTAACACATACGGCAGCTATCAATTTAACATAATAACACATTAATCTCAAATATTGTTAGTCAACAATAACGAAAATCATTTCAAAAAATTAGTATAGCAATTATACAAAGAGATTGATATTTAAGGATTACAGCCTCTTTTGTGGTCGATTTTTAATAGTCAAAAACGCAATTACAATCATATTTTAATATTCCATCCAGCTTATATCTACTAAAAGAGCTATCTTTGCAGAAAGACAAAAATGGCCCTATGATTCAAACCCTCAAGAACTACTTTGGTTACGAAAATTTTCGTCCACTTCAAGAAGATATCATCCAGACTATCCTCCAAAAAAAAGATTGTTTAGTGCTAATGCCTACCGGAGGAGGAAAATCAATCTGTTTTCAATTACCCGCTTTGCTTAGTGAAGGAACTGCTATAGTAATTTCTCCATTAATTTCGTTAATGAAAGATCAAGTTGAAGCATTGAAGGCTAATGGTATTGCTGCAGGAGCACTTAATAGCAACAACAATGAAACTGAAAATTCTGAAATCAAAAGAGCTTGTCTTAATGGAAAACTAAAACTTCTTTACATATCGCCAGAGCGTTTAATGACCGAGATTGATTTTCTTCTAAAAGACATTCAAATATCATTATTTGCTATTGATGAAGCTCATTGTATTTCGCAATGGGGACATGATTTTCGCCCTGAGTATACACAGATGGGGGTATTACATCAGCGCTTTCCCAATGTTCCGATTGTAGCTTTAACTGCCACTGCAGATAAGATTACTCGTAATGACATTATACGTCAGCTTCATTTAAACAATCCACAAACTTTTATATCTTCTTTCGATCGTCCAAACCTAAGTTTAAGTGTGAAAAGAGGATATCAGCAAAAGGAAAAGCATAAAGCTATTTTAGATTTTATAGATAAGCATCATGGCGAATGTGGGATTATCTATTGCATGAGCCGCAGCAAAACAGAATCTGTTGCACAAATGCTTGAAAAGAATGGAGTTAAATGTGGTGTTTATCACGCTGGACTTACCCCCCAGCAACGCGATAAAGCTCAAAGCGATTTTATAAATGATCGCACACAGGTAGTTTGTGCCACCATAGCATTTGGCATGGGTATAGATAAATCGAACGTAAGATGGGTGATGCACTATAATTTACCCAAAAGCATAGAGAGTTTTTATCAAGAGATAGGTAGAGCCGGAAGAGATGGGATGACTGCCGATACTGTTTTATTTTATTCTTTGGCCGATTTAATACTACTTACTAAGTTTGCTACCGAAAGCAGTCAGCAAAGCATTAATGTAGAGAAGTTGCAACGCATGCAGCAATATGCCGAGGCAGATATATGTAGGCGTCGAATATTATTAAGTTATTTTGGAGAAGTTTCTGAAAAAGATTGCGGCAACTGTGATGTTTGCAAAAATCCACCTGAACGATTTGACGGAACAATCATTGTTCAAAAAGCCCTAAGTGCTATTTTTCGCTCTGAACAAAATATAGGTGTAAGTATGCTTATTGATATCTTACGAGGATCTTTCTCGGCAGATGTAACAGAAAAGGGATATGATAAACTCAAAACATTTGGCGTTGGTAGAGATATTCCAGGTAGAGATTGGCAAGACTATCTTTTGCAAATGCTGCAACTAGGTTATTTTGAAATTGCATATAATGAAAAGAACCATTTGAAAATAACAGAAAGCGGGTATAATGTGCTCTATGGCAAAACAAAAGCCATGTTGGTTACAATTGTAAGACAAGAGTTTACTCCGAAACAGAAAAAGAAAAAGGTAGTGGTTGAAAAAGAATTAGCCCTATCAATATCTGCAACTGAAAATGAGAATCTATTTGAAGCATTACGCACATTACGAAAAGAGCTTGCTGCTCAAGAAGCATTGCCTGCTTATATTGTATTGACAGATAAAGTATTGCATTTGCTATCCATATCTCGTCCCACAACTATCGAAGAGTTTGGCAATATTAGCGGTATAGGTGAATATAAGAAACAGAAATATGGCAAGGATTTTATCAAAGTAATTAAACAGTTTGTAGATTAAGCTACTTATTTACATTGATTCAATCGCTCAACTAGCTGACCAGAAGGAACACCCAAGCGAATAGCTTTCTCAAAATCAGACTTTGCCAGCATCTTTTTCCCTTGAATAAGATAGATATCGCCACGCAACAAATAGGCACTTGTTGACGAAGGTGTTAACTTGATAGCTTCATCTAAATCAGTTAAGGCTAAATCTATATGTCCCATTTCACGTTCTATATCGGCACGTGCAATATACAATTCAGCATTATCAGGATACTCAATAATCATTTTATTAATGCTTTCTAGCGCCTCTTTATATCTTTTTTCGTTCTGTTCTAGTGTCACTATTCCCAATCGAGCGTTATAATTATCAGGCTCTATGGCTAGTAGCGCATTATAATCAGCACGAGCCAAACTGTAGTCACGACGCACCATGTGAATGTATGCTCGCATCAATAACGCTTCTTTGTTCTTATTATCCATATCTAATACTTTCACATAGTCATAGTAGGCTTGATCATTCATACCCAGCTCCATGTATAGAGCTGCCCTATCCAACAAAACCAAGAGATTGGTTGGCATCAAATTTACAGCATAGGTATAAGAATCGATGGCTTGATCAAATTTACCCATTGACTTCTGAATAAAACCTAGATTAGTAAAAAGTAATGCATTATAAGGATTAGCCGGTTCAAGACTCATTGCTTCTTTTAGTAAAACCTCAGCTTGCGGAAGGCTATCTAATTCGATATAATTAATCGCCTTTTCCGAAAGTTCACGATACGTATTTTGGGCAATAGCAACACCCGTTATGGTAAGCAAAACAAGAAGCACACAGACCTTTTTCATTCCTTTTAATTTTTATTGTCGATACGCAAAGATATAGAAAAGAGTATTACCTTTGTAAGCGTTCAATCTTTTTAAATGTTTTATAATGAAAAGGAGGATATTCCAACTACTCTCTATTTACTTATTGTTTATAATTATTTTTGCTATACAAAAACCAATGTTTATGTTGTATTATCAGGACTTGTATGATAATATTTCTATCAAAGAGTGGTTTCAAGTTATAGCCCACGGACTTCCTCTCGACTTTTCATTTGCAGGATACCTTACAATCATTCCCGGATTGCTTACCATTGCTTCTATCTGGATACTGAAATCAATACTCAAAAAGCTGTATTTAATTTACTATATATTAGTAGCTTTATTTATATCTGCCATTTTTATTCTCGACATTGGTTTGTACGAATATTGGGGGTTTCGTCTTGACTCCACCCCTCTCTTTTATTTCTTTACATCGCCCAAAGATGCAATGGCGAGTGCTGGATTTGGAATGATATTAGGAGGAGTTGTAGCACTACTTTGCTATGCGGCCATCCTATTTTCCACTCTCTATTTCACAACAATTATTTGGATACGCAAATATAAAATTCCTTTCCACCGTCTCTATCAAAGTTTAATCATTCTTGTTATCACTGCCCTATTATTTATTCCCATTCGAGGTGGATTTACTGTATCTACCATGAATATTGGCAAAGTTTATTTCAGCGATAACCAACGGTTAAACCATGCTGCTATCAATC
This sequence comes from uncultured Bacteroides sp., assembly GCA_947074235.1. Lineage (GTDB taxonomy): Bacteria > Bacteroidota > Bacteroidia > Bacteroidales > Bacteroidaceae > Bacteroides. The sequence continues at coordinate 20,703 of CAMTOV010000005.1, read as the reverse complement.
CTTGCTTCAGCTTTATTGACTCATTTACACGCCAAAGCAATTTTGAGAAACAATATCGCTATGTAGAAGCTAATGAAGCCAACGAAATATTCAATGAAATAATCGAAAACCCTAAGGTTAACACTCCGACAACTCTTATCAACACTACTCGCCCCAATATTATTCTTATTATTATGGAGAGTTTCTCTTCATTCCTATTAGAGACTCTGGGCGGCGAACCAGGTTTAGCGCCACATTTAAATACGATTGCAGATGAAGGGGTGTTGTTTACAAACTTCTATGCCAATAGCTTCCGAACTGATAGAGGGTTAGTATCTATTTTTAGTGGCTATCCAGCACAACCCACTACTAGCATTATGAAGTATCCGCGCAAGACTCAGTCTTTGCCCTCTATACCTAAGGCGTTAAAAGCAGAGGGATACCACCTTTATTATTATTATGGAGGTGATGCCGACTTTACCAACATGCGTTCTTACTTGATGTCGATGGGTATTGATAACATTGTTTGCGATAAGGATTTTCCTGCTTCACAAAGACTCAGCAAGTGGGGAGCACACGATGAGGTTGTATTCGATAAACTTTGGGATAACTTGAGTGATGGACAAATAGAAGCACCTTTTTTTGTAGCCATGCAAACTTCGAGTAGTCACGAGCCTTTTGAGGTGCCCTATAATAAATTTGAAGAGAAGCGCCTGAATGCATTTGCTTACACTGACGAATGCATCGGTCAGTTCATCGAGGAATTAAAATCGTCTTCACTTTGGAACAATACCTTGGTGATGCTTGTCCCAGATCATTTGGGAGTGTATCCTTTTGATGTGAATGTTCAATCATCCAATCGATTTAAAATACCACTTATTCTGACAGGTGGAGTGATAACTGAAAGCAAGCGAATAGACACGATTGGATCTCAAATTGATATGGCAGCAACATTGCTATCTCAGTTAGACATTCCACATGATGATTTCTTATTCAGCAAGAATCTTCTCAATCCCAAATCGCCACATTTTGCATTCTTCACCATGCCCAATTTTTTCGGATGGATATCAGAAGATGAAGAGGTTGTATTCGATTGCGAATCTGAGAAAATTGTCTTAGAAAGAGGAGAGAACACAGAAACTAACCTAAAGAAGGGAAAAACTTATATCCAGAAATTATACGACGATATAGCAAAACGATAAATAAAAACAGATAACATGATAAGCGAATTAGTACAATCGTTGGCAGATGCCGACCAAACGTCTTTCTTATTTCTTAATAGTTTCAACAGTTCATTTTGGGACTATTTCATGACTGTCTATACTGGCAAGTTCATTTGGATACCAATGTATATTAGTATCTTATATGTATTGCTACGAAATTACGATTGGAAAACTGTTCTCTTTTGTCTTATCGCTATAGCACTTACCATTACTTTTGCCGATCAGATTTGTGCAAGCGTCATCCGCCCTATTGTAGAGCGTCCTCGTCCTTCCAATCCAGCAAGTCCTATTGCCGACTTGGTATACATTGTAAACGATCGTCGCGGCGGTGGTTACGGATTTCCCTCTTGTCATGCATCCAATTCTTTCGGACTTGCATTTTTCCTTATCCTCCTATTCCGCAAACAATGGTTGAGTCTATTTATCTGTTGCTGGGCTATCGTCAATTGCTACACTCGTATATATCTTGGTTTGCATTATCCCGGAGATTTAATTGTCGGCATGTTTGTTGGTGGAGCAGGGGCAACTATCATGTATTCATTATTGAGACTTGTGTCTAAACAGGACTTCTCAAAGGCTAAACAGACTCCCGTTATTAGCTACGTAGGACTAATTACTATATTGGGCATTATTATCTATGCCGGAATTAAAGCTTAAAAGAAGCGTATTTTTATAAGGTAAGGACCTTATAATTTTGCAATATCAATAGAAATAATGAAATAATATCGCTTTTAATCAGCTCATCATTATTTCATATACTGAATATACCAATCATAAAAGCGTTTAATACCAGCCTCTATTGATGTAGAAGGTTTATAATCGAAATCCTTTTCAAGACGAGAAGTGTCTGCATAAGTACATGTCACATCACCGGGTTGCATATCCATCATATTTAAGATAGCCTCTTTGCCGGAAGTATTCTCTATTACCTTAATGAAGTCCATCAAATCGACAGGGTGTGAATTGCCTATATTATAGATATAGAATGGAATTTCACCTGTTGGTGCATGGTTGGCTATCTTCACAACACCCTCCACAATATCATCAACATAGGTAAAGTCTCGTTTCATATGTCCATGATTGAACACCTTAATTGGTTCACCTTTAAGAATAGAGGTCATAAATAAGAAAGGCGCCATATCGGGTCTGCCCCATGGTCCATAAACTGTAAAAAAACGCATACCGGTAGTTGGTATTTTATAAAGCTTACTATAAGCGTGAGCCATCAATTCGTTCGATTTCTTGGTAGCAGCATATAGGCTTACAGGTGAATCTGTTTTATCATCTTCCGAGTAGGGTATCTTTTCGTTCATACCATATACACTGCTCGAACTAGCATACACAAAATGCTTCACCGGATAATGGCGACAGTTCTCTAATAGATTTAAAAAGCCTATCAAATTGGATTGTGCGTATGCGTAAGGGTTCTCTATAGAATAGCGCACACCAGCTTGGCCTGCCAAGTTGATTACAATATCAAACTTCTCGTCAGCAAAGAGCGATGTCAAACGTGGTTGGTCAGTTAAGTCTAATTTCACAAAGCGATAATCAGAATAAGTAGTACTTTGAATCAAAACACCATCTTCACACTGTTGATAAGCAATGCCACATTGCACCAGGCGGTCATATTTCAATTGCATCATATAATAATCATTCAGATTATCCATGCCTACCACATGATGTCCTTGTTTTATCATGGCTTGCACTGTGTACATACCAATAAAACCGGCCGCTCCTGTTACTAATACTTTCATCTAGTCTACCTAATTTAGTTATAACGCTACAATAATATACTTCCCTACCCTATTAGTTTGTTTAGTCGATATATATTCTTGCAAAGGTTCATTATCTTTCAACCTTCTATCGGTAATAATCAAAACCGCATCTGCATATTCATCATTCAACACATCTTCAACCTCCACCTTCAGCACATCGTGATGAAGAAACACATCCATGCTATCGGGACGACGAATGCCGTATGTATAGAAAGTGGTCGTTTCATTTTTCTCGGCCATGATTGCAGCTTGCTTGCACACACTCTCAAAACCAATTTCTTCATTGATGGATGGAAAAGAAAATCCTGCAAAGAACACAATGCACAGCATGCCCATAGCCATACTATTAATAGCATTGTTGATATGCTTGAAGCGATATAAAAACCACAATGCCAAGATGCCGCTAAGCATCAAGAAAGTAGCACCCACATAAATTGACCAATGACTGTACATAGCCAACTCGCCTGTTTGTACCAATACGATAAAAGCCACTAAAGAACAGCTGAAAATCAAAGCAGGTATAGCAATAGAAAGTGCTAACCAGCGACTCCACTTCATGCGCGAAAGTACCAACATGGCCCAATAGACAAAGAAGCAAAAGGTAGGAGCTAGATAAACTGCAATTTTTGAACTAATGATAGAAAGCATCACAAAGGTAGTGATGGCAATTGTTATAAAGAAACGCTCCAAATCGGTTACAATGTACTTTCCGGTAGCAAAGATTATAACTCCAACAATCAGTAATGACCAGGGAGCTAAAGAGTACCAAATTGCGATACCGTAATAATAGAACGGTGCTTTATGATGGAATGAATCGACCGCACGGTTCACCGTTTGATTAAACAGCAGGTTGTTGAGATATGGCTCCCCGCCTTCTAGATAAACCGCCAAAAACCAGAGTGAACATAGTCCTAATAATACGCCCCATGTTTTCCATCCCCAGTATCGACCAAAGCTTCTGAATTCGCCCGATATAGCCAAAAATACGGCAATAGAAAGTAGCGGAACAAGAATACCAACCGGCCCTTTAGAGAAGATAGCCAAAAACACATATATCGGAAAAAGCCAGGAATTTGCCTTTTTATTCCCCCACCCTTTTCGCATCTTATAAAAAGTATAAAGCGATAGCGTGATAAACATACACATCAACATATCCATGCGCAGCGTGAGAGCCAACCCTATAAACAGGCCGGAAGTCATCAGCATCAAACGGGCGGTAGTTCTATTTACCATGGTCAGCTGATTGCCTACCCACTTGTCCATCGTATTAACAATAACCAATGCCGGGACAATGGAGAACAGAGACAAGAACCACATATAATGATTGCCAAATAGCCATTTACCCAGCATTACTATCCATAGATACAAGGGCGGTTTATCGGCATAAGCTATGCCTTGATTATAGAAGGCAAAGAAGTGCCCATCACGCAAAGCCTCATCGGCTATACTCAAATAGCGCAACTCATTGTCGGGAGTATAGTCGCGAAAGATAATGGCCGGCAACACGGCAATAAAGAAACCAATCCACCAATAACTATTCTTCATGTCTTACTGTTTTAGCATGGCGATAACCAATAATTAAGTTGCGTGTGTAGGCTATAAACCCTACCGATTGACCAAGTATTAACACCGGGTCTAAGCGAATAATACCGTAGGCAATTATAATGAAAGAGCCTGTCAAGCTGATAATCCAGAATCCTGCCGGTAGCAATGATTCATTGTGTCGATAAGAGTAATACCATTGATATATAAAACGCAGTGTAAATACAATCTGACCAACTGAGCCAAAAACTATTAACCACATTGGTAAATGTTGGCTACGGAAAAAATTATTAATAAAGTTGGGGAAATCATTGAGTGCAAACCCACCAGCTATTACCGGCGTGAGCATTAAAAATGCTTTAAACAGCATAGGTATCTTTACCCAAATTCCCTTCTCCTTAAGATTCCACAAATAGATATAATACGAAATAAACTGACCCAAAATGATAGCAAAGTCATTGCGCATCCACCCATATAGGCACAACAAATAAGAACCAGCAATACTTAATATCCAAAAAATAGAAGGTGAAACTACCTGTTTGGCTCGCTCCGACAAAATCCATTGGCACAAGATACGTGCAGAAAAAAAAGCCTGAGCTAAAAAACCAACGACATAAATTAAATAATTACCTCCTCCCATCAAGACTCAATATTACTGTTGCCTATTTGGTAATTAATATATCTTTTGCGCATCCAGCGATAAGCGAAGCAATCTACAAAAGGAGCTACCAGCCTGTTCCACAAGTGATATTTAGACTCTCCTGCCACACGGGGGAAGTGACGCACGGGTATTTGCTTTATCTTACCCTCTTGTAGCATAACCAATGCAGGCATAAAGCGATGCATACCTGTAAAGAATGGTATCTTCTTAGCACAATCTGTATGAAGCACCTTCAACGGACAACCTGTATCTTGCACATTGTCATTGGTCATCATTCTGCGGAAACCGTTGGCTATCTTTGATTGCACTTTCTTGAAACCTGAGTCTTTGCGATTGGCACGAATCCCCATCACCAATTCATGATCTTTTATATCTGCCAGCAACAAATTGAAATCTTCGGGTGTAGTTTGCAAATCGGCATCCATATAACCCACATAAGGCGATTGTGCCATATCTATACCAGCTTTCATGGCTGCACTTAATCCTGAATTTTTGGCCAAATCGATATAGAAAAAGTCTTTATTGCGACTACATACATCTATTATTCGCTCACTGCTTTTATCGCTAGAACCATCGTTTACAAAAAGCACACAGGTGGAATAGATAGATTGAGGTAAAAAAGCACTCAGCTTCTCCTCTAAAGAATATATATTATCTTCCTCGTTGTAAACGGGAACAACAATCGTAAATTGATACTTACTCGTTTTATTCATTATTTAATGCATTAAATCTGGGCATACTATATCAAAGTTATAAAGTATGACTTACAAAAGTAGAAACTAATTTTTAATTTTTGCAAATATTGGACATATATTATAAAATCAACGTACTTTTGTAATCCGCAACATGGTTGTAATAGAGAACAAAACAAAGTAAATCACCATCATAAATTAAAATCATGACTCAACTTATCGAATCATCTCAAATTCCTTTTGAGTATCCACTTTGCAGCAATAGCACTTGCAGCAAAGCCAATACGTGTCTTCACCAATTAGCCGAACAAAATTTCTCGGACACATACGAATCTTGTGTTTATCTCAATCCTAAAATGCTTGCCAAAATAGAAGGAGAATGCAGTTATTACAATTCTAATACAAAGGTGAAGTATGCCAAAGGAATGATGAGCATGTTGAATGACATGCCACACAAACAAATGAAAGGTTTTGTAAAATCATTGAAAGAGCACTTTAGCAGCCGCACTTATTATAGAATGCGCAAGGGCGAGCGTTTACTTTCGCCTAGTGAACAACAAAAAGTTTTGCAAATAGCAAAGTTGAATGGTGCTAATATCATTCAAGAGTTTGATGAATACGTTTTGAAATATCAATGGTAGAGTTCTTGCCTGTACAGTGGCAAGATGTTGCCTACTTATTGGCAAGACCTTGCCTGTACAGTGGCAAAACTGTGCCTACATCTTGACAAGAAGTTGGCAAAAAATACGCTTTTCGTTTTTAATTTGCAGCTCTATACTGATTTGGGGTCATACCTACACCACTCTTAAACACTCTAGAAAAGTGCTGTGGGTATTGATAACCCAATTCATAGGCTATTTGACTTACAGATAAATTGGTTGAAAGAATTTTCTCTTTTGCCAACTCAATCACCTTACTCTGAATATAGTCTTGCGCCGTTCTACCAGTAGCCTTTTTAATGTAATCTCCAAAATAGTTGGGTGATAGGCATATCTCATCTGCAAAATACTTAACCGTAGGAATACCTTTGTCTTGCTGTTTATTCTGTTCGAAGTATTCATTCAACAACCTCTCAAACTTAGTAAGAATCTCATTATCAGCATCGGAGCGAGTGATAAATTGACGCTCGTAAAAACGAAGGCAATAGTCTAGCAAAAGCTCAATATTGCGAGATATCAAACGCTTAGTATGTTTATCTACAGGATGCTCCACCTCCAACTGAATCTTATGAAAACATTCCATAATCGTAGCCTTCTCTCTTTCGGAAGTATGCAAGGCCTCAGCCGATTCGTAAGAGAAGAAAGAGTATTGCTTTATTTCAGCACCAAGCGCTGTGCCGCGTATTAAATCGGGATGAAATAATATACCTAATGCCGACAACTCAACATTCTTGAGTAACTCAACTTCACTAACTTGTCCGGGAGCAAAACTTACAATAGTACCTTCACGATAGTCGTACATCTTTCGTCCATAGCGAATATCTCCACACTTGGTATCTTTTAAGAATAGAGCATATATACCATAATTAACTTGAATGTGTTCGGGTATTATAGTGGCTTTTGAGAGATCGACTACACTGACCAATGGATGCAATGTTTCCAATCCAAACAGTTTATTATAGTCGTCTACGCAGTTTATATTTATAATCTCTTTCATGATATGAATCTATTTTTCAAACAAATATAATCCTATTAATTCATAAATATATGAATAACAGCAAGAAAGCGGAAAATGGTTACAACTATCCGTAATATGTATACATCCTCTTTATCATATCAAGGTAACTTTGCTTTAGAATAAATCATTTAAAGTATAGACAATGAAAACTAATCTAAATTATCAGATGTATATCCCTACCAACTGCCTGTTTGGTGCGGGAGTGTTAAACCAACTAAGCCAACAACAAATGCCCGGTAAAAAGGGGTTGATTATTATCTCTAATGGTAAATCTACCATCTCTAATGGATATTTGGCTCGCACTGAAGAGCAACTGTCGAAAGCGGGTGTTGAGTATGTGGTGTTTAATGGTATAGAACCAAATCCAACCGTAAGCAACGTAGAGGCTGGAGCAAAAGCGGCTCGCGAGAATGGTTGCGATTTCATTGTAGCCCTTGGTGGTGGTAGCGTAATGGATGCCTCAAAAGCAATTGCTGTGATGGCAACCAACAGTGGAGAGTTGTGGGATTATGTAATGATAGGTACAGGCAAGGGACAAACTATTGCTGAGAAACCACTTCCTATTATTGCTATTACAACAACAGCTGGCACAGGCTCTGAAATGGATAGTGCGGGTGTTATTACCAAAGAAGATACTTTCGAGAAATCGTTTATCATGCACCCAGCACTGTTTCCTGTCATTTCAATTGTAGATCCCGAGTTAATGCTCTCAGTACCTCCGCACTTTACAGCTTATCAAGGATTTGATGCATTGTTTCATAGTATTGAAGGATACATTGCCAAAGGAGCCAACTTGATGAGTGATATGTATGCACTTGCTGCAATCGAGAATATTGCTAAATATCTTCCTATTGCCGTAAAAGAAGGTAACGATATAGAGGCTAGAACGCGAGTTGCTTTTGGAAACTCTCTATCGGGTGCAGTGATGTGTTTAACTCTTATCACCAGCCAACATGGTTTGGAGCACGCACTTTCGGCATATCACCAAAACTTGCCACACGGTGCAGGACTGATTATGATAAGCAAAGCCTATATGGAGTTTTTCGTAAAGAGTCATGCATGTGATGAGCGTTTTATACGTATGGCTCAAGCTATGGGTATGACAGAGGCTACTAAACCAGAAGATTTTATTACAGCACTTGTTGCATTGCAAGAGGCTTGTGGGGTGGCAGATTTGAAAATGTCGGACTACGGCATCACCGAAGACGAGTTTGAAAAGTTCATGCGCAACACGCGCGAGGTGATGGGGATAATGTTTAGCAGCGACCGTGCCGAATTAAGCGATGAAGATATAGTGAATATCTACAAAGACTCTTATAAATAAAGAAAATCATGAGTAAGCTGCTTTTATCACTATTGATGCTACTTACTATGAGCATTAGCGCTTGTAGTAAGTCTGATGACATAGAGCTACCTACCGACAACGAACAAACTGGTGGCAATGAAGATGATAATGAAGATAATGATCAGCCCCCATTAGGTGGCAATGGTCGTTACCTTGTGCTCTATGCTTCGCGAAGCGGTAACACCGAAAGCGTGGCTCAATTGATTCAATCATCTCTTGATTGTGATATTTTGGAAGTAGAACCCACTATCGCATACGAGAGTGACTATAATGCAATGCTTACTCGTGCTCAAAGAGAACAACAAGAAATAGAACAGGGTAATTATCCTTCCATCAAAACGTCTGTTGATAGCTTTGATAACTATGACATGATATTTGTAGGTTACCCTATTTGGTATGGGCACATGGCTACGCCGATGCAAACGTTTTTGCATCGGCACGCTGAGAAGCTTAAAGGTAAAAGTATAGCCCTATTTGCGACGAGTGGTAGTAGCGGCATCTCAACCTCTGTAAGTGAGGCTCAAAGGCTCTGTGCGGAGTCTATATTTACCCCAACCTTACACTTTACATCGAGCACTATTTCGCAAATGCAGAGTCGTGTAGCAGAGTGGCTATCAACTATTGGTACCGAAAAAGAGCAACCAAATAGTAATTCTATGAAGATAAAACTGACGGTGGGTGATAGAAGTGCAACGGCTACTATGGTGGATAATCCCACTACTCGTGACTTTCTCTCTCGACTACCACTCACAATCACAATGACCGACTACGCAAATGCCGAAAAGATATACACTTTCTCACCCACGCTAACCACACAAGGGACAACTCTGGGGCATAGCAATCCACAACGTGGCGATATAGACCTCTATGTGCCTTGGGGTAATGTTGCTATCTTTTATAAAGTTGTCAATGGAAACAGTCAGTTGGTAAACTTGGGACATATAGATGGTGATGGGATTGATCTATTTGATGTATCTGGTAATGTAAATGTAACGATTGAACAACAATGAAACAGTTAAAAGCATTATGTATAACTCTACTGGCTCTCTGTATTACCGCCTGTGGAAGTAATAATCAAACAATAGAAAAGACAATGGAAAACAGTATAAATGAGCCTGTAATGGGACTAGGAAACAAGATTGAAGGTAACAATTTCACTGGTGATGCTTGGTTGAATATGCTTTCGGCTGAGAGCAACTACGATTGTCAGGTATATAATGTAACTTTTGCACCATCGGTGCGCAACAGTTGGCACTCCCATGCTGTAGGGCAAATTCTACTCTGCACTGAGGGGGGGGGGTTATTATCAGGAAAGAGGAAAACCTGCACAACGATTGGAGGTTGGAGCTGTAGTAAATATTCCAGCAGATGTGGAACATTGGCATGGTGCTGCACCCGATAGTGAGTTTACTCATATTGGTATCACACCCAAAGCAAGCGAAAACAGCGCTGTGTGGCTAGAACCAGTAACCGATGAGGATTATATGAAAGCCGTAGGTGCAGAATCAATGCCTGTAGCTGTGGAATCTATACCTCAAAAGTCTTCATCAGAAAAGAAGAATATTGGGTCGGTACTGGCTCTTTATCCCAAACCTGTAACAGTGATAGGTACTTTAAGCGATGGCAAAGCCAACTTTATGACCATGACACATACAGGTATTATTGGGCACGACCGCATTATGCTTAGCATGCGAAAGAGCCATTACAGTAACAAAGCAGCACGAGAAACACGCAAGTTATCTGTCAACATGGTTGACGAGGCATTGCTTCCTCGCGCCGATTATGCTGGCACAGTAAGCGGAACTAACGAAGATAAATCTACCCTATTTGAATATACTATTGGCGATGAGGGTATGCCTATCATTAACGACTCACCGCTAGTGATGGAATGCATAGTGGAGGATATTTATGAAACTGAAACATTCGATAACTTTATCTGCAAAATAGCGAACACTTATGCTGATGAAGCTATTATTAATGAAGACGGTAAAGTTGATTACACCATCCTTAAACCTATTCTCTTTGAGATGCCCAACTATCAATACCTGCGCACAGGTGAGGTTCTTGGCAAAGCTAGGACCTTGGGTAAAAAATGAATAGAGTGATGAAGAAGATATTATTAGTAGTAATACTATTTGCACTAGCAAATAACACTTATGCTCAGCAAAAAATGAATAGAATAGATGCAGCAAAGGAGAACTATCGCACACTCTTTGGTGGCGAGGCTCTTACGGGACAAGGTAATGATCCTGAAATGATGGACATACTTCAGAAGTTTATATTTGGAGAGGTGTTTCAAACGGGCGACTTAGATATAAAGACTCGTGAGATGATAACCTGTATTACGCTTACAGCGATACAGACACTGCCACAGCTAAAAGCACACATTGGAGCAGCACTCAATGTTGGGGTTACTCCTATCGAAGTGCGAGAGTTAATCTATATGTGTGCTCCCTTTATCGGATTTCCAAAAACTCTGAATGCTCTTTCAGTAGCAAACGAAGTACTTGCTGAACGTGGCATTGCGCTGCCATTAGAGGCACAAGGTACAGTAACCGAAGAGAATAGAGCTGAACGAGGCGCCGAGATTCAACAACCATTATATGGAGATGCTATTCGTAGTGCGCTGAATGGTTTGCCAGATGGTTTAGGCGATGAGGTAGCACGATACTTAACAGAGTATTGCTTTGGCGACATCTACACTCGTGGTGGTTTTGACTTGCAAACAAGGGAGTTGCTTTTATATGCTCTGCTTACTACCATCGAGGCAGATAGTCAGCTGCGCTCACATACCGTTAGTAATATTAAACTGGGTAATGATAAGGCTACTTTGGCGGCAGTGGTTATTCAAACGCTACCCTACATCGGGTTTCCTCCGGCCATGAAAGCACTACGCATCATTGCAGATACGAAAGATTCAGAGGCAATAAACGAGAAGCATAAAGTTCGCCTTTCGAGAATTGTAGTAGATTCTTCTCGGTTAGATGAGTACAATGCTTATCTAAAAGAGGAAATTGAAGCATCTATGGCTTTGGAGCCAGGCATACTAACGCTTTATGCTACTGCTGAGAAAGAGAAACCAAATCACATTACGATTCTTGAGATTTATGCAAGCGATGAGGCATATAAAAGCCATATCAAAACTCCACACTTTATAAAGTATAAAGAAGGAACACTCGATATTGTGCAAGAGTTAGAGCTAATAGATACAAACCCACTCATCGAAGGACTTAAGATAAAATGAAAAAGAGAGTTTTAGGAAATAGTTTAGAGGTATCGGCAATAGGATTGGGCTGTATGGGGTTTACTCAAAGCTATCCCCCATACCCCGATAAAGAGGATGCCATACGCACCATTCGCAAGGCGGTGGAACTTGGTGTAACATTCTTTGATACTGCAGAGGTATATAGTATGTTTGCCAATGAAGAGCTTGTGGGAGAGGCTCTACGACCATTTGGTGATGATGTTGTTATTGCTACCAAGTTTGGATTTGATATGGGAAATGTGTATTTCGAAGGAACGGCTCGCCCTGTAGAACTTTCTTCACGACCCGAAACGATACGCAAAGCCATTGAAGGCTCTTTGAAGAGGTTGCAACGTGACCATATCGACCTCTATTATCAACATCGTATTGATCCAAAGGTACCGATTGAAGAAGTTGCAGAAACTCTATCTGACTTAATAAAAGAGGGAAAGGTTTTGCATTGGGGATTATCTGAAGCTGCTACATCGACTATACGTAGAGCTCACAAGGTGTGTCCACTTACAGCAGTACAGAGCGAATACTCACTTTGGTATCGTAATCCCGAAGCAGAACTACTACCTACATTAGAGGAGTTGGGCATTGGTTTTGTACCGTTCAGTCCATTGGGCAAAGCGATGCTAACAGGACGATTTGATGCTAGCACAACGTTCGATAAATCGGATTTCCGTTCAACAATACCACGATTTCAAGAGGGCAACCTACAGCACAATGTGGAATTAGTTAACTATGTATCTCAACTGGCCAGACAAAAGGCTACAACTCCTGCTCGTATTGCATTGGGTTGGTTACTGACTCAAAAGGAGTGGATAGTACCTATCCCAGGCACAAAGCGAGTAGAACGTATTGAAGAAAATATTGGGGGAGCAGATATTGAGTTCACGGCAGAAGAGTTACAACAAATTAGAGAACATCTCGACTCAATAGTGATTGTTGGGGCTCGCTATCCCGAAGACCAAGAGAAGCTGTTAGACAAATAATAAGATGGGCTTCATTTCATGTTTTTATAGATACTATGAATAACTGCAATGTAGTTATTGTAAATAATAAAGTAAATTCGTTTCTTATATATCAACTGCTAACACAGACCAACGCTTTTGATAGATATTATTAAACAAAAAAGTGTGCTTCGTACTCTATTTAGAGCTAAGCACACTTTTTTGTATTATTAGAGGTAAGTTTCTTAGATAGCAGCGTTTTTGATATAATCAACAACCCATGCTCCTACTTCTTTAGTTCCATATTTTGCACCACCTTCTACTTGAATCTCAGGAGTACGCACATTAGCATCCAAAGAAGCATCCACTGCCTGACGAATCAATGCACCTTCTGCTTTTAGGTCAAAGTATTCGAACAACATAGCTACTGAAAGGATTTGTGCCAATGGGTTAGCGATATTCAAACCTTTAGCTTGTGGCCACGATCCATGTATCGGTTCAAACACCGGAGTGCTATCACCTGTTGAAGCTGAAGGAAGCAATCCCATAGAGCCACTGATAACAGAACCTTCATCAGTCAAGATATCACCGAAAGTATTTTCAGTTACCATCACATCAAAGAAAGTAGGTTCTTGAATCATGCGCATAGCAGCATTATCCACATACATATAATCAGTATTTACTTCTGGATATTGAGGAGCCATCTCTTGAGCAATCTTTCTCCATAGACGAGAAGAAGCAAGTACATTAGCTTTGTCCACCACAGTCAAATGCTTGTTACGCTTCATAGCATATTCAAATGCTACTTTCAAGATACGTTCAATTTCAGGACGAGTATAATAATTAGAATCCCATGCCTTTTCATCGTCTTGATATTTCTCGCCGAAATACATACCACCTGTTAACTCACGGATACAGATAAAATCGGCATTCTCTACCAACTCCGCACGAAGTGGTGATTTATGAATTAAACATTTGAATGTTTGTACAGGACGAATATTGGCAAACAAACCTAGTTTTTTACGCATAGCCAATAAACCTTGTTCGGGACGAACTTTAGCCGTTGGATCGTTATCGAACTTTGGATCGCCTACTGCCGAGAACAATACGGCATCAGCATTCTTACAAGCCTCATAAGTAGCTTCTGGGAATGGATCGCCTACTTTATCAATAGCATCTGCACCGCAAAGAGCATGCTCGTAACTCACTGTGTGACCAAACTTATTGCATACAGCGCTCATTACATCAACGCCTTGCACTGCAATCTCTGGTCCAATGCCGTCTCCGGCTAATACTGCAATTTTAAAATCCATGGTTTTATTTCTTTTTATTTATTATTTTATTGATGTATTCCAAGAAAAAGTAAAGTGGTATAATAAATACTGATTGAAGTGTACCCCAAAGCAATGTCTCGGTGAATGGTTCCTCTGAAGCTTCCATCCAAAAAGGAATTATGACTCTACTTAAGATTATAATAGTCCATAGTGCTACAATGGCTATAATAGCCTTTATTCCACTTTTGTTATTCATAACAGTTTATTTATTTCGCCTGTTATAATTGTAATACTCCCACCAAGTGAAGATAATCATCGGAAATAATGCTACTGCCGAACCAAAAATTAACGAGTCGTGCCATGGTTCTTCTGGTCTGCCGGCTATCCAACGAAACAACATCCGCATCGCTACAGCCAACACCCAAATGATAATGGGTAGCAATATTATCCAATAACTATTTCTCCTCATCATTAGTGTCCTCTATTATATTTAACATCTTGATGGTGGCTTTGATAGCTGCCTCAGTTTGGTCAGCATCGAGGCCACGAGTACGAAATATTTTCTCATCATAATTCCAAGTAATAACCGTTTGCACAAAGGCATCCGTTCGTCCACCGGGAGGAATGCTCACCGCATAGTTAATAAGCATAGGGAATTTACGATTGAGTGTAGTTTTATATATCTTGCGCAAAGCACGTACAAAGGCATCGTACTGACCATCACCCGAAGAGCTTTCTTGATAGGTTTGACCATTGATTTCGATACTCAATGTAGCCATTGGCTTAAGACCGTGAGTTAAAGTAACGAAATAACTCATCAGCTTTACCTTATTGCTAGAGCCTTCGTGTTTCAGCACATCGGATATAATATAAGGAAGATCTTCTGGCGTAACCAATTCTTTCTTATCACCCAACTCAATAATTCTCTCCGTCACTCGTTTCATGGAGTTCTCATCTAGATCGAGTCCCATGCTTTCGAGATTCTTACGGATATTGGCTTTGCCCGATGTTTTGCCTAATGCATATTCGCGTTTGCGACCAAATCGCTCGGGAAGCAAATCATTAAAGTAGAGATTGTTTTTATTGTCACCGTCGGCATGTACTCCAGCTACTTGCGTGAAAACATTCTCGCCAACAATTGGTTTGTTTGCTGGAATCATAATACTTGAATACGATTCTACAACACGGCTCACATCATTCAAGCGGCTTTCATCAATATTGGTTATAGCATTGAAGTGGTCTTTTAATATGGCCTGTACGCTGGCAAGTGGAGCATTTCCTGCACGTTCGCCCAATCCGTTGATGGTAGTATGCAATCCTTTTACGCCACTAAGCACAGCAGCAAGTACATTGCTCACTGCCAAGTCGTAATCGTTGTGTGCATGAAAATCGAAATGTGTATGAGGATAGCGTTTCTTCATCTTGCGCATAAAGCCGATTACTTCCAACGGATTAAGTATACCCAAAGTATCGGGCAACATAAATCGTTTGATAGAAGTTTCCTTAAGCGCATCCATCATTTGGAAGACATATTCAGGTGAGTCTTTCATCCCATTACTCCAATCTTCGAGATATACATTAACCTCAATATCTAGTTCGTTGGCATAATCGACAACGGCTTTAATATCTTCAATATGTTCTTCTGGAGTCTTTTTGAGTTGGAAAGTGCAATGCTTCAAAGAGCCTTTGCAAAGCAAGTTGATAACACGACAGCCTGTAGAATGAATCCAATCGAGCGAAGTGCGACCATCAACAAACCCTAACACTTCAACTTTGTGAAGCAGGTTGCGACGAGCAGCCCAATCGCATATCATCTTAACCGCATCAAACTCACCCTCTGACACACGTGCCGAGGCTACTTCAATACGATCTACTTTTAGTTCTTCTAACAGTAATCGAGCTATCATTAGTTTTTCATGAGGCACAAACGACACTCCGCTGGTTTGTTCACCATCGCGGAGGGTTGTGTCCATGATTTCTATTTTGACGCTTTTTCCCATTGTTCTATTTGGTCTTTATTGGTCAACAGATAGTCGATATCGTCTAAACCATTCATCAAACAATGCTTTTTATAAGCATTGATTTCGAACTGTTCAGATTTTCCGTTGGCTTTGTTGGTTATAGTTTGCTCGGGAAGGTTTACTTCAATTTCTGTTTTTGGATCGGCAGCAATCGAATCGAACAACTCTGCTAAGAATGGTTCTGTAACCACTACTGGTAAAACGAAATTGTTAAGTTCATTGTTTTTGTGGATATCAGCAAAAAAGCTACTAACTACTACACGAAAACCGTAATCGGCAATAGCCCATGCAGCATGTTCACGACTTGAACCTGAACCAAAGTTTTTTCCGGCTACTAGAATTTGTCCACCATATGTAGGGTCGTTCAATACGAACGATTCAATTTTGTTTCCTTGTTTATCGTAACGCCAATCACGAAATAAATTCTCACCGAATCCTTCGCGAGTAGTAGCTTTCAAGAAACGTGCAGGAATGATTTGGTCGGTATCAACGTTTTCTAACGGAAGAGGCACACAAGTGCTATTGATTATATTAAATTTTTGTTTCATTGCTTTTAGTATCAAAATAGATTTTACAATAAAGTGCGTGGATCGGTGATAACACCTGTAATAGCAGCAGCAGCAGCTACCAATGGGCTAGCCAATAATGTGCGTGAACCAGGGCCTTGACGACCTTCAAAGTTACGGTTGCTGGTAGAAACTGCGTACTTACCGGCAGGCACTTTATCATCGTTCATAGCCAAGCAAGCAGAGCAACCCGGTTGACGGATTTCAAATCCTGCTTCAGCTAACACTTTATCTAATCCTTCTTCACGTATTTGCTCATCTACCATCCACGATCCAGGGACTAACCATGCTACGATATTATCTGCTTTTTTATGCCCCTTTACTAAAGAGGTGAAAGCTCTGAAATCTTCGATACGTCCATTGGTACATGCACCTAGAAAAACATAATCAACCTTCTTGCCTAATAAACATTCACCCGGTTCGAAGCCCATATATTCGAGTGATTTCAAGAAAGTAGTCTTCTCTGTTTCACTCATGCCATCGGTAGTTGGAATGTGTTGAGTTATACCCATTCCCATACCAGGATTTGTTCCATAAGTAATCATTGGTTCGATATCAGCTGCTTTGTATTCTATCTCTTTATCAAATGTAGCGTCATCGTCAGTCTTCAAAGTTTTCCAATAAGCAAGAGCTTTATCCCATTCTTCGCCTTTTGGAGTATTTTCTCTTCCTTTGATATATTCGAAAGTTGTTTCATCAGGAGCAATCATGCCACCACGTGCACCCATCTCAATAGACAAGTTACACAAAGTCAAACGACCTTCCATAGAAAGTGCACGAACCGCTTCGCCTGCATACTCGATAAAGTATCCTGTAGCACCAGCGGTTGTAAGTTTTGACATCATATAAAGTGCCATATCTTTGGCAGTAACACCTTGCTCTAATTCACCATTCACTGTGATACGCATCGTTTTAGGACGAGATTGAAGAATGCATTGTGATGCCATCACCATCTCCACTTCACTTGTACCAATACCGAAAGCAATAGCCCCCATAGCACCGTGTGTAGAAGTATGTGAGTCACCGCAAACAATAGTCATACCAGGCAAAGTTAAGCCTCTTTCTGGACCAACTACGTGAATAATACCGTTGCGCTTATTCAACATACCATAATGAGTCAATCCAAACTCCTTAGCGTTTTTCTCTAAAGCATCAACTTGTGCTTTTGAGATAGGATCCTCGATAGGTTTATCTTGATCGTGAGTTGGTGTGTTATGATCGGGCATACAATAAATCTTTTCAGGACGAAAACATTTAATACCACGAGCGCGCATACCGTCGAATGCTTGTGGGCTAGTTACCTCATGACAATAAAGTCTATCTATATAAAGTTGTGTGGGCCCGTCAGTTACTGTTGTTACCACATGGGCATCCCATATTTTATCAAATAACGTATTCATACTATATATTAATCAAATAAATTAAGATCTAAATTTGTTGATACAATCGATATATGCTTCAACAGAAGCTGCGATAATATCAGTATTTGCGCCAAAACCATAGTACATTTGGTTATCGTACTCTACTTGCATATGTACTTTACCTACATCATCGCTACCTTTGCTGATGGCTTGAATAGTAAACTCTTTAAGCGACATATGGCGGTCGATTATTTTCTTTAAAGCTTTGATCGCTGCATCAACCGGTCCGTTACCACTAGCACAAGCCTCAAACTTCTCACCAGAAATCTTCAACCCAAGACTAGCTACAGATTGTACACCTACACCACTTGTCACTTGAAGATAATCCAATTTAATTCGCTGATTGTCTGTTCTATCAGCACCAGCTAAAACCAAAATATCATCATCATGAATATCTTTCTTACGATCGGCCAATTTTAAGAATTCCTCATATACCTTATCTAGCTTCTCTTGACTAAGCTCTACACCCAAAACAGAAAAACGATTCTTCAAAGCCGCTCTACCGCTACGTGCTGTCAATACAATTGAGTTATCATCAATACCTACATCTTTAGGATCAATAATCTCATATGTTTGAACATTCTTTAAAACTCCATCTTGATGAATACCAGATGAATGAGCAAAAGCATTTCGACCAACAATTGCTTTATTGGGTTGTACAGGCATATTCATCAAGCTTGAAACCAATCTGCTTGTAGGATATATCTTTTGTGTATTAATGTTGGTATCAATTTTAATTTCATGGTGACTCTTAAGTATCATAGCAACTTCTTCTAAAGCAGTATTTCCTGCACGTTCACCAATACCATTTATAGTAACCTCTACTTGGCGTGCACCATTCAACACACCTGCAATAGTATTTGCAGTAGCCATACCAAGATCATTGTGACAATGAGTAGAAAGTATCGCTTTATGTACACCATCCACATGCTCCATCAAGTATTTAATCTTAGCACCATATTCCGATGGTAAGCAATAACCAGTAGTATCTGGAATATTAACCACCGTAGCACCTGCTTTAATTACCGCTTCAACTACGCGAGCTAAATATTCGTTATCAGTACGCCCGGCATCTTCAGCGTAAAACTCTACATCTTCTACATATCGTTTAGCATATTTTACAGCAGCAACAGCTCTTTCAATAATCTCTTCACGATTAGAATTAAATTTATATTTAATGTGCGAATCAGAAGTTCCAATACCGGTATGTATACGTTTGTGCTTTGCATATTGAAGCGCCTCTGCAGCTACATCAATATCTTTTTGCACAGCACGTGTCAAAGCACAAATTGTAGGCCAAGTAACCGCTTTAGATATCTCTATTACAGAATTAAAATCTCCTGGACTTGATATAGGAAAACCAGCCTCAATTACATCGACGCCCAAAGCTTCAAGTGCTCTAGCCACTTGTATCTTTTCAACTGTATTCAACTGACAACCGGGAACTTGTTCACCATCTCTTAAAGTAGTATCAAAAATAAATAATCTGTCGCTCATTGTATTACTATTTAATTCTTTATAATTTTTATTATTAAAAAAAGCCTTTCACACTAGGAAGTGAGAAAGGCTTAAAATATTTATTCACATACATATCTATACATAGCACCCACTTCCCCCAACTTTAGCTAGCAGAATAATAATACCACAGAGTAGAATATGTATAAAAGCTTGATTCATCTAATTTTCCTTTTTGAACGTTGCAAAGGTAAATATATTTTTTTACCCACCAAATAAAACGTTACTTTTTTATCCAAATAAATATCATTTCATAATATTACAGTTGTCTAATAAGAGTATTTATCACATAATTAAGCAAAATAAATATAATCAGAAACAAAAAAAGAGATAAATTCCATAGAACTTATCTCCTTGGTATCTAATTACTAGACTATTACTTTGAAGGATGTAATAAATGTAATTAATAAGAATCGTTCTTATTTCTTATCATTAGGGCAGTTTGAACCATTTGTACATTCAGTTCCTTTTGCACATGCCTCTTTTTCTTCTTTACAAACTTTTGTGGTATCGCATGTAGAATCAGCACATACAGTATCTACTGTACAGCAAGATGCCACTTCAATAATTTCGATAGCTTCTTCGATTGGATTTTCAGAGTCAGATGTAGTTTTGTTTCCACCACAAGATACAATAAATAAAGAAAATGCTGTAAATAAAATAGTAGTTGATAATAGTTTTTTCATAATTCAAAATTGCTTAATTATTAGTATTAATATTTCTGGATGCAAATATAAATAAATTATACCTATGCCCCAAACGCAAAAAGCCTCTTAAGCAGTTTATTGCTTAAGAGGCTTTCTTGAAAACGG
>CAMTOV010000004.1 GCA_947074235.1 uncultured Bacteroides sp. | reverse complement strand
TAATGCATTCTGTAGGTAGTATTCCTCATGGACATGAAATTGATGTTCCAATTAATTATGCCGATTATTATTTTATTGAGGCACTAATGCGTAAAAGAGACATTGAGACAGGGCAACCGTTTAAAATTTAACAATCTGTATTACAATAGTAATAATAGGTTCAGATTGCCTTTCTAATGCAATCTGAACCTATTTTTGTGATATTTATTTTATCGGAAATCAATAATCCCCAAATATGAGTTATTTATACTATTTGTTTGTTATAAGAAGCGTTAGAATTAATTTTAAAAAGTATTATCTAATCCTCTTTGAATAAAACTGTATATATTTGCGAGTATTAGTAAGATATTAATAATCTAGTAATAAGATAAAGATGAAAATAGGAGATAAAGTACGCTTCCTCAGCGAAATAGGTGGAGGAATCGTGAAGGGCTTTCAAGGAAAGGATACAGTCTTGGTTGAAGATGCCGATGGGTTTGATATTCCCATGCCTGCAAAAGAATGTGTGGTGATTGAAACTGATGATTACAACATGAAGCGCAAATCGGCTCCGGCTCCAAAAGCTGAGTCTCCAATTAAGCCTACTAAGCCAGAAATACCTGTTATTCAACGTCAAGCCGAGGTGAAAGGAGGGGATACGCTTAATGTCTATTTGGCCTTTGTGCCCGAAGATGCCAAGGCTATTAGTACTACACCTTTTGAAGCATATTTGGTGAATGATAGTAATTATTATTTGTATTATACCTATTTGAATGCAGAAGGTAAAGCCTGGAAAGTAAGATCCCATGGAGTAGTGGAACCAAATATGAAATTCTTGCTTGAGGAATTTGATAAAAGTGTATTGAATGAGTTAGAGCATGTGGCAGTACAATTTGTTGCCTTTAAAGATGGTAAATCATTTGCATTAAAGCCCGCTGTGAGCGTAGAGATGCGTATTGACACTGTGAAATTCTATAAGTTGCATACTTTTCGTGAGTCTGATTTCTTTGAAGATCCTGCTCTTGTCTATGATATTGTTAGAAATGATACTCCTGTACGTCAAGTACATGTCTCGGCCGAGGATATTAAAGATGCATTATTGCAAAAGCAATATGCTGATAAACCCAAGTCGCAAACTATTGTAAAACGTGGTGGTGGTAACCAAATTGTTGAGATAGACCTTCATATCGGTGAACTACTTGATGATACTCGTGGTATGAGCAATAGTGAGATGCTTAACTATCAACTTGATAAGTTTCGCGAAGTAATGGATAAATACCAAAGTAAGCGTGAACAAAAAATTGTTTTTATTCACGGCAAAGGAGATGGTGTGTTGCGTAAAGCAATTGTGGAAGAACTAAAGCGTAAGTATAGTAACTGTAGATATCAAGATGCTTCGTTTCAAGAGTATGGATTTGGTGCTACTATGGTAACGATAAAATAGTAAGTCAAACTATAAAAGCAAAAAGAGGCGTTAGTATTAATTTACTAACGCCTCTTCTGTATGCACGGTAGAGTTATTTACCTAACTCAATACCTTTGTTCTTTAAAGTTGCATTCATTAATGAAACGTACTTTACGTACTGCTCTTTAGTTAATGTTTGCTTCATTAATTTCAAGTTGCCATACACAGCAGTGTGCAATTTTGCATCTTGATTTTTTCTAGCAGTGGTTGCTCTATTCATTTGTTCTGTGAAATACGTACAAATGTTAGCAACTTCTTCACTTTGTAACGATGTAAGATTCAAGTATTTACTCAACTTGCTTACGTTAATGTTACCTTCCCATTTTGCAGTTGTAGGTTGATAGTCAGCTGCAAATGTACTAGCAGCAAGGCAGAACGCTGCCACTAATGTTAATCCTAATCTTTTCATAATACCTACTTTTTAAATTGTTACCTAAAAAACTAATCTAATACCTATTAAAAAACTGACCTAAGCGCTTAGTCATATCCTTTTACCTATGCAAATATAGAAATATGTTTTTTAGCATAAAAACGTTTTAAGAAGAAAATGTGTTTTATAACATCATTTTTTGATTTAAATCAAGAATGATGGCCCAAAATGACCGAAATTAACAGATATTGTAACCTATTTGTAATACTAAAGCGGTATTGAGCAGAATAATGTCACTAAAAACGGTACACTGAAATCAACTAGAAAACCGTGAAAGATAGAAACAATAACAAATTGTTGCCCAGAGTAGCGGGTAATAATGGGGAGAGTAGTATCCATTGTTGTAGCGCCACCAACTGATATTGGGGCTAATTTTCCGAAGTATCTAGCTAATAGTGGTGCAGCTAATAGTGCTATAATCTCTCTTATTATATTAGAAAGCAGTGCAACTGTGCCAAGTTCAGCTCCTTTATATTCGGTAATGAAGATACTTGATAGAGAATAATAGCCAAAGCCCGATCCCACGGCAAGACAATCGAATAGTGAACGATCTGAAAGCAATAGGCTAACTATGGCGCAACCGCATAGTGTTCCCACAATGGTCATAAGGGGGAGTAAAGCTAAGCGTGGATTTAGCGTACGAAAGCTTTTTAAGATTTCAGGGTTATTGCCGATGCTAATACCAACACAGAACATCAAACCGCATAGTACATAATAACTAAGATTTCCTTCGATTATAGAAAGAGGAAGCCAGTGGAATAATCCACAAATTGATCCCAAAAAAAAGAATGATACAATAATGAGACTGCCTTTCATACTTTCTTCTCCTTATTGCTTTTAGTGATGAAGTGCCACAATGCCCATGCGCATAAGGTACTCCCTATTACTGCTGCAATGGTGATATATAGCGCCTCAAGCCCAAGTGTGTGCAGGCTACTGATGATGACTTGATTGCCACCAACGTCTACTCCTAATAGAAAAAGAAGTAGCCAAATGAAAATAGTGATTACAGATTGTATCCACGATAGTTTCTTACTACGAAATAAATAGCCCACAAACATACCTGTAAGCATGATACCTACTATGATTAACATAAAATACGATTTGATTTGTAGGCAAAGATAGCGTTTTATCTTAGTTAAAAGAATCGAGTAGTAAATCCAGCTCCTGACTGATATTTTCTACCATACACTTTGTGGCGTATGATAGGGATGCTGTCATGGTGTTTAAGCAATCTTCATTTGCTCCTACAGAATCTAGATGGCCTCTTGATGGAGCTGAATGAGTGTATTGTTGAGAATATGTCTTCTCAAATAGACATTTATTTCCTTTTTTAACTTGGATGGTTATTGCTAAGTTTGTATGGGCATCACCCGACTTATTACTTCCTCCTTCTATAAACTCTCCACCAAACCATAATATGGCACAATTCTGTAATATTACTTGTCCTGAGGTTTCATTTTGCACAACTTTCACCAAGAGATGATATACCGAATCGGCTGCTTCTCCTTTTTGATTATCTATCAAGGTAAATGTTCTGCTACTGTTGCATTCTGCCAAAAGTGCTTCGGTAAGAAACTCTCTGTAGGTTTGAGTTAAAGACCCCTCGCCAAGGCTAGTTCTGAACTTGTTTACTTCTAAGTTAAACACAATAAGAGGGATAAAGTAGGCACCTTTCTTTTTTATATCTGTATAATAGTTGATGTTTGAGTAATCGATAAAATCGAGATAGAGAGTTTGTTCTTTCGGGCCAAGATACTCGGGAGTTGTCATTTCATAAAAGAGATTAGAACGCATCTTCAAAAGTTCCATTCGCATGCTTCTGGTGCTACGGCATGAACAGAATAAAATACTTGTTAAGAGAAATAGATATACCGCTTTCATTATAATAGAGATTTTAGTTAGATTCTAAGTTTTAATGTTACTGATATATTTAATAAGGATATAAATGCTCTTCATTAAGCTCTATGCGATGGGTTGTTTCAGTTGTAATGCTTACCAACCCCAATCCACCGTTAACATTGCTGGCAAAGATTATCGGCTCCATCATTATCGGATCATATACATCTGAATCCAAAACATTGAGAGCTTTTAAATACTTGAAGTCGTTTTGGCTAATGCTTTGAATGCGTATTAAGCATTCTTGCTGCACATCAATTACTTCATACGGTTCGGGCAGATAAGGCGAATAATTTGGCTGCATATATACATTAAGAGTATAATTTTCGTCCTTAAAATAAGCATCGCTGAATACACCATATATATTTTCCGGATTATCAAAGAAGTCGCTTTCCCCTACATTGGGCTGACCATCGGTCAAAGCGATGTCTTCATTGCAAAGCATTTTGTAGCTTTTGGTGAAAGCTACTGTGTCACGATTATCTTCCAGACGTGCTTTGATTGTTACTGTACGTTCCAGTATAAGTCTATAAAAGTTGGTTTCATTGCTCCTATCAGTAAAGGTGATACGAAAACGTAATCTATCGTAATAACTGTCGTAGATTCGCAACTTTACGGTAGTGGTATCTACTTTTTCGATAGGCAAAGGTGGTTGTAACACTGTCTCTTCTATCCAAGCCCGATGCTTTCCATCCTCTGTGCGAGCTTCAATTTTTACTTTATCGCCGGGGGTGAACTTTGTTGTTATTAAATAGCGCTTTTGCTTATCATATACGCTTTGTGTTTGCACCTCCGAAGCAACCTCTTTCAATTGATTATCTACATACACCTCTACAATGGCTTTATCAATATGGTTGAGCTGTGAATTGCCAGTTAAGTTTAGATATAACACATTGTTAGTACTATCTGCATTGATAAATGCATTCATTACCAGTTTAGGGGTAGTGCTCTCGTTTTTGAGCGATATCTCATTGTAGCAACTCGATGCCAATATCATGAGTAACACTATATATATAAAAGGATAGTATATTTTCACTTTTTGCATAATCATTAAAATTTGAATGTATAAGATACAGACGGAATAAGTGGAACCATAGTAACCTTTGTTAATTTCGGCTCTCCTGGAATATAGTGAGTTGTTGTTTCTTGTGTCGTGGGGTCATATTCCATATAATAATACCCTGTCATACCTGTATTATATACTAAATCGGGATTCATTGCATTATATGCATTATATACACTGATATTCCATATTCGTTCGCCCCTTTTTATCTTTTTTCTGAAATTGATTCCTAAGCTTAAGCGATGGGTTGGTGGTAGGCGATAATTGTTGCGTTGCTCAATGAAATCTTCCATATCTACAGCATCCTTGTCGGGACGAAGGACTCCTGTCACCTCTTTGGCTATTGAGGCAGTGCCACCGCTAGCAAACATCCACGATGCCGAAATATCAATGCGATTATTAAACTTATGATTCACCACTAAATCTACAGCGTGGCGATGGTCGTATTTAAAAGGAAAGGTTTGTCCATTATTTATGCCTCCCGATGCAAATTTCCGGTCGCTTTTTGCAAGCGTATAGGCAATCCAACCCGTTGTTTTGCCCGATAGCTTTTCAAGCATAAACTCTATCCCCATACTTCTCCCATTACCCGATTCTACTTTGTCTTCCCATCCGGCCGAAGAACCAAAGAAACTACTCCCTTCTTTATATTCGAGTATGCGATACATTTTCTTATAATAGGCTTCTACCGAAAGTTCCCATCCTTTAAGCCCTACGTAGTAACCTCCAATAGAATATTGATGTGCTGTCATGGGTTTGATGTTGTTGGTTACCGGCACCCACAAGTCGGTGGGCATAGATAGCATACTCGATGTAAGTAAATGAATATATTGCTGCATTTGGGTATAAGATGCTTTCCAAGCAATGTGCTTATTCATTTGATAGCGGGCAGATATGCGTGGTTGTGCCGAGAGGTAAGTCTTACGATTGACATTGAATGCCGATAGGTGTAAACCAATATTTGCCCGGATGTGATTACCAATATTGAAGTTGTCTTCGATGTACGCCGACCACTCATGTGCACGTATAGCTCTGTTGACAACATCATGATAGACTGTGTCTTGTATCACTTGGTTGTTTTCCGTTTCTTTAATCTTTGAGCTAGACACCTCGGGATGAAAGTTGTGACGCTGATAAGTAAATCCAAACTTAATGTTTTGAGTAGGCATGGGGTTGTAATCAAAATCGAGTTGATACATCCAGTCGCGTATGCTCGATTTGTAGTTTGCCTCGTATAGATTTTCAGCGATTATTTTAGATTGCGCTAAGCTAGAGTAGGTTCTGTTGTGTATGTTGACTTGATATTTATTGTAAGCTACCGTAGCATTGCAAAACAATTTTTGATTGAAGATGTAGTTTAAGCGAGCCGATCCAATCAAGTTCCCCCAGTTGCTACGCATCTTATCCTTGTTTGTTTGTAGCATATCGTTGGGTAGATAATATGATTCATTATTGTCTGTAAATGAAACGCCATAGTTGTCATTCCCGTTATAGAAGCTTAAATAAAGGCGCATTCTGTCCGAGAAACGATGATTGACCTTGGCATTAATATCATAGAAGTTATACTTAAACTTCTCGTCAGAACTCATAAATGGCCTTATAATCCAATCGAGATAGGTGCGACGTGCAGAAACATTGAAAGATGTTTTATCCTTGATGATAGGCCCTTCAAACTGAAACTTAGTTGTTAATAAACCAACGCTAACCATGCCGTGATAGTTTTTCATATCACCATCATTGGTGCGAATGTCTATAACCGATGATAAACGCCCACCAAAGCGAGCCGGAAATGAACCTTTAAAGAGTGTTACCTTTTTGATAGCTTCGGGCGAAAAAACCGAAAAGAATCCAAATAGGTGATCTACGCTGTACACAGGCACACCATCCAAAAGAAATAAATTCTGGTCGGGTCCCCCTCCTCTAACATGTATTCCTGCCGAACCTTCTACTCCGGCATGTACACCCGGCATCATTTGAATTGTTTTCAGCACATCCGATTCGCCTAGCACGGTTGGTGTATTTTTGATGCGCGCCACAGGTATATCTATCGAGCTCATATGAGTAGATGTGATGCCCGACTCTGTTTTGTCTGAAACAATAACCACTTCTTCTAGTTTGTTGTTGTTGCTCATCGAAACATTGAGCACCGTATCTTTTTGCAATGCAAATATATGTTGTTGTGTGTCATAGCCTATGTAAGAATATAACATGCACACCTCCCCCTCGGGGAGTGTGATGCTATAAAAACCAAATGGATTGGTTGTGGCACCTTTGTGCCAAGTTCTATCAATTATATTAGCTCCAATCATTGTTTCTGATGATAGATGATCTGTTACATATCCGCTAATCGTGAATTTACGAGCAGCTATCTTCGTTTTTTTTATTTGAAGAAGGATATGTTTTCCTTTGATTTCGAAGCTGATAGAACTGTTGATGAAAGCTAAGTCTAGTATTTCCGTTAATGTCTTTTGATTTGCCTTTAAAGTGATGGGATGCTTTATAGTCACCTCTTCTCCATAGATAAATGAATATCCGGTTAGTTTCTCAATCTCTTCAATGCACTCTTTGAGAGTAGCATTTTTCAATATTAATGTGTATTTGGGCTGCTGTGCTTGCGCATGTATCGCATGGCAACTGGCCAAGAGTATATATATGAATAACAAAAATCGTATATAATGGCTCTTAATATATCGTTTAGTCATCTTTAGTCTTTACTGATAATAATCTTTTGATTATTGATTTTCTTGAATGTAAACCCTCGACCTGTTTGTAGTAAGGTCAATATCTCTTCGAGCGACTCATCATTGTTGAACTTAGCTGTTAGGCGGTAATTGGCTAAATCATGATTGTCAATCTCAATCACTACACCAAATGAGTTGCCCAGTTTGCGCACAATCTCTTGCAGAGTTTGCTTATCAAAAATAAACGAGTTGCTTTGCCAAGCCATTGTAGCTACTGTTTCATCTTCAACAGCAAGCTCAAGGGTTTTATTCTTTTTATTATAAATAGCGCTTTCGCTAGGGTGAAGTATCATTTGCTCATCGGTAGAGTCGATGCTAACCATCACAGAACCCTCAATAAGGGTTGTTTTTACATCCGGATTGTTGACATAGGCCTCAATGTTGAACTGAGTGCCTAGTACCTGCACTTTCATCATTTCGGCTGTTACAATAAAAGGCTTATTCGGATTTTTGGTAATATTGAAAAATCCTTCGCCATTTAGTGTAACCTCCCTGCTGTCTCCTTTGAAACGTTTAGGATACGTCAACGATGAATAACGATTGAGCATGATTTGCGAACCGTCTGGCAATGTAACCTCCATGCGATTGGCCAATGTGCTGATGGTTTGCATTTTTGTCGGAATCAGATATTCGTAAGTGCACCAACCTACTATGCAAATCAACGCTATAGCTGCTACGGAAGCTACTGTGTGCCATATACGAAGCGGAAGAATACGCTTGCTCTTTCGAGTTATGCGTTTTTCCAATAGTTTATAGCTTTCTGCTGCCGAGTATTGTCCGCGAGGCGAACGTGTCGATGTTATGAGTTTATCTAATATCTTATCGGCTTCCGTTTCTGTATACTTCATATTGTTCTGTATTATTTGGGTATAAGCTTAATGCTTAATTGTGTATTTTCCGCATCTTTCCATTGTGGAGCACACTGCACTTGAATGAAAGTGCCTTTTATTACTTTCTTCGGGTAGATTTTAACTGTTGCCGTGGCCGATTTGCTTCCTGCCTTAATAGTCACTTCATTGTCTACTAATTTGTAAGCTTTACCAAATATGGCCGACTTATTAACTGTCAATTTTATCTTTCTATCCTCATCCTTTTTGTTTATCGCCATCACCTTGATAGTTATGGTCTCTTCATTGCTGTTTACATCATAGTTGTGCGTGTGGGTCGATTTCTCAAATCCTACATAGTCGGTAGGATAATTTTTGTTGTTATCCCCACAAGCTAATGTCACTAGCAGCATGAATAACGACAGAATCCCGTTTAAATAAAATCTTTTCATTGTTCTTGTGTTATTAAATTAAACCTATTACAATGATAAAGACAGGCGATATTGATAAACTCCCTACGCCGAATCAGAAAAAAATTAAATTTCTTCCCAATTCATAATAACCTCCTTCAGTTTCTTGGTAGCTTTTTGTAGCTGTGCATCTACTGTTTTTACGCTTATATCGAGTGCTGAGGCCACCTCTGCATAACTTTGTTTCTCCTCGCGAATGCGAATAAATACCTCACGGCAGCGTTCGGGCAGTCTATCAAGCGCCTTCACGTAGCGGGCAAACAACTCTTCGCTAATAAACTCTTCCTCGGGGGTGGCAGTTTTATTCAAGTCTTCGGGCACATCATGCTCCATATTATTTTCGTAACGCGACTCTTTTTCTAAATAATTGAGCGAGGCGTTCTTGACCAAGATGAAGCAATAATCTTCTATGTTTCGTATATCGGGTAGGGTATTGCGTTGATTCCACAATTTCAGAAATACGTCCAATACGATTTCTTGCGCCCACTCGTCACGGTGCACAAAATAATAGGCTATACGAAACAAACGGTCGTATGTCATATCATAGAATTGATGGAATGCGGTTTCAGAGTCCCATTCCTTCATTTGTCGCAGAAGTCGTCGTACTTCAGATTCGGTCATTATGCTGGAAAATCGTTTTTAATCTACTACTAATAAATCGCTCATGATGTCGTCTGAAACAAATATTCCACTACGAGTAAGTCTCAGCGTGTGGTTATTGTTTTCTATTTTGCTGCTTTCGATATGTGGTGTAGCCATCTTCATACAATAATCGAAAAGCTCATTGCCATACACTTCTTTTATATGCGTAAGTGATATGCCCCACATGGTGCGTAACGATGTGATGATGTATTCGTTGTATTGAGTAGCTAAATCTAGTTCTTCTTTCTCGAAAGGACGATTGCCGGTGTTGAGCCCTTGGATATAATCGTCTAGTGAAGCCAAGTTCCACTCGCGCTCACTACCATTGAAGGAGTGAGCCGAAGGCCCACAGCCCAAGTAGGGCACACCTTGCCAATACGATGTATTGTGTTGCGAGTATTTGCCCGGCTTACAAAAGTTTGATATCTCATAATGCTCATATCCCGCCTCATTGAGCCTGTCTATCAACATTTCAAAAAATAGCAAACTGCTATCCTCGTCTACCTCCTTCACCTTATGCTGTTGGCGTAGCTGAAAGAGTGGGGTATCTTCTTCGTATATTAAATGGTAAGCAGAGATGTGTTCTACTCCTAAACTTATTGCTTGCTCTATGTCTTTGCTCCAACTGTCGGGAGTTTCGCCCGGCAATCCGTATATCAAGTCAATGCTGATGTTGTTGAAACCGGCTCGGCGGCATCTTGTTACCGCTTCGATGGCTTGCGAGGCGCTGTGTCTTCGCTTCAACAACTTCAAAATGTTATCGTTGAATGTTTGAATGCCTATGCTGATGCGGTTGAAAGGTAGTTGCGCCAGTTTATTCACATACTCTTCGGTCAAATCATCGGGGTTTGCCTCCAAGGTTATTTCTTTGGCTTCAATTGGCCCAAAAGTATGTGCAATGCACTCAAATATTTGCTTGAAGTTCTCTATGCTAAGCTGCGAGGGAGTGCCTCCGCCAAAATAGATAGTCTCAATGGGCTCGTTCGCTAAATAATCTTTACGGTTTTTAAGTTCTTCACACAGCGCATTCACAAAATCATCTGTCTGACTGCTGCAAGTAGTAGAATAGAAATCGCAATAGATGCAACGTGTCTTACAAAATGGAATATGAATATATATACCTGCCATAGTTTAGCGATACCTTTTTGAATTTTGTTGAGCAAAAGTAACTATTATATCAAAATAAAACTACAAATGTTGAGATAAAGTATGTTATCGAACTAATCTAAGTTTGCTTATCTCAACTTTATGAGGTATCTTCGCACTATCAATCATGAATTAGCTTACGGCTAAACCATGTTATAAGGAGAAAGCAGTAGTTTTCTCCTTATTTTTTTATCCACCCCTCTCACAAAGCTCACAAAGGCACAATTTCGTCAGTATGTTTTTCCCAAAAGGTCAGTTCGTTTTTAAATTTCCCCAGTATGTTATTGATAAAAGGTCAGTATGTTTTCTATCGTTTCGCAGTATCTGCTTTTTATGGGCTCAAAGCGTTAAACATTTGTAAATATGCTCTTGACAAGAAATGAAAGTCGCAGCCCATTAGTGAGGTGGCTGGCTGAGAAGTTGCCACAAATAAAAAACGCTTCCCTTGTAGTAAGGAAAGCGTTTTTTGAGCCTCTTGTCGGATTCGAACCAACGACCCCGAGATTACAAATCACGTGCTCTGGCCAACTGAGCTAAAGAGGCATTTCTGTTTTGCGGTTGCAAAGGTAGAAAAAAGTTTGATACTTCCAAATAGGCGAATTAAAAAAATAGCTTTCCCCTATTAGGGTGTTGTAGTCTAAATTCTTTTTTCTACTTTTGTTTCAACTATTTAGATAAAATACGATTATGAAAATTTATTTTTTGAAAGCAGCATTTTTTATGCTATTGGCTTTGAATTTTGCTTCGTGCAAGCAAAAAACGGAGGTTGCAGCTCCAGAAGTAGAGGTTACTGAAATTACTACCGCCGATGTAGTTAATTTAGAGCAGCAAGCAGATAGTACAGGTTATATTGTGAAAGTGGGTGAGCAAGCTCCTAACTTTACTACTACTTTGACTGATGGAACAGAAGTTTCACTTGAGTCGCTAAGAGGTAAAGTGGTGATGTTGCAATTTACAGCTAGCTGGTGTGGCGTTTGCCGCAAAGAGATGCCTTTTATTGAGAAAGATATCTGGTTGAAACATAAAAATAACCCAGAGTTTGCTTTGATTGGTATTGATCGCGACGAGCCGCTCGATGTGGTGGTGGCCTTTGCCAAAGCTACGGGGGTAACTTATCCGATGGGCTTAGACCCTAATGCCGATATCTTTGCGAAGTATGCGTTGCGCAAAGCGGGCATCACTCGCAATGTGTTGATTGATAAAGAAGGTAAGATTGTGATGTTGACTCGCTTGTTCAATGAAGAGGAGTTCGGCGAACTAACTCACAAGATTGACGAGATGTTGAAATAATCACTTTGCTGATAGATATAATAATGGCTCTGATGGGATAACCGATCAGAGCCATTGTTGTATATGGGTGTTATGCTTTTAGTGTGAGCTTGGCTAGGTAGTTGTAATGCTCCCCTTCTTCTATCTGCTCTGCCTCAAACCCATATTCAGCCGCATAGAGGCTAAGGGTTTGAAAGTCGATGTAGAGCCAATCGAAAGTATCGCCCTCTACATGCTTGTATTTCATTTGGAAGTCAATCTCGCCGTAGTAGTCGCCTGCCAAGTCAATCAAGAAGCTACCATCTTCGTCTTCAAAAAGATACTTCAAGTCGCTTGAGTCTAAGAATATCGCACCACCGGGGTTCAACAATTGTTTCATCTTGATAAAGAACTGAGGCATATTGCTCAACTTGCCAATAATGCCCGAACCATTCATCAACATCAGCACCGTATCGAAAGTCTCTGTAAAAGTAGGAGCGAACAAATTGGCCAACCTCGCATCTTTTACTCCACGAGCCTTCATCGCCTCTACCGAAAGAGGAGAGATATCTATGGCGCAAGCATCCTTGCCCATCTCTTGCAATGCCAGCGTGTGGCATCCACTACCACCACCTACATCGAGTATTTTGCCCGTAGCCAACTGCAAAGCCTTTTGCTCCAACAAAGGCATGTCGCTCATTGAACGGAAAAGAGTTTTAACGGGGATTTCATCTTCATCAAACTGTGAGGAGAAAACTTGAAGCTTTCCGGCTCTTCCTTTGGTGAAATAATCGTGGATGGCTGCCCCCATAGGGTCTTTATCTTTGGCTAGCGTAGCAATATTCATATTCTTAACTTTTTAGGATTCGTTACCATGTGCAAAGATACGGAATTAGCTTAAAATGAATTATATTTGCCCTTATAAAAGAAGTTTACACGATGACAACTTCTGTTTTAACGCTTTACGATGATTCATGAAACGATATATAATGCTGGCGATGCTGGCTTGCGGAGTGCAAGCTTATTCGCAAAACTCCGATAAACCTACCTTTGTACTTCCCTTTGCTTCTCAACCCCTATTTAGTGGAAACTTCGGCGAGATAAGGGCTACACACTTTCATGGCGGACTCGATTTTAAGACGGGTGGAGTAGTGGGTGTTCCCATTCGTGCCTTTGCCGATGGATACATCTCGCGCATTGCCTTTACGCACGGTTCGGGTGGCATACTCGAAATAGTGCACGATAATGGTTACACTACCGTTTCTCGTCATATCGAGGCTTTCTTATCTCCCATTAAAGAGCGTATCAAAGAGTTACAGCATCAAGAAGAAACCTATGAGGTGAGCATTTGTCCTGAGCCTGATGAATATCGAGTAAAGGCGGGTGAGGCTGTTGCATTGGCTGGAAATAGAGGCTACTCCTTTGGGCCACACTTGCACCTAGAGGCCATCGAAACTGAGACGGGCGACTTTGTAGATCCGTTGCCTCTCTTTGGTTCGGGCATTAAAGACACCACACCGCCCAAGGCGGAGGGCTTTCTGCTTATTCCCAAACAGGGTGAAGGGGTAGTGCAAAACAAAACACAAGACTATACCTTTCCGATAGATAATAAGACTGCCATCACTGCATGGGGAAAGGTGGGTGCTGCCATCAAAGCCTACGATTATATGAATGGAGCAAACAACCGTTGTGGGGTGCACACCGTGGTGCTCAATGTAGATGGTGTGGATGTTTATAAAAGTGTAGTCGACCGCTTTTCGCAACCCGAAGCTCGGTTGGTGAACTCGTTGGCAAAGAATGGATACATGAAATCGTTTATCGATCCCGGCAACCCGCTTCGACTACACGAAGCTTACAACGATAATGGTGGTTGGGTAGACATCGACGAAGAGCGCGACTATGTGTTTAGATACACGCTTTCAGACGCTTCGGGCAATACCATTCGCCATCAGTTTATCGTGAAGGGTGTAAAGAAAGAGATAGAACCGTTGCAACACCCCGATAAATATTTCTTTGCTTGGGATAAAGCCAATCATTTACACGAACCGGGACTGACATTGACGCTGCCTAAAGGTATATTGTATGATGATGTAGCTCTCAACTTCAAACTGAAGGCAGATAGCTCGGCCATTGCTCATACTTATCAACTACACGATAGGCGAGTACACCTGCGTGATAATGCAGAGATAAGTATTGGGCTACGCCGCAAACCGATAGCGGATACCGATAAATACTACGTGGCACGTGTCACCGCCAAGGGATTGGCCGGTGTGGGAGGGCGCTATGAAGAAGGATATATGAAAGCGAATATTCGTGAGCTTGGCACTTACACTGTAGCGATAGATACAGTTCCTCCTGTGATTGTGCCTATCAACAAGGCCAACTGGGCCAATAGTGGTAAAATAGTATTCACCATAAAAGATGCTCAAACAGGTGTATCGGCCTACAAAGGCACGGTAGATGGAAAATATGCTTTGTTTTATAGACCAAATATGCTAAGTTCTCAATATATTTGTGATTTAGATTCAAAATATATTCAGAAAGGACAAAATCATCGGGTGGAGTTGATTGCCACAGATGGTAGAGGCAATGAAACAATTATTACCGAAACTTTCTTTTGGTAAACGATATAGGAATAAATTCATCAATAATATAATTATAAACTAAATGACAAAAAGACTTTTATTAAGCGCTTTGTTTGCTCTAGTGATAGTAGCAAAAAGTTTAGCTTGTACCAACTTGATTGTTGGTAAGAATGCCTCGACTGATGGCTCTACAATTGTTTCTTATTCTGCCGATTCATACGGCTTGTTTGGTGAGTTGTATCACTATCCTGCTGCAACTTACAAGAAGGGTGTGATGCTCGATGTAAACGAATGGGATACGGGTAAATACCTAGGACAGATAGAACAAGCACGCCAAACTTACAATGTGATTGGTAACATCAATGAGTTTCAGGTAACTATTGCCGAAACTACTTTTGGCGGTCGCCCCGAACTTTCTGACTCTACGGGTATTTTAGATTATGGTAGCTTGATATATATCGGCTTGCAACGCTCACGTACAGCTCGCGAAGCTATCAAAGTGATGACCGATTTAGTGCAGGAATATGGCTACTACAGTAGCGGAGAGTCTTTTACCATTGCCGATCCTAATGAAATTTGGATTATGGAGATGATTGGTAAAGGTCCAGGCGTGCGTGGTGCAGTGTGGGTAGCTGTTCGCATCCCCGATGATTGCATCTCGGCTCATGCCAACCAAGCTCGTATTCATCAATTCAACCTAAATGATAAAGAAAATTGTGTTTACTCTCCCGACGTAATCTCTTTTGCTCGCGAAAAAGGATACTTCAATGGGGTGAACAAAGACTTTAGCTTTGCCAATGCGTATGCACCACTTGACTTTGGTGCGCGTCGTTATTGCGAAGCTCGTGTGTGGAGTTTCTACAACATGTTTACTAAAGATGGCGACAAGTATTTGCCATACATCTTGGGCGAAACGGATACTCCAATGCCTTTGTATGTGAAAGCAGACAGAAAAATCTCTGTGCAAGATATTCAACATGCCATGCGCGACCACTACGAAGGTACTCCACTAGATATCAGCAATGACTTTGGTGCAGGTCCATATAAAACTCCTTATCGTCTTTCTCCGCTTTCATTCAAAGTGAACGATGTAGAATACTTTAACGAACGTCCTATCTCTACTCAACAGTCTGGTTTTGTATTTGTATCCCAAATGCGTTCTTACTTGCCCGATGCAGTGGGTGGTGTACTTTGGTTTGGTACTGATGATGCTAACATGACTGTGTTTACTCCGGTTTACTGTTGTGCTACAAAAGCTCCTGTATGCTATACTCGTGTAGACGGTGCAGACTACAATACTTTCTCTTGGAACTCTTCATTCTGGATTTACAACTGGGTGGCCAACATGATTTATCCTAGATATAACTTGATGATTGGTGATATGCGTGCTGTGCAAAGCCAATTGGAAACTCAATACTTCGAAGCTCAACCGGGCATTGAAGAGGTGGCTGTAAAACTTCAAAAGAAGAATAACGCTGAGGCTGTAAACTTCTTGACTAACTACACTTGCATGATGGCTCAAAATGCGGTAGACTCATGGAAGAAGTTGGGTGAATTCTTGATTGTAATGTACAACGATGGAGTGGTGCGCCAGGTGAAAGATGGCAAGTTCCAATTGAACGAAATCGGTCAGCCTGCTCGCGTAATTCGTCCGGGATATCCTCAAGAATTCCTTGAAGAGTATGTGAAACAAACTGGTGATCGTTATAAAATCAAATAAACCTTTTGAGTTTTACGCTGTTAGAGATTTGGCCTTTTATTAGGTTATTAATCAAAAACAGCATACATTTGTCTCACTTTGTTATTAAATAAATTAACCAATAAATAATTATTTCAATGGAAAATCAGGATCTCATTAAGATGGTAACTGAGAAAGCTGAAAAATGGCTTACCCCGGCATACGATGCCGAAACTCAGGCTGAAGTAAAACGTATGTTGGAGAATGAAGATAAAACTGACTTAATCGAGGCTTTCTATAGAGACCTTGAATTTGGTACAGGTGGTCTTCGTGGTATTATGGGAGTTGGTACAAACCGCATGAATATATACACTGTAGGTGCTGCTACACAAGGGCTTTCAAACTATTTGAAGAAGAACTTCAAAGACTTAGAACAAATCTCAGTTGTGGTAGGTCACGATGTGCGCAACAATAGCCGCTTGTTCTCTGAAACATCTGCAAATATTTTCTCTGCCAATGGCATTAAAGTGTACTTGTTTGATGGTATGCGTCCTACACCTGAGATGTCTTTCGCTATTCGCTACCTAGGTTGCCAAAGTGGTATTATCCTTACTGCTTCGCACAATCCTAAAGAGTACAATGGCTATAAAGCATACTGGGATGATGGTGCTCAAGTATTGGCTCCTCACGATAAAGGTATTATCGACGAAGTAGAAAAAATCAAGGATGCTTCTGAAATCAAATTCGAAGGCAACCCTGCTTTGATTGAAATTGTAGGCGAAAATATCGACCAACCTTACTTGGATGCAGTGAAATCGGTTTCAATCGATCCAGAAGCTATTGCGCACCAAAAGGATATGAAGATTGTTTATACTCCAATTCACGGTACTGGTATGACATTGATACCTCGTGCATTGAAGATGTGGGGCTTTGAAGATGTAATTACCGTTCCCGAACAAATGGTTCCAGATGGTAATTTCTCTACAGTGGTTTCTCCTAATCCTGAAAATGCGGAAGCGATGACTATGGCTGTAAATCTTGCTAAGAAGATTGACGCTGACTTAGTGATGGCTAGCGACCCTGATGCCGACCGTGTAGGTATTGCTTGCAAAAACGATAAAGGTGAATGGGAATTGGTGAATGGTAACCAAACTTGTTTGCTATACTTATACTACATCATTACTCAATACAAGAAGATGGGTAAGATGACAGGTAAGGAGTTTGTGGTGAAAACTATTGTAACTACCGAGCTTATCAAGAAGATTGCTGATAAGAACAGTATTGAAATGATGGACTGCTACACCGGATTCAAATGGATTGCTCGTGAAATTCGCTTGTATGAAGGCAAGAAAATATACATCGGTGGTGGTGAAGAAAGCTATGGTTTCTTAGCTGAATCATTCGCTCGTGATAAAGATGCTGTTTCTGCATGTTGCTTGATCTCTGAAATTGCTGCGTGGGCCAAAGATAACGGTAAAACACTTTACGAATTGCTACAAGATATCTATGTAGAATATGGTTTCTCAAAAGAGAAAGGTATCAGCGTAGTGAAACCTGGTAAGAGTGGAGCAGACGAAATTAAACAAATGATGGTTAACTTCAGAAGCAATCCTCCTAAGGAAATTGCCGGTTCGAAAGTGGTGCTTATCAAAGACTTCCAAACATTGGAGCAAACAGACGCACATGGCAAGGTTTCGGCTTTGGATATGCCTGATACATCAAATGTGCTTCAATACTACACAGAAGATGGAACAAAAGTTTCTGTACGCCCATCGGGAACAGAACCTAAGATTAAGTTCTATATTGAGGTGAGAGCTGAGGTTGGATGCAGAGCATGTATTGCTAATGCTGATAAAGAAGCAGACGCTAAGATTCAAGCTGTAATGAAATCGCTAGGAATCTAAAACGAATAGTTTAGTATTACCATATAAAAACCGCCATTGCACCAAGTAATGGCGGTTTTTTTGTTTTTAGCAGGAATGGCTTTTTAAGTTACATAAACCAGTCTAAAAATGAAAATGTCAATAATATTCATTTTACTATTCTTTTTTATAATTGGTTATTATAATGTCTAGAGAAAAATTATTGTTTCAAATATCCCGATTTTAAGTTAAATAATCAATTTTAATGCATAATTCTTTTGAAAGAATCAGCGTAATTTAGGTTTTAACTTGTAATGTTAAATTAACATCCTGATAAAAAGTCTAGATAATTTATTTTTAACGTTATGTTTTCAACAGATACTTTCCGATTTTTTTTAATTCTTTAGGTGTTATCTCCTAATCATTTGGTGTTAATTCTTGTTCTTTGATAACATACAGGTCGCGTAAGCACATGGGTTTATTGATGCTTTTTTTAAACGTGAGTGCTAACTTTGTATCATTCATAAGTTGTTCGTTTGTAGTTTGTAAGTGCTACGTGACCTGTATTCCTTTATTTTCGCCTCTCGTTATATCATTATATATGATAAAAAAGAAACGGTATCTATAACCTTCAAGAAGTATAGATACCGTTTTGATTTTATTAAGATGTACTTCTATTCTATGGCAAACAACTCGTTTAATGTTTCACTCATACTAGGGTGTGTAAATATGAAATCTCTTAAGAAGGTATAGGGTTGTTCTGTTTTCATGGCTACATTTACTACATTGATAATTTCAATGGCATCATCGCAAAATAGTGTGCAACCCATAATACGTTTCGTATCAGTATTTATAATGGCTTTCATCATTCCATCCGTTTGTTTCAAGTTGTGGCTTCCTGAGATGCCCGCTATGATGATGCGCGATACTTTAAATGGATATCCATTTTGTTCGGCTTCAGCCTCTGTAATGCCTATGTGTGCCAACGGTGGATCGATGAAAACACAATAAGGAACAGGGGTGCGATCTTCGGTAGTTCGCTCTTCGTTGCCAAAAAGCTTGTTTAGTATAATCTGGCAATCATCCGTAGACAGATAGATGTAAGACGAACCGCCTCTTACATCACCCATTGCCCAAATGCTAGGTAGGGTAGTGTGTAGATGATTATTGGTAATCACCGCACCACTTTCATCGGTTTCTACGCCTACTGCTTTCAGATTCAAATCTTTGGTTGCCGGCTTTTGAGTGGCAATGGCCAAAATTGCATCCCCTTCTAGGCTATGAGTCTGATTGTCGGCTAAGCTCATATACGAAAGTGATACGCCGTTTTCGGTATCTTCCATAGATAGTGGACGGCTGTTTACTGCCACCTCAATGCCTCTCTTTTCAAAAACATTCTGCACGCAACCGGCGATGTCTTTATCGGCTTGTGCCATAAATTGCGATTCGGAGATGATGAGCGTTACTTTGCTACCAAACTCTGCATACATAGAGGCAAGCTCTAACCCTTCGCTATTTTCGCTTACAATGATAAGATGCTTGGGCAATACGTCTTGGCTCAACAAAGATTTGGTAGTATATACATGCTTGCTTTTGTCAATACCATCAATGGCAGGCATCACTTCGGTTTTGCCTGTGTTGATGATAATTTCCTTTCCTTGCAGCTCTTCTTCACCATCGGCTAGTGTTACTTTCACTGTATCGGTCGATGTAAAAGAAGCTACGCCTGTATATAATGTAATGTTTGGATAATTGGTTAAGTCAGTCTGATTCTTCTCGCCCAATAAAGCCGTGAGTTCACTTTTGCGAGCAATAGCTTCTTTGTAAAAAGCCGCTTGCGCAGCAAAGTCGCTCTGACTGATGATGTCGGCTATTTGTGCTTCATAAACAAGCTTTTTAATTGGATTACAAGCAATATTATTGCATGCTCCTCCGTATGTTTGTGGAGAGCATTCGATAATTGCTACTGACCATTTCTTTTTGGCTAGTTCGATAGCAAGCGTTTTACCTGCTTTGCCGAATCCGATGATGATGGCATCGTATTGTTTCATAACTACTTCTTTTTAAATGATTAACCTATTGCTGTATAACAGTTAAAAAGAAGATTTGTTTCAGAAATTATTCCATTGCTGAAGCATCGAATGAGAGGGGTAATAAATCGCCCACCGAACGAATTTCGTAGACTGCCTTTTTGCCATAAAGCAACACACGCATAGGCTGTTTATAGCGCTTTTCGGTTTCGAGCATTACTTGGCGGCATGCACCGCATGGGGGAATTGGCATGTCAATAAAACCGCTTTCGGTGCGAGCGGCAACTGCCAATGTTTTTACCGATTGATTGGGGTATTGCGAGTTGGCATAAAATAGAGTAGTGCGTTCGGCACAAATCCCCGACGGATAAGCCGCATTTTCTTGATTGGTTCCTGTAACTATCATTCCATTGTCGAGCAAAGCTGCTGCACCCACCGAGAATTTAGAAAAGGGAGCATAGCTATGAGATGTAATATCCATGGCCTGTTGTACTAACTCTTGATCGGACTTGCTTAGTTCATCAAATTGATATTCATGAATAATGGCAGTAATATTCAAGGATTTCATATGCGGTTTGGTTTTAAAACGATTATTTATTGTCACAAAGTTAGAAAAGAGATTGATAATCCCAATTATTTTTGTGATTTTTGTCACATTAACTATTAGATATAACAGAATACATGGACAAACTGTTTCAAAGGCTCTTTTTGATGATTCTTTTGCTGGTTGCAACAACTACTGCACAGGCTCAGCGCAAGAATGCACGCTACGTAGATTACATCAATCAATATAAAGATTTGGCTATCTCGCACATGAAGGATTATAAGATTCCGGCAAGTATCACCTTGGCGCAAGGTATTCTTGAAAGTGGAGCGGGTACAAGCCAGCTGGCTCGAAAGAGCAACAATCATTTTGGTATAAAGTGCGGTAGCAGTTGGCGAGGCTCTTCGGTGCGCCATACCGATGATGCACCCAATGAGTGTTTTCGTGCTTATAAGCATGCTCAAGAGTCATACAAAGACCACTCTTTGTTTCTAACCAATGGTGCTCGATATGCTTTTTTGTTTAAACTAGATATTGCCGATTATAAAGCTTGGGCAAGAGGATTGAAAAAGGCGGGATATGCTACCGACCCATCGTATGCCAACCGCTTGATAACTATCATTGAGGATTATGAACTTTACAAATACGATAAAGAGGGAGTTTATACAAAGAGACAAATTCGCAAGAATCCATGGTTGCTCAATCCGCACCAGGTGTTTATTGCCAATGGCATGGCTTATGTAGTGGCTCGCGATGGTGATACTTTCCAAGATTTGGGTAAAGAGTTTGATATCAGCTGGCGCAGTTTGGTAAAATACAACGACCTTCACAAAGATTATACGCTAGTAAATGGTGATATCATCTACTTAAAAGCGAAGAAGAAAAAGGCAGCTAAGCCCTACACTGTATATATAGTGAAAGATGGCGACTCCATGCATACCATCTCTCAAAAATATGGCATTCGGTTGAAGAATCTATATAAGATGAATCGGAAGGATTACGACTATGTTCCGCAGATAAACGATAGACTTCGCTTACGATAAAACGTATTACAATCTCTTTATATTATCTATACAAACTATGCTTTCATACACTCTACAATTAAGTGTGTATGAAAGCATTTTTTGTATGTTGCATTTTAGCTTAGTTTCACAGTGGTGAAACTTTGTTGTCATCGAGATGAAACTAAAGTTTCATAGCTAAGAAACTAGATAAAACATTTATTGTTATAAAATTAATATATTTGCATTATGACAATGTTGATAGAGAAACTGAGAAAAGAATACGCTCTTTCGGCTGAACAGATAGATTTGTTGCTTGCCGAAATGCAACCTATAGCCTTTGCAAAAGGCGAATTTGTGGTTCGCGAAGGTGAACGCAATACCAATCTCTATATATTGAAAAGTGGTGTGTGGCGAAATTTTAGGATGAATGATGGCGAAGAAATGACACTTTGGTTTGCATCGATGGGTGAGTTTGTGTTTCCAGTGTGGGGATATGCCAATGATCAACCTTCAAAAACTACTATCGAGGTGGAATCGGACAGTGAGGCATTTGCAATATCAAAGAAGCGGATAGATGAACTTTGTGCTACATCGGTGACAATGGCCAACTTGATTCGAACTGTATTTGAGCATCATG
Organism: uncultured Bacteroides sp.; assembly: GCA_947074235.1. Taxonomy (GTDB): domain Bacteria; phylum Bacteroidota; class Bacteroidia; order Bacteroidales; family Bacteroidaceae; genus Bacteroides. The sequence continues at coordinate 24,802 of CAMTOV010000004.1, read as the reverse complement.
CTTTTTGGATGGAAAACTTCTTGCTGTTTTTTGCTGACAATGTTAGTGCTCAGCAACGATATCTTGCCATTATGCAAAAAAATCCGGAGATACTACAACAGGTTTCACTCAAAAAACTAGCCTCTTATCTATATGTCACGCCGCAATCTCTAAGTAGGATACGTGCTATATTACGTAAAAAATAGAAAAGCAGCAAACCGATGATTTTTAATAAACCTCAGTTAGCTGCTTTTTATTCTTTATGTCTACAACGTTAAGTTGGTTTGACCTTGGTTGTTACTTGAATTTGAATATTATCTATCTCCTCTCCTTCGGGGAGTTTATTGATAATGCGTCTTTTAATTAGAGTAGAAAGTTGTTTGTCATCAATATCAATAAACTCATTATCTGCAGTTTGAATATGATGATGCTCGTGTGGTGTAATATCGAAAATTGTTTTTCCTTCTGCATTAACAAACTTAGTTAGTAGTCCAGTTTCGCAAAATGAATCTAAAATGCGATAAACGGTAGAAACCGTTACATCGGGTTGTTCTTCCTTAATGCGTGCTATAATTTCATCTATAGAACAATGGCAAGCATCTTGCATAATCTCATAAATAGCTCTGCGTTGAGGAGTCGCTTTTAGTCCGGCTGCTTTTATTTTCTCTCTAATATGCATCTTATTAATTAGTTGTGGTTTACAAAGTAAACAATAACATTTGGCATTTGCAAAACTATTCTTCTTAATTAACAGCTAGTTTGCCATTGATGCGGTCTTCAAAAGCTGATAGCGCAGCTTTGGCTCCTTCGCCCATAGCAATGATAATTTGCTTGTATGGCACAGTGCTTACATCACCCGCTGCATAAATTCCTTTTGCACTGGTTCTACACTTCTCATCGATAACAATTTCTCCAATAGGAGTCATATCTATCAACCCTTTGAATGGAGCACTGTTGGCTGTTAATCCTATTTGCACAAAGATAGCCGAGAGCTCGATGCTGCGTTCTTGATTATTTGCTCTGTCTTTTATTTTAAGTGCAGTTACTTTATCACCATTACCCACTACCTCAGTAACCTGATTGTAAGTGATGATTTCTATGTTCGACTTTTTAGCTGCCTGTTCTTGCAATACCTTGTCTGCTTTGAGAGTATCCATAAATTCAACAACTGTCACCTTCTTGCAAATACCTGCCAAGTCGATAGCTGCTTCAATGCCTGAGTTACCTCCGCCAACTACCGCTACTTCCTTCTCTTTATAAAAAGGACCATCGCAATGTGGGCAAAATGCAACACCACGTCCAATGTACTCTGTTTCGCCGGGCACATTAAGTCTTCGCCACCCTGCACCTGTTGCTACAATTATAGCTGGGGCTGTGCATTGCTCATTAGATTGTAAGGTAAGCAAATGACCATTGTCTGTTTTTTCGGCGCTAACTACCTTTCTGTTTTCAAACAACGCAATAGGGTAGGCCTCCATATGTTTGCGAAGATTGCCTGCCAATTCATTGCCAGTAGTATATGGAGTTGATATGAGATTCTCAATGCCAACAGTCTCTTTTACCTGACCGCCAATACGATCGGCAATAACAGCTACATTAAGTCCTTTGCGTGCCGAGTATATAGCAGCCGCTGCTCCGGCAGGGCCGCCACCCACTACAATTACATCAAACTCTTTAACGGTAGTGTCAAGAACAACTTCTTCTGCACCAAATTGCTCTTCTAGTTTTTCAATCAAAACACCCAAAGATGCTTTGCCAACATGAATCAACTCTCTGTTGCAATAAACCGAGGGCACAGCTTGTACTCCAAGTTCGTTGGCTTCGGTAGTGTAAATTGCTCCATCTATAATTTCGTGACGGATAGATGGATTATATAAAGCAATCAAATTGAGAGCTTGTACCACCTCGGGGCAATTGGTGCAAGTGAGAGAAATAAATGATTGAATAGTATGCTCTCCTTTAATGGCCTTAATCTTTTGTTGTAAAAGCTCATCGGGAAGATTTTTTCCTTTGCCATCAAAATTTAGAATAGAGATAACAAGTGTTGAAAACTCATGACCGGTAGGCACAGCTTTGAATGTAAAAGGGCTTACTCTGTCAGTGTTGTTATCGCGGATGAATAATTTGAGCGAGTCGCCGGCTTCTACTTCATAACCTATATGAGTGGAGCAAGCAGCTACGTCGCTTACAATATCTATTAATTCTTGTCGAGAAGGATGGCTGGTAGCCACTTCGACTACCAGCGTATAATCTCCTTCCAAAATAGAAAAAACAGAATTTAGTTGCTCACTAATTGCTTTATCTAACATGGTTTTCTTTTTTTAAATGATTGTTTAGGGAATTAGATAGCACCTACTAGGTCAAGACTTGGCTTCAAAGTCTCTTTTCCTGGTTGCCATTTTGCAGGACAAACTTGATCGCCATGAGCAGCTACAAATTGTAGGGCTTGCAATCTGCGGAATAACTCATCTGCATTACGTCCGATGTTGCCGCTAACTACTTCATAAGCTACAATCTTTCCTTCAGGATTTACTACGAATGTACCTCTTTCAGATAAACCAACTTCTTCAATCATAACGTCGAAACCACGAGCTAATACTGCTGTTGGGTCGGCAAGCATTGGGTATTTTATTTTTTTGATAGTAGCAGATGCGTCATGCCATGCTTTGTGTACGAAGTGTGTATCGCAAGACACAGCATAAACTTCGCAACCAGCTGCTTGAAACTCATCATACTTGTTTGCTAAATCTTCCAATTCTGTAGGACAAACAAAAGTGAAATCGGCAGGATAGAAGAAAAATACAGACCACTTGCCTAATACATCGCTTTTCTCTACTGTTTTGAATTCTCCATTGTGAAATGACTGAACTTTGAAATCTACAATTTCTTTTCCAATTTGTGACATAACTATTACTTTTTAAATTAAACTATTTATTACTTATTCTTAGCTAAAACAAAAACTTGTGGCATTTGTTTTAATTCTGTTGCAAAGTAAATGGAATAATTTTGTAAATGCAAATAGTTTGCAATAACGTTTTTATTTGTTATGCGTTGTGTTTCTGTTAAAATGCTAGTATTTAGTTTGTTGTGTTCTTGTTTGTGCTAGATTAAATTTTGTTAAACTAAAAATTCCTCTATCGATAAGTTAGAACTTGTCGATAGAGGAATTAATAAATGTCTTCTAATAGAATAGAAAGATATCTTCTATCTACTATTGTTTAGTGTATACCACTTTTGTTCCTAAAAGTGTAAGAGTCTTATCATCTTTAGAAATTCTAGCGCTATCGCTAAAGCTGAATGTTTCACCAGTTCCAATACTTTCACCATGTAGTATGATTAAATCATCTTCGCTAGTTAAATCCCATGATTTGTATACCAATGTAGCCATATTGATTGATGAAGCTATACCTTCTACTGCAATATTAACACCCATTACTTTATCTGGAGCAATAGGATCTGGCATAGTCCATTCACCAATTGCGTTTGCATAAGTAGCATTACCTTCAATCTTAATTGCAACTTTTTCGTCTTTACAGCCTTTGTATACTACTTCTACAAGGTTACCAATTAAAAGATTAGCATCTTTAACATCTGTAGAATCATTAATAGCAAACCATACAGTATCTTTTGGTACAATTTGATATAATTGTAATGAATGCATAGCAGTACCTTCGCCTACTAAACCACATGCTGTGTCTGTTTTTGAATGATCACATTTTGCAGAATCTGCTTTTTTGCTACTGCAAGAGAAAGACATGAAAACACAAATTACTAAAAGTAATGTCGTTGATAATTGTTTCATAATTGTTTATCTTTAGAGTTTTAGAAAATAAATAATGTTACAAATATAAAAACATTTTTTCTTTTTTTAATAACTACTTCTTATATTTCTACTATATTTATATGTGTAATTTTATTTTTTCCTATTTTTGCATGATTTAATTGCTAAAACGAACAATGGAAAACGAATCCATATATAGCTTGCTTGATTCTATCAGTAACCCTGAAGACTTAAGGCTCTTGAAGCCAGAACAGTTACCGCAGATCTGTGATGAATTGAGACAAGCAATTATCCACGAATTATCTACAAACCCCGGACACTTTGCTGCAAGTCTTGGTGTGGTAGAGCTTACTGTGGCTCTTCATTATGTACTAAACACTCCATACGATCGTATTGTATGGGATGTTGGGCATCAGGCTTATGGTCATAAAATGTTGACAGGAAGGCGGCATGTGTTTCATACCAACAGAAAACTTGGAGGAATTCGTCCATTCCCTTCGCCTGAAGAGAGCGAGTATGATACTTTTTCAAGTGGGCATGCTTCAAACTCAATATCAGCTGCTCTAGGTATGGCAGTAGCAGCGTGCAAGAACGGTGAGAATAATCGGCATGTAGTGGCAGTGATTGGCGATGGTGCTATGAGCGGCGGATTAGCTTTTGAGGGATTGAACAATGTTTCTTCTACACCTAATAACTTACTTATCATTTTAAATGATAATGATATGGCTATTGATCGAAGTGTGGGAGGGATGAAGCAATATCTATTCAATCTAACTACCTCTAATAAATACAACCAATTGCGCTTCCGGGCATCTCGCATGCTTTTTAAGGTGGGATTGCTAAATGATAATCGTAGAAAATCATTGATTCGCTTAGGAAATAGCTTGAAGTCTTTTGTTTCTCAACAACAAAATATGTTTGAAGGAATGAATATCCGCTATTTTGGACCCATTGATGGGCATGATGTGACGAATATAGCTCGAGTGCTACGTGATATAAAGGATATGGAGGGACCCAAGGTTCTTCATCTACATACGATAAAGGGAAAGGGTTTTGAGCCTGCTGAGAAGCATCCTGGCATATGGCACGCACCTGGGTGTTTTAATCCTGAAACAGGTGAAAGAAAAAAGACCAAATCGGACGGTATGCCTCCACTGTTTCAAGATGTGTTTGGACACACTCTTGTAGAATTGGCTCGAAAGAATTCGCGAATTGTAGGAGTAACACCGGCTATGCCTACTGGTTGCTCAATGACATTTATGATGAAAGAAATGCCAGATAGAACTTTTGATGTGGGCATTGCCGAAGGACATGCGGTAACTTTCTCTGGAGGAATGGCCAAAGATGGGTTAATTCCATTTTGTAATATCTACTCTTCTTTTATGCAACGTGCCTATGATAATGTGATTCATGATGTTGCTATTCAGCGTTTGCCTGTTGTTCTCTGTTTGGATAGAGCTGGATTAGTAGGCGAAGATGGTCCTACTCATCATGGTGCTTTTGATATTGCATATATGCGCGCGGTTCCTAATTTAACAATATCTTCTCCTCTCAATGAACATGAACTGAGACGACTGATGTATACAGCTCAGTTGCCAGATAAAGGTCCATTTGTTATAAGATATCCAAGAGGAAGAGGTGTGCTGGTTGACTGGGAATGTCCTTTAGAGGAAATTCCTGTTGGCAAAGGTCGTTGTTTGAAACATGGAGAAAAACTAGCTATCATATCTTTTGGCCCTATTGGAAATGTAGCTGCTAAAGCAATATTGCGAGCTGAAGCAGAAAACCCTAATCTTAATATTGCACATTACGATTTACGCTTTGTTAAGCCATTGGATGAGTCCTTGCTTCAAGAAGTAGGACAGCAATTCGAGCGTATTATTACTATCGAGGATGGAGTTTTGGCAGGTGGTATGGGTAGTGCCATTTTGGAGTTCATGTCTGATCATGGTTACTCTCCTCAAGTTGATCGCATAGGAATTGCTGATCAATTTGTAGAGCATGGTTCAGTTAATGAATTATATAAACTATGTGGCATGGACGAAGAAGGTATTTACAATGTCATTAATAAACAAAAATAATGAAAATAATCATCGCCGGTGCCGGCAATGTGGGCACGCATCTTGCAAAACTTCTTTCTCGCGAAAAGCAAGACATCATTTTGATGGACGACGACGAAGAGAAACTAGCAGCACTAAGCAATAATTTTGATTTAATGACTGTTGTGGCTTCTCCTTCTTCTATTTCAGGATTGAAAGAGGCTGGAGTCAAAGAAGCTGACCTGTTTGTTGCTGTAACCCCTGATGAAAGTCGAAATATTACAGCCTGCATGTTGGCTACCAATCTAGGTGCACAAAAGACAGTTGCACGTATTGATAATTACGAATATCTGCTTCCCAAAAATAAAGAGTTTTTTAAAAAACTTGGAGTAGAGTCTTTGATTTACCCTGAAATGCTTGCGGCAAAAGAGATAGTCTCTTCTATGAAGATGAGCTGGGTGAGACAATGGTGGGAGTTTTGTGGTGGAGCTTTGATTCTATTGGGAACAAAAATGCGAGAAAAAGCAGAAATCTTAGATATTCCTTTATCCAAACTAGGTGGCGAACACACCCCTTATCATGTTGTAGCTATCAAGCGCGATACTAATACTATTATACCTCGTGGTGATGACACAATTAAACTAAATGATATTGTATATTTCACAACAACACGAAAATACATTCCACATATCCGTAAAATAGCTGGTAAGGAAGATTATGCAGATGTGCGTAATGTGGTTATTATGGGCGGAAGTCGTATAGCAGTGCGTACTGCTCAATATGTACCCGATTATATGCAAGTTAAAATCATAGAGAATAATTTGAGTCGATGCAATCGTTTAACCGAATTACTTGATGATACGGTAATGATTATTAATGGTGATGGACGTGATATGGATTTGCTTCTAGAGGAGGGTCTACGAAATACTGAAGCTTTTGTAGCTCTTACCGGAAATTCTGAAACTAATATTTTGGCTTGTCTAGCAGCAAAGCGCATGGGAGTTGAAAAGACCGTTGCTGAAGTAGAAAATATTGATTATATCAGCATGGCAGAGAGTTTGGATATTGGTACGGTAATCAATAAAAAAATGATATCTGCTAGCCATATTTATCAAATGATGCTCGATGCTGATGTAAGTAATGTGAAATGTTTAACTTTCGCTAATGCCGATGTTGCGGAATTTACTGTAAAGGCAGGATCAAAAATTACTAAACATTTAATAAAAGACTTGGGACTTCCAAAAGGAGTAACTATTGGTGGTATGATTAGAAATGGAGAAGGTATTCTCGTTACTGGTGATACATTAATACATCCCGGAGATCATGTAGTGGTGTTTTGTTTAGGGATGATGATTAAGAAAGTTGAGAAATACTTTAATTAAATGATTAATATAAAAATGATATATCGCATCATAGGGTTTCTATTATTGATAGAAGCTGCTATGTTGCTTTGCTGTTCTGGAGTTTCGCTACTTTACAAAGGTGATGATTTATTGAGTTTTTTATACTCATCTGGCATTTGTGTAATAGTAGGCTTTTTATTGCTGGCTATAGGGCGTGGTGCAGAACGGTATTTAGGGCGACGTGATGGATATGTCATTGTTACTGTGGCATGGCTTGTTTTTTCGATTTTCGGAATGCTTCCTTTCTATTTAAGTGGTTATATTCCCACTGTCACAGATGCTTTTTTTGAAACAATGTCAGGGTTTAGTAGTACCGGTGCTTCTATTCTTGATGATATAGAGAGGTTGCCTCATGGCCTACTCTTTTGGCGAAGTATGACTCAATGGATAGGCGGATTGGGTATTGTGTTTTTTACCATTGCTGTTTTACCAATATTTGGTGTGAGCGGTCTTCAGGTGTTTGCTGCTGAGGCTAGTGCAATGGCGCATGACAAAGTGCATCCACGCATTGGTGTAACGGCTAAATGGATATGGGGAATCTACGCTGGCATGACAGGCACGTTGATTGTTTTGTTGGCCTTGGGTGGTATGGATATTTTCGATAGTATTTGTCATGCTTTTACTACTACAGGTACAGGTGGATTTTCTACTAAACAAGATAGTATTGCCTATTTTAACTCTCCTTATATAGAGTATGTAATAGCTATATTTATGTTCTTTTCGGGTACTAACTTCACACTTTTATTACTACTCTTTACAGGTAGATTTAAAAAGTTCTTTGGAAATGCTGAGTTAAAATGGTTTTTTGTTTCTGTTGTATTAATTACTATCGGAATAGCGATAGGCTTATACTTAACAGCCGATATGGATGCAGAAGAATCATTCCGTAAATCTTTATTTCAAGTAGTATCTTTACATACCTCAACGGGTTTTGCTACAGCCGATTATATGACTTGGAAACCCATATTATGGGGTGTCCTAGCCGTTGTAATGCTTATGGGGGCTTGTGCAGGAAGCACCACGGGAGGTATAAAGTGTATTCGTTTATTGATATTGGCAAAAATATCTCGCAACGAATTTACTCATATTACACACCCTAATGCTGTACTGCCTGTTCGTGTCAATAAGCAGGTTATACCTCCTTCTCTACGTTCTACTATTCTTGCTTTTACATTTTTGTATGCACTAATTATCATTGTTAGTACATTGATTATGATGGGTATGGATATGGGAATGATTGAAGCCTTGGGATGTTCAATTTCTAGTTTAGGCAATATGGGTCCTGGATTGGGCGATTTAGGTCCTTCTCATTCTTGGAACTCAATTCCTAGTGCTGCAAAGTGGCTTCTTTCTTTTTTGATGCTTCTTGGTCGCCTTGAAATATTTACTGTTCTTTTGCTGTTTACTTCTAATTTTTGGAGAAAAAATTAAAAATTGATCTCTCTTAAAACAGTTTTAAAAACATGTTTTTTTATTTTGAGTTTTCAAAATCGAAGAAATGTTTAGATTATTTAGTGAAAAAATACAAAATAATGTATTTTTATTTCTTTCTCCAATCTTTTATTCTATATTTGTACATATAGATTATATAACTTTAATTAATAACGTACTTAAAGAGCTTTTTATTAACCCCTCATTTATTAGCTCTTATTGCTCGTGCTAGGATATTTTACGAAGTATTCTAATTTCTCTTTTCTGTTTTTTCTGATACTTATGGTTAATATGATGAGAAGAAGTACTGTTGTGTTCATACTTGGTTGTTTTGCATTTCTATATGTTTTAACCTCTTGTTATAATACTGTCTCTAATAATCCAGAGTCAGTCGCATCAGCTGTGGTCGAATCTTTAATTTCGGGTGACTATAAGAATCTAAAGAAATATGCAACAGATGAGTTGGCTCGAAAAATTGATACTACCAATGTGAAGTCTATTTTCAAACAGGCTGAGATTTTGAAGAATATGCAAATTGAAAATTGTCATGTGTCTGAGCAATCTTATGACGGTACTGTAAAAGATGTAAACTTTACTATGTGTGGTGATAATAAGAAATCTAACATAAGAATCACAATGGTAGATGTGAAAGGAAAGTGGTTATACGATAATATTCAATATAAATGAAATAGAATAAATCTCTATTTAAAACGGAACGGTTTTCATTATCATCAAGTTTTGTATGATATTGAAAACCGTTTTTAGTTTGTTTTTTACTGTTTCTATTCAATTATTACACCTAAATCAACGAATTTTATATATGGTTCAGCCAAAAAGAGTGTAAGTTTGCATTATTAAACTACTAAGCATTAAAAATATGAAGAGTAAATTGCTGTTGTTCTTGAGCCTGTTTTGTTTGCTAACTGCATTTCGTTCAGACCGTCCTGTTACTACTATCTTTATGATTGGTGACTCTACCATGGCTAATAAAAGTATTATTGGTGGTAATCCTGAACGTGGTTGGGGGATGATGTTGCCAGGTTTTTTTAGTGAAGATGTTCAAATAGATAATCATGCCGTAAATGGTCGTAGCACTAAAAGCTTTATTGATGAAGGGCGTTGGGATAAGGTTTTGTCTAAAATCAAAAAGGGCGATTATGTATTTATTCAATTCGGACACAATGATTCCAAGCAAGACTCTTTGCGACATACCACTCCCGGTAGTACATTTGATGATAATTTACGTCGTTTTGTAAATGAAACACGTCAACACGGTGGAATCCCTGTTTTGTTCAACTCCATTGTGCGTCGCAATTTTGTGTGTCCTTTAGACGATTCAATTAGTAAAGATACTCGTCACGATGCCGGAACTCACCAACAACCCGTTGAAGGTGATGTGCTTTATGATACTCATGGTGAATATGCAAAAGTTCCACAACGCATTGCTCAAGAGTTGAATGTTCCATTTATTGATATGAATAAATTGACACACGAACTTGTTGAAGGTGTGGGACCTGTTAACTCTAAGCAACTATTCATGTGGGTGGCTCCAAATGAAGTGGCTGCTTTTCCTAAAGGACGTGAAGATAATACTCATTTAAATATTTACGGTGGACGAACAGTGGCTCGTTTGGCCTCTAAAGCTATTGCTTCTACGTTGCCAGATTTGGCACCTTATATCCGCGATTATGATTTTGTAGTGGCTCAAGATGGTAGTGGAGACTTCTTTACGGTGCAGGAAGCTATTAATGCTGTTCCCGATTTTCGCAAAAATGTTCGCACAACTATTTTAGTTCGCAAGGGCGATTATAAAGAAAAAGTGGTTATTCCAGAAAGCAAAATCAATATTTCTTTGATAGGACAAGATGGTGCAGTTATTACTTACGATGACTATGCTAATAAACCAAATGTTTTTGGTGAAAATAAAGGCACATCCGGTTCGTCTACCTGTTATATTTACGCTCCCGATTTTTATGCCGAAAACATAACCTTTGCCAATAGCGCAGGTCCGGTAGGGCAGGCAGTAGCTTGTTTCGTTTCGGGTGATAGAGCTTTCTTTAAAAACTGTCGCTTCCTTGGATATCAAGATACACTTTACACTTATGGCAAAAATAGTCGCCAATATTATGAAGATTGTTACATAGAGGGTACTGTCGATTTCATCTTTGGATGGTCTACTGCTGTTTTCAATCGTTGCCACATTAATAGCAAAAGCAAAGGATACGTAACGGCTCCATCTACCGATGCAGGCAAACAGTATGGCTATGCTTTTTATGATTGTCAATTAACTGCTGATGAGGGTGTTGGTGGAGTTTATCTCTCTCGCCCGTGGAGACCTTATGCGCAAGCAGTATTTGTGAATTGTGATTTAGGAAAGCACATTTTACCTGTAGGATGGCACAACTGGAATAAGAAAGAGGCCGAAAAAACAGTCTTTTATGCCGAATATGAAAGCAAAGGTGATGGCGCTAACGTTAAAGAACGTGCCAAGTTTTCGCGTCAACTCAAAAATCTAAAAGGTTATCAGATTGAAGACGTGTTGGCTGGTAGCGATGGCTGGAATCCTTCAATCAATGGCAACGCTTTGGTCAATGTATCAAGATAAATAAATCCTTTATGCGCACTATATCAGTCATTTTTTTGTGTATTCTCACTTCGTTTGGCATGTTGATTCACGCTCAGCAACAAAACCGTAGTTACGAGTTCGAAAAAGATTATCCGGTCTTTCTTGATAAAATTAAATCTGAACTAACCTACCCGATGGCTTGGGGAAATAGTGCAATAACCGATTTTGAAGAATGGCGTCAAAAGGGTCGTGAAATTGTGTTTGATGCTATGCTTACACCCCCTCCACCTTCTACAGAATATCAACTTGAAGTACTAGCTACTCAGCAACGTAGCGGATATGAGGCTCGCAAAATACGATTCAATCTAACTGAATACTCTCGTGTGCCAGCCTACTTGTTGGTGCCCGATGGCGAAGGACCCTTTCCTGCTATAGTTTTATTGCACGATCATGGTGCGCATTTCTCTATCGGAAAAGAAAAAGTGATTAAACCATTTGATGTTGATTCTTTGACAATTGCAGATTCGGAACAGTGGATAGAGAAATGTTATGTAGGTCAATATCCGGGTGATTATTTAGCATCACAGGGATACGTTGTTTTGGCTATCGATGCCCTATTTTGGGGAGAACGCGGACGAAAAGAAGGGGTGAACTATGACAGTCAGCAAGCCATCTCTTGTGTGTTTGATATGCTAGGGCGCAGCTGGAGTGGCTTTGTGGGATATGAAGATATTTACTCTGCCGATTTTCTTGCTTCTCTACCCGAAGTGGACGCAAATAAAATTGGTAGCATGGGTTTTTCTATGGGAGGATATCGCTCTTGGATGCTCTCAGCCCTATCAGATAGGGTGAAGGCTGGTGCCGCTATTTGCTGGATGACAACTACAGATTATCAGCTTTCTTCGCTATATGGCAAGGGCAAGGGCGACTCCAACTACGCTAACGTGCTACCGGGTTTAAGAAATTATATGGATTATCCGCATATTGCATCTTTGGCTTGCCCCAAACCTATGTTGTTTTTTAATGGAACTTCCGATAAGCTATTTCCAGTTCTTGCAGTAGAAGATGCATACAGCACAATGCACCATGTTTGGGATAGCCAGAGTGTGGGTAATCAGCTGAAAACAATGCTTTGGGATACACCTCATGTCTGCAATCGCAATATGCAATCTGAAGTTTTATCCTTCTTCAATGCTTATTTAAAATAACCCACTACGTTTTGATTAGTTTCATAGGTATGAAACTAAAGTTTCATCGAGACGAAACAAAAGTTTCATACCGAAGAAACAAAAGTTTCACCCCTATGAAACTAACGAAAAGAATAAGGATTGTAATATTCTTCTCAACTCTCTATCTTATTTCCCTTTCATTATCTTTACAATTATAATTCTTTTAGAATCAATTATCTTAACTTTAAGCTATTGTATGGCAATATAGTTTGCCATACAACTTTATTAAATAGCTCTTAAGTACTTGTAAAATAAACAAGATGAGGTGATTTTCATACGTTAAATTTGTATCTTTACAAAATGAAATGTCACACTATGATGAAAAAAGTCTTATATCTAATTATATTTTTACTAGCTATATTGCCACTCAGTGCTCGAAAAAGTAGCTTTTTTACTCACTATTCATCCGAAGACGGGCTCTCACAAAATACTGTAATGAGTATGTTGCAAGATCACAAGGGAAATCTTTGGTTTTCTACGTGGGATGGGATTAATCGTTTTAATGGATATTCTTTCAAACCCTATAAAGCCGGACAGGATAATTTTATCAATTTAACCAATAATCGGGTTGATAAAATGTATGAAGATAAGTATGGTTTTTTATGGCTTTTAACATATGACAATCGTGTGCATCGGTTCGATCCGCATGCTGAAACATTTATACAAGTGCCAGCGGCTGGTGATGTTGGGTCTAACTTCAATATCAGTACAATCGATGTGCTTGATAATGGGAATATTTGGCTGCTAACTGAAAACGATGGAGCAATTAGAATTGTAACATCTCCCGATGATTATAATCAACTTACATCCACTGTTTATTCAGCCAAATCAGGTCTTTTTCCTGCAATGAAAGTGTATGCGTCTCATTTAGATCAGAAAGGTAATGAATGGATATTAACCGATAATGGGCTTGGGATGATACCCCAAGGAAAAGAAAATATCAGCACTTTTTTTGTTGAAACTAAAGAGCGTTTTTCAGATCCTAAACAGGCATTTTACTCTTTGGACGAGGGACCTAATGAGATTTGGTTTGGGTCTGATCGTGGCAGAGTGTGGCGCTTTTTGAAAGATTCGGATAGATTTGAGTTGCTTGAACTGCCAACTCAATCGCGTATCAGCTCAATCAATACTATAACACCCGAGATGCTTGTAATTGCTTCCAAAGATGATGGATTTTTTATTTATGATATCCCTAATAGAACTCACACACATTATTCTCCAACCGTTTACAAAGATTTAGCTGAGGCGCCTATCTTGTCGACATATGTAGACAAAGCAGGCGAGGTGTGGTTTGAACAAGAAATGCCGGGAGGCGTAGTACACTTCAATCCTTTTACTAACACCATTAAACGCGAACAATTGAAAGTGGAACCTACTGCCGCCGATCGCTCTCGTCCCTCATTTCATATACACGAAGATGTAAATGGCTACCTATGGGTGCACCCTTATGCAGGTGGTTTTTCGTTTTATGATAGAGAGCAAAATAAGCTTATACCATTTTACAACGAGTTGGGTAGTCCCGATTGGCGTTTTTCGAATAAAATACATTCAAGTTTCTCTGATAAACAAGGCAATTTGTGGATAAGCACACATTCAAAAGGGCTTGAAAAGGTAACATTCCGCACTATTCAATTTAATATGCTTACCCCCGAAGTGCATGATTATGAGTCTTTGACAAACGAAGTAAGAGCATTGACCGAAGATTCAAAAAATAATATATGGGTTGGCTTGAAAGATGGACGCTTGAGAGTGTATGATGAAAATCATAAGTATCTTGGTATTTTGACCAATGAAGGCAAGGTGGGGCTAACAGGCCAACCAATGAAGGGTACTGTTTATGATTTGAAAGAAGATTCTAAAGGAAACCTTTGGATTGCTACTAAGGGCGACGGACTTATTTGCGCTCAACCTATAGCGGGCGATGGGTTAAATTATAAACTAACTCGCTATCGTTATAATGAAAACGATATGTATAGTTTGAGTAGTGACAATGTATACTCCATACACGAAGATAATAATGGGCGTATATGGGTTGCAACTTTTGCCAATGGCATAAATTATCTATCTAAAGATGCTAATGGTCAAACAATCTTTGTTAATCATCGCAATAATCTCAAAGGATACCCTATAGATCAATGTTATAAGGCTCGCTTCATTACTTCTGATAATAACGGGCAAATATGGGTAGGAACTACAGCTGGTGCAGTAGCTTTCGATGAAAATTTTAAGACTCCAGAATCAATAGATTTTCATCTATATCAACGCTCCGCAGATAATCCTAATAGTTTGAGCAATAATGATGTGCATTGGATATTATCGACAAGCAAAAATGAATTGTATCTTGCTACATTTGGTGGTGGACTCAACAAATTAGAGTCGGTAGATGGCAAAGATAATGCTGTTTTTAAATCATATTCAGTTGCTGATGGCTTGCCTTCCGATGTATTACTTTCTATACGCGAAGATGGAAAAAACAATTTATGGATAAGTACTGAGAACGGCATCAGTAAGTTTGTGCCCGATATGGAGCGTTTTGATAACTATGACGACCGTAGCATTACATTTCGTGTGCGTTTCAGCGAAGCTGCATCAATGGTTGCATCCGATGGCGAAATGCTATTTGGAGCCAGCAATGGTATATTCTACTTTCATCCCGACTCGGTAAATAAGAGTAGATTTGTACCTCCAATTTTTTTATCAAAACTTACTATTGTCAATCAAGAGGTGGTGCCAGGTGAAAACTCTGTATTAAAAGTAGGACTTGATGATACTGAGA
The DNA here is from genome assembly GCA_947074235.1 of uncultured Bacteroides sp. Classification (GTDB taxonomy): domain Bacteria; phylum Bacteroidota; class Bacteroidia; order Bacteroidales; family Bacteroidaceae; genus Bacteroides. Next base: position 9,598 of record CAMTOV010000004.1, on the reverse strand, counting down.
AACTTACACTTTCTCATAAGGAGAATATTATTGGTATCAACTATGCTGCGCTTGATTATACTAATCCGCAAAATATTCAATATGCATACATTTTAGATGGGTTTGAGCAAGAATGGACTTTGGCAGATAAACAACGCACAGCTATTTACACCAACCTGCCCAAAGGAAAATATACATTTAAAGTTCGCTCTACAAATAGCGATGGAGTGTGGGTTGAAAATACACGTTTTCTGCCTATCGAGGTGTTGCCTTCTTTTTGGGAAACCCCTTTGGCTTATTTATTGTATGTGCTATTTGTGCTGATTATTATATTTTTAGCCGTATATTTCTTGTTCTTAATCTATCGATTAAAACATGAAGTTTCTGTAGAGCAACAGGTGTCTGATATTAAGCTTCGTTTCTTTACTAATATATCGCACGAGTTGCGCACCCCACTTACTCTTATCTCGGGCCCTGTAGAGCATGTACTTAAAAATAGTGACTTGCCTAAAGATGCTCGCGAGCAACTAGTAGTTGTAGAGCGCAACACTAATCGCATGTTGCGTTTAGTAAATCAAATTCTAGACTTCCGAAAAATTCAGAATAAGAAAATGAAGATGCACGTAGAGCGTGTTGATATTCTAGAGTTTATTCGTAAGGTGATGGGCAATTTTGAAGCATTGGCCGAGGAACACCATATAGACTTTTTGTTTGAAACTGAAAAGGAAGATCTATATTTATGGGCAGATACTGATAAACTAGAAAAAATAATTTTCAATCTGCTTTCAAATGCATTCAAATACACTCCTAATGGTAAGTTAATTAGAGTCTTTGTGCGCGAGGATGAAAAAACAATTTCAATAGGTGTGCAAGATCAAGGTATTGGTATTGCCGAAAACCGTAAGAAATCTTTGTTTGTTCGTTTTGAGAATTTGGTTGATAAAAACCTATTCAATCATTCGCAAGCTAGTACAGGTATTGGACTTTCGCTGGTAAAAGAGTTGGTAGAAATGCATCATGCTACTATCAATGTAGATAGTAAACTAGGAGAGGGTAGTAGTTTTGAGATAGACTTCTTAAAAGGCAGAGATCACTATGATGATAGTGTAGAATTTATTTTAGATGATGCTGAACTAATGGATGGCATGCCAATGATTGCAGATGTAGTACCTGAATCAGTTGATGGTTTGATTCAAGAGGGAATCACAGAGGATGATACGCATAAGCAAGTGATGCTATTGGTTGAAGATAATCAAGAGTTACGCGTGTTTTTGCGTGCTGTATTTGGTTCTTCTTATCGAGTGGTTGAAGCCAAAGATGGAATGGAAGGGTGGAGTAAAGCCTTGAAATTTGTTCCCGATATAATCATCAGCGATGTGATGATGCCTGAGAAAGATGGTATTGAGTTGGTAAAGGAGCTTAGAGCTGATATGACTACGAGTCATATCCCGGTTGTTTTGCTAACTGCAAAAACCTCTATCGAAAGTAAATTGGAAGGATTAGAGTATGGTGCAGATGACTATATAACGAAACCATTTAGTGCAACATATCTTAAAGCTCGTGTAGAGAATCTGCTTGGACAAAGAAGAAAACTCCAGCATCTTTATCGTGATAGCTTAATGGGTAGTGCTGCTATACTGCCCCATACAGATGAAGAGATATTGGAAGAGCAAGAAAAGCTACCTGATATGTCTCCAAATGATCGTCGATTTATGGATAAGCTAGTTGAACTAATGGAAAGCAATATGGATAATGGCGACTTGGTTGTTGATGATTTAGTGCGCGAAATAGCAGTAAGTCGTTCGGTATTTTTCAAAAAACTCAAAACAATCACCGGTTTGGCACCCATTGAATTTATCAAAGAGATGCGTATTAATCGCGCTGTTCAATTAATAGAAACCGGAGAGTATAATATGACTCAGATTTCCTATATGGTAGGAATTAATGATCCACGATATTTTAGTAAATGCTTTAAGGCCAAGTTGGGAAAAACTCCAACTGAGTATCGTGAAAGTCTCGGGAAAAAATAAATATATAGAATATGCGTAGCTTTGCTTCTGATAATAATTCCGGTGTGCATCCTTTGATAATGGATTCTATACTGCAAGCCAATACTAATCATGCATTGGGGTATGGTGATGATATGTGGACATTGAAGGCTGTTAAAACCCTGCAAGAAGTTTTTGGCGAAGAATATGAGCCTTTATTTGTATTCAATGGCACAGGTAGCAATGCTGTGGCACTTCAAATAGTTACTCGCCCCTTCAACTCTATTCTTTGTGCAGAGACAGCTCATATTTATGTTGACGAATGTGGCGCTCCTGTAAAGATGACTGGATGTCAGATTCGTCCTATAGCAACGATTGATGGTAAACTAACACCCGAACTTATTCAGCCCTATTTGCATGGGTTTGATGATCAGCATCATTCACAGCTTGGTGTTATTTATCTATCTCAATGCACTGAACTAGGGACGGTTTATACAGTCGATGAATTAAAGGCGATAACAAAATTGGCTCATCAACACAGCATGTATGTGCACATGGATGGTGCTCGTATTGCTAATGCTTGTGCTATGCTAGGATTATCTCTTCGAGAATTGACAGTAGATTGTGGCATTGATATCTTAAGCTTTGGAGGAACAAAGAATGGCATGATAATGGGAGAGTGTGTAATACCATTCTCTAAAGAACTTTCTAAAAATGCTAAGTTTATACGTAAGCAATCGGCACAATTAGCATCTAAAATGCGTTTCCTATCTTGCCAATTTACTGCTTATCTGTCTGATGATTTATGGCTTCGTAATGCTCAACATGCCAATGCAATGGCGCAAAAACTATATGCTGGATTAAAGGATTTACCTTTCGTAGAATTTACGCAAAAGCTGGAAAGCAATCAGTTGTTTCTTACTATGCCACGTAAAATTATAGACTTGATGCTACAGCATTATTTCTTTTATTTTTGGAATGAAGCAAATCATGAAATCCGACTTGTAACATCATTTGATACAACTGAAGAAGATATAGAGCGCTTTTTATCTATCTTGAATGATAATAAGCATAATTTTTAAACTACTGCTTTGCTATATCATGCTTATTGCTCATATTTGCGTCTAACGATAACTATAAGATATAAAGAAGATGATGAATCTAAATAAAAAGATTGTTGCTAGCTTGTTTGTTACTTTGAGTATTACTGCAGGATGTCTAAATGCTTCTGCTCAACAATTAGCCAAAGATTTATTTGTGAACATGCCCGATACGGTTTGTCCACTGCTTACTCCAATCAATAGAGCCGATTGTATTGATTTTCTTGAAAGCAATATGAAGGCTAAAGTAGAGAATCGTTTTAATAAAATATCTGAAATGATAGAGCTTGGAAATGATTATATCCAGGTGCAACTGTCACCGCAAAGCACTTGGCAAATGAAGCTTTTATCGGTGAATGATTCTACTCAAATCATCTGTACTATATCTACTGCTTGTGCACCAGTGTGCGATAGCGATATACGTTTTTATTCAGATAAGTGGGTACTCCTTCCAACATCAACTTATTTGCCTTCACAACCCGAGATGAATAACTTCTTTATTCAACCTGATTCAACGTCTGCCGTTAAATATGAAGAGGCTATTCTATCTGCCGATGTATTGTTGATGAAAGCAGATTTATCGAAAGAAAATGATAATCTTATTTTCACTTTCTCTACGGCAGATTATCTTGAAAAAGAAACGGCAGAAAAACTAAATCCGTTTATCCGCCGTTCTATAATTTATTATTGGAATCAAGGTCAATACTTAGCCTTGCAAGCAAGTATCAATGAATGATTTCATTTCATTTGTATGATCTTCTACACTTTGCAATAACTTGAACTGAGCTTTAGTACGAACTAAGTTGTGTTCTGGATATTTAATCTTATAATAAGTATCACCATTGATATAGTCAGCTAGGAATCTCACACATTGCATGTATGGGAATAATGCTGCTGCGTATGGAAGATTCTCTATTTCGATTGGAGTAAGGAATGTAGCACCCTCTAAATAGCCTTTTGTAAATGCTTTGAATATCTCCATATTGAATCCCACTTTATCTAAGTCTTTATCATCCTCATCACCTGTATTAGCACCAGTTCTCAAGAAATCTCCATAGTCAGAGAAGATAAAGCTAGGCATCACTGTATCAAGATCGATTACACAAAGTACTCTTCCTTCTTCGTCAAACATCATGTTGTTCACTTTGGTATCGCAATGACATACACGCTTTGGAAGTTTGCCTTCGCGATATAAGCGTTCGGCTTTACACATTTCAACTGCTCGTTTTTCTATTTCTTCAATAAAATATTGAACCTCGTCTAATCTACCTGCAGCGTTTTTCTCTACGGCTTCACGAAGTTGTTGTAGTCTAAACTCCATATTATGGAAGTTGGGTATTGTTTCGCCCAATACTTCCGGGATATCGGCCAATTTTGCCTGGAAGTCACCAAAAGCCTTGCCTGCGTAATAAGAATATTCTGGGTTTACAGTTTCGTATGTTTTTGCTTTAGGAATAAAAGTCATCATGCGCCAATAACTATCACCGTCAAACCAGTAAGTCTTTCCATCTTCGGCTTCGATAAAGTGAAGTACTTTGCGTTCGATATCATTTTCTCCTTGTTCTTCAAGCTTACTGCGTATTTGCTTAGTAACGGCAGCAATGTTATTTTGTAGCATCTCTACATCTTGAAAGATAGCGTGATTGATTCTTTGAAGTACATAATTGGAGGAATCGGTTTCTGCTGTTATTACTTTATAGGTGTCGTTGATAAGTCCTGCACCGAGTGGATTGATTTCTGAAATGGTGCCTTGTGTTTTAAAATGTGATGTGATTTGTGATAAGTTTTTCATGTTTGTTACATTAAAGTTGAATAATTATTATCTGTACAATAATGATGGCAAAAATAGAAAATAAAAGCAGATTATAGGTACAAAAAAAAGAGAATCTGATATTCAGATTCTCTTTTCTTGAGAGCGGAAGACGGGGCTCAAACCCGCGACCCTCAGCTTGGAAGGCTAATGCTCTATCAACTGAGCTACTTCCGCAAATTTTGTGGGCAAAGATGGATTCGAACCACCGAAGTCGAAAGACAACTGAGTTACAGTCAGTCCCATTTGGCCACTCTGGTATTTGCCCTTTTGCTTTTGAGATAGTTTGTTTCTCAATTGCGATGCAAAGGTACGATTATTTATTTAAACTCCAAATAAAATCGATCATTTTTATTGCAGTAATTGCACATTCATCTCCCTTGTTACCGTGCTTTCCGCCACATCTGTCCTCTGCTTGTTCCATTGTGTTGGTAGTAATCAAACCGTAAATAACTGGTACATCGCCAATTGCGTTCAAATGTGCAATGCCTTGAGTCACTCCCATGCACACATAATCAAAATGTGGAGTATCACCTTTTACTACGCAACCAATTATTAAAACTGCATCAACATCGCAATTTTCTATCATTTGATTGGCGCCAAAAGTAAGTTCAAAACTTCCGGGTACTGTTTTTACAAGAATGTTTTCCAACTTTGCACCATGTTTTTTTAAAGTATTTACTGCTCCGTCAAGTAGAGGTCCAGTGATATTGCTATTCCATTCTGATACTACAATACCAAATTTCATGCCTTCTGCATTAGGAACAGAGTTGAAATCGTAATCGGATAGGTTATGATAAGCTGTTGCCATTTTAATTATTTAATTTAATATTTAATCTATATATATAAGGTGTAGAAAAACGAAGAGTGAAAATTTGCTGTTCAATATAGAACAACGCATTTTCACTCTCTTATGTTTTCAATTCATTCTTTATTTCTTAAGCAATTCTGCTTGCTCAATATACTTATCAATGTTCATAGCTTGATAAGATTGGAAATATTTAGTTTTGATTTGAGTATAAGCTTTGATAGCATCAGCATATTTGCCTTGGTTTACAAAAATCTCACCTGCTTGTTGCAAGAAGATTGGGCTCAATGTATTGCTGTCTGCTTTGTCGGCAGCTTTAAGTAGGCTTGCTGTAGCTTTGTCTAGTTGACCTAGTTGAGCGTAGCAGTTACCAGTAGCACCCATTACAGCTGCAGCTACCATTTTGTCTTTGCCTTTAAAATCGTTTAAGTAAGTCAAGGCTGTTTCATATTGGCCCATTTGAGCGTATGATAATCCTGTATATGCTTTAGCTAAATTAGCTGCTTTTGTACCACTATATTGTTCGGCAACTTGCAATAGTCCCATAAAACCGATGCTGTCTCCATTGATAGCTTGTGCATATGCATCTTGAGCAAATAAGTCTTGACCTCTGAAAAGAGCTGCTTGTGCTTTTTCTTCGCGAGGATCAGCATACATGTGCTTGTGCATGATGATTCCGGCTACGATAATGATTACTGCAATTACACCACCGATGATTGCTTTTTTGTTTTTGATTAGGAACTCTTCAGATTGGCTAACTGCATCTTCTACATTTACGTTACCGTTGTGTTTTTGTTCTGTCATTTTATATTAATTTTTTTGTTATTATTCATAATAGGATATTTCGACTCGCAAAAATAATTCTTTTATGATGATTCATGAAATTTCAAACTATCTTTTTTCGACTTTAGAGGCATTAAACAGCGAATTCTTACTAATTTTGCACACAAACCTATATGCATTTATGAAATTAAAGCAGATATCTGTATTGAATTATAAGAATATTGAGCAAGCCGATTTGAGTTTTTCGGCCAAGTTGAATTGCTTTTTTGGCAAAAACGGAATGGGTAAAACCAATCTGCTTGATGCTGTGTATTTTCTTTCGTTTTGTAAGAGCTCTCTCAATCCCATTGATTCGCAAAACATGATGCATACACAAGATTTTTTTATGATTCAAGGTCTGTATGAGGCGCCCGATGGAGCATCAGAAGAGATTTATTGCGGCATGAAACGTAGATGCAAAAAGCAGTTTAAACGCAATAAGAAGGAATATTCACGCTTGTCCGATCACATCGGCTTTATTCCTCTGGTGCTTGTTTCACCTTCCGATTCCGACTTGATAGCAGGTGGTAGCGAAGAACGTAGGAAGTTTATGGATGTGGTAATCTCACAATACGATAAAGAATATCTCGATGCGCTTATAAAATACAATAAAGCAATGGCTCAACGCAACACTTTACTCAAAAGTGATGCTCCCGTTGATGAAGAACTGTTTCTAATTTGGGAAGAGATGATGGCGCAATCGGGCGAAGTGATTCATCAGAAAAGAGCCAAGTTTATTGAAGAATTTGTTCCTATATTCCAATCTTTCTATTCGTTTATCTCGCAAGATAAAGAACAGGTAGAACTCTCGTATGAGTCGCATGCCAAAGATGCTGTATTGCTTGAGGTTTTGAAACAGAACAGGCAAAAAGATCAAATTATGGGTTACTCTTTGAAAGGTATTCATAAAGACGATTTGAGTATGCAACTTGGTGGTTTCCCTATTAAGCGCGAGGGTTCGCAAGGGCAAAACAAAACATTCTTGATAGCGCTAAAACTAGCTCAGTTTGATTTTTTGAAACGTGCAGGAAATAAATCTCCTTTATTGCTGCTCGATGATATATTTGATAAACTAGATGCATCACGTGTAGAGCAAATTGTGAAATTAGTATCTGGTGATAGTTTTGGTCAAATATTCATCACAGATACTAACCGTGAGCATTTAGATCAGATTCTATATAATATAGGGAGCGATTATAAGATGTTTGAAGTGATGAATGGTGTTATTTCTCAAATGACAAGCGAAGTGTAATCATGAAAAAAAGGAATGCCGAACATATTAGTACCATTTTGCGTCGCTATTTGCGACAAGAATCTTTGGAGTCTCCACTCAATGAGCAACGTTTGATAAATGCATGGCCCGAAGTATTGGGACCGGGAATGGCTTCTTATACCAGTCAGTTGTATATTCGCAACCAAACTCTTTATGTGCATCTCACTTCGGCAGCACTGCGACAAGAATTGATGATGAGTCGTGATACTTTGGTTCGTTCTCTCAACCAGCGTGTAGGAGCTGCGGTGATTACTAATATCATCTTTCGATAAGATTGCTACATTCTATCTAGTTTCACTGCGATGAAACGATGGTGTCACTTCGATGAAACTTTAGTTTCTTAACTATGAAACTAAGTCAACTGCATACAATCATATCCATCTTTATATCAAATGGCTCGGAAGGAATAATAGGGAGTAATTGAAAAGGAAAGCAAATGCCTACTTTGGTTGCATGAATCTGAGGTAACAAACGATCGTAATAACCTTTACCTCTTCCTAACCTATGTCCTTCATTATCGAAAGCTACACCAGGTATTATTGACAAATCGATGGAGTTGTAATCTTTGAAAAGCCTACCAGTAGGTTCGTTGATGCCATAAGCGCCAATTTGTAGGTCGTGAGTGCCGGTATAGCGTCTTAGCTCAAGTTCATCACCCACCACTACCGGTAGTAGTATGGTTTTCTTCTCTTTCCACTTTTCAATGAAGGCATGAGTTTTCACTTCGTCGCTTAGCGAGTAATAGAGTAATAAGACACTTGCCTCTTCGAAAGCAGAAAGCTGCTCTAAAGAGGCAAGTATTATATTTGATAATTCATTAAGCGTAGAGACGCTTTGTAGCTTTTTCAGCGCTGCTATCTGCTTGCGCAATAGTTTTTTCCTCTCTTTCATTATTCTGAGTACTTACATCTGGCGTGTCAATCACTTCGGGGGCTTTTGGGAAAGCCTCTCCTTTGCGCAACACATCCAAAGCCTGTTTTACAGTATTGTCCGAGTCGTTTATAAACTTAATGAAAGCTTCTTTGCCCAGCATGTTATAGATGATGTTGCCATATACACTACGTTCAAGGATTTTGTATGACTTGTGTATCAGGATGTTACGGCGTTTCACACCTTTGCTTTCGGCATAACGCACGAATTGTTCTATAACACCTTGGCTGCGTAGGTATTTCAACAATGACTCTTCGGTATCATACTTATTAAGCTTCTCGCGATTGTTGTCGGTATATTGAAATGCAAACTGTACAGACAATCCTTTACTGATTACTTCGGTTGAATATGAAGTAAGACCGGTGGTGTCTTGTGGTACAAATATGTCGGGCATAATACCACCACCACCATATACAGGACGACCAAGACCGGTAGAAAAGCGTTGATTGTCATCTAGCTTAATGCTATCTTTATGGAAGAATTCGCCGTGAGTGTATCTGTTATACAAGTCCATTTCGTAATTATGGTCTTTACCATTTTCGTAAGGACGCTGAATGCAACGACCAGCGGGTGTATAATAACGAGCAATTGTAAGACGTACAGCCGAACCATCACTAAAGTCGACCGGTTGCTGAACCAAGCCTTTACCAAATGAGCGACGACCAATGATTGTGCCACGGTCATTGTCTTGTATAGCACCCGCAAAAATTTCGCTTGCCGAAGCCGATCCTTCATCAATCAAAACAACTACAGGTAAATCTTGGCAACTACCTGTGCCATTGGCAAAGTACTCATCCATGCGCTTGTATTTTCTACCCTGAGCATATACTATCAGTTTGCCTTGTGGCAAGAATTCATTCACCATGCGTGTAGCCGCTTCCATATATC
>CAMTOV010000003.1 GCA_947074235.1 uncultured Bacteroides sp. | reverse complement strand
CCGAGAAATCTCCCACTTTTGCCATGCCTGCTTTCTGAATCATTAAGTCGATTTTGCCATCTTCGCGCACCTGTTTCACATAAGCTTTAAGCTGCATGCCTGTGCGTAAGTCTTGAAATACCTCATTTTCGTAAATCAAACCAGCGTATTTATTCTCGATTATTGCTTTAAAACCTAATTCTGTTTTTTGCCAGATTAAAATATTTACCTCTTGATCGGGTTGATAGTCGGGCGTCTCTTTCGATAGATATCGGTCTACCTTTGCTGATGCTACTATTCTATAGCTTTCTTCGTCAAGATGAGCATATACAATGTAGCTTCTATCTACTTGCATCTTCATCTTCTGCTCGCTAAACGGAACAAACAAATCTTTCATCAAGCCCCAATTAAGGAATGCTCCATATTGATTAATCCATGCCACCTTTAGATAAGCAAACTCTCCAACTTCCACCAATGGGGTAAGAGTAGTAGCGATGAGTCTCTCTTCGCTATCCAGATATAAAAACACGTTTAAAATATCACCAATTTCGCAATTGGAGGGAACATAGCGACTGGGAAGTAATATTTCGCCAGCTTCTTCGCCATCTAGATATACACCAAAGTCTACTCGTTTTACAACTTCCAGGTGATTGAATTTGCCTAGTTCGATAGCCATAATAGATAAATTATTGTGAGACATCTTGATATAACATAAAAATGCCTCTTTGATTTTAATACAAAGATAAACGATTTAAATGATAACTAGTTTATTTGCTATTACTTTTCGTTATGGTTTACAACTATTTTCAATGAACATTCTGGCTTGTGAGCCGTTATCTTTGTAGTTTAAAATAACTAAGTATTATTCACTTTAAAATAAATATATTATGAATTTTCTAACTAACGAAAAGTTGACAATTGTAGGGGCTGCCGGTATGATTGGTTCAAACATGGCTCAAACAGCCTTGATGATGAAGTTGACTCCTAATATCTGTTTGTACGATCCTTTTGCTCCTGCTCTAGAGGGAGTGGCTGAAGAAATGTTTCATTGTGGATTTGATGATGTAAACATCACATTTACATCTGATATCAAAGAAGCCTTTGATGGTGCGTCTTATATTGTTTCTTCGGGTGGTGCAGCACGCAAGGCTGGAATGACTCGTGAGGATTTGTTGAAAGGCAATGCTGAGATTGCAGCTCAGTTTGGAAAGGATATTCGTCAATATTGTCCCGATGTAAAACATGTAGTGGTTGTTTTCAATCCTGCTGATATTACCGGTTTAATTACACTTATTTATTCAGGTTTAAAACCATCGCAAGTATCTACATTGGCTGCATTGGATAGTACTCGTTTGAGAAGTGAATTGTGCAAATACTTCAAACTCCCAACTTCTAAGATTGAAAACTGTCGCACTTATGGTGGTCATGGCGAACAAATGGCTGTATTTGCTTCGACTACAAAAGTTGAAGGCGATCCATTGACTAATTTGATTGAATCGGGTCGTATTCCTAGTGCCGATTGGGTAGATTTAAAACTTCGTGTAGTACAAGGAGGTAAGAATATTATCGATCTTCGTGGACGTTCGTCATTCCAAAGCCCATCATATCTATCTATTGAAATGATTGCTGCTGCTATGGGTGGCAAACCATTTACTTGGCCAGCCGGAACTTATGTGTTTGATGGTAAGTTTAATCATATTATGATGGCAATGGAAACGGTAATTAATAAAGAAGGGGTTCACTATAAATACCCAACCGGAACTGAGCAAGAACAAGCTGATTTGGAAACTAGTTATGGTCACCTCTGCAAGCTTAGAGATGAGGTTATTGAGATGGGTGTAATTCCTCCTACTAACAAATGGCATGACCTAAACCCTAATATCAAATAACTAGATTATTTGGTTATATTTCTACAGCCAATCGATTAGCTTTATGTAAGTCGATTGGCTTTTTTATTGACCTTTTGCAAACATAAATCAAGGCTTTTTAAGATTAAATTAACGTTGAGGCATAGTGGTAATAGGTGAGGCAAATAAAGTTGTAAGTAGTAGAATACGAGATTATCTAAATTGGTTAACTGTGAAAACATCCCCATGTTTTGGTGTAAAACATCCCCATGTTTTGATACACAACATCCCCATGTTTTGGTGTAAAACATCCCCATGTTTTTATATGTAGGAAAGTGTCTTTGCGGTTATATGCTCTATTAGTCAGGTTATTAGGGTGCTGTATTGCGGTTTAAAATCAGGGCGATTAATATGCCTTCTGGCATTGAAGAAAAAAATAGCTTAATTAGCTGTAATGCTTTTTTAACCTTACCCCTTATTTATAATACTTCTTTTGGTTTTATACAATATTATTATCTATAATTTTATATAAAACTTGCTTGCAATGTTCAATATAGGAAGAAAAGTTTCTAAATTTGCAATTTGTAAATAAACACAATCTAACTAATGAGAATAAAATTATTAGCAGCAATAGCTAGTTTTTTAGTTGCTTCAATCTCCATGAGCTCATGTTTGGGGGGAGATGATACTATTGAATACAGTCCAAATGCCATAGTGATGGCTTTTGAGTTGGATACTATCCATGGCGTGAGCTATGTTTTCACGATAGACCAACTGAATGGGCATATTTACAATCAAGACTCTTTGCCGGTAGGCTCAGATACGATTATCGACAATATTTTAATCACAAACCTGTCTATCGCAGGCTTTGCAACGGTAAGAAACTCTACAGATACCGCAGATTCTTTATTTAGCATTACCGATTCTCTCAACCTAGTTGGAACTATGCAAACCCCTTTATTATTTAAAGTGTGGGCACCCGACCTAGTAGTGACAAAAGAATATAAGCTTGAAGTTCGCGTTCATCAACAACATGGCGATTCGCTAAACTGGGGAAGTGACGCTTGGGCTACCAACTTTGCACCAACCATTACAGGGAAACAAAAATCTGTAATTCTTCACGACCAAATATTTGTATATGGAGCTAATAGTCCAGTATATTATTCGTCGGTAACCAATGGAAAAACTTGGAGTCAAGCAACTGTTTCGGGGCTTCCAACTACAGAAATTACCTCACTAGTAAACTTTCAAGGTGCTTTATATGCCACTGTGCAAGGTTCTACTACTGCATACACATCTACCGATGGAATCAATTGGACTGATGCAGCGCTTGGCAATGGCATATCTACATTCATTGCTCCAATGAGCAATATTATCACAGCCATCAAAACGGTAGAAGAAACTGATAACAGTGGAGCTTCACAAACAGTAGAAAGATTCTGCAATACCGATGGCACTACATGGACAGTGGGTGCAATTGTTCCAGAAACTTTCCCTAGAAACAATATTTCGGCTGCTGTATATAATACTAGAATTGGGGTAGAAAACGTGATGGTAGTTGGTAATATAATTAACCCTACAGAGGCCGATACTACAACCATTGCATGGGCATATATGGAGGGTCAACAATGGGCAGCAATGAGCACAGAATCAATGTATAACTGTCCACGCTTCGAAGATCCATCAATCATCTTTTATGGTGATGCATTCTATATTTTCGGAAAAGAATTTACCTCATTCTATAAATCGGAAACCGGTATTATTTGGAAAGAAGAGAAGAGTATGTTTATGTTGCCCGAAGAGATAGTAGGCCAAGCATCAGACTACTCGATGGTAGTAGGGCCAAACAACCATATATGGATAATGAGAAGTACGCCAAATGCTGTGTGGCGAGGGCATCTAAATCGATTGTCATTTAAGGTGCAATAATATCTGAATACAATTTAAAAACAATCTAGCCGTTTTATCTATAATTGGATAAACAATAATCTTACTAAAACACAAAAGTATGGTTGCATTACATAAAAGGCTGATTGTTTGTATATTATTAATAATAGGAGCGCTAGTGCAAAACAGCGTATTTGCACAAAGTAGCGAAGAATATAGACTTGAACTAGGGGGGGCACTTGGTGGTAGCTTTTATATGGGCGACGCCAATTATACTACCCCTTTTAAGCACATTGGGGTGTCTGGTGGAGTGGTGGCAAGATATATATTGAATCAACGCATGGCCATCAAAGGCGACCTAATTGCTGGAAGAATAGCTGGTGATACTCGTGGATTTAATAATAAGTATCCGGGATTGGAAAACGTCAATTTTAAAAGAGCGATTTTTGATTTAGGAGCTCAGTTCGAGTATAATTTCTTGCCTTATGGCACAGGACAGGGTTTTAGAGGTGGAAAGAGATTTACTCCTTATATATTAGGAGGTATGGGTTTTACCTATGCACCACCCCCTGCAAATGGTGTATTCACAGTCAACTTTCCTATTGGGGCAGGTGTGAAATACAAATTGAGAGAACGACTGAATATTGGATTTGAATTTACAATGCGCTTTAGCCTAAGTGATAAGTTGGATGTAACCAACAAAGAGGGCTTGCAGTTAAATGATCCATTTCAAATAAAAGGAAAAGGGTTTAAAAATAATGATAGCTATTCGTTTGCTATCTTATTTCTCACTTATGATCTTTTTCCTAAATGCAAAGATTGTAATTACTAATGGTAATGTCATATAAAGAAAAGATAGATTCAAATAGAGTGCCTCAGCACGTGGCCATCATAATGGATGGTAATGGCAGATGGGCAAAAGAGCGCGGCAAAGACCGTAGCTTTGGTCATCATCAAGGAGCAGAAACGGTACACTCTATTACCGAGGACGCTGCACGCTTGGGAGTGAAGTATCTTACTTTATATACATTCTCTACCGAAAACTGGAGTCGTCCGGCGAGTGAGATTGAAGCTCTTATGAATCTTCTTTTCGACTCACTTGAGGAAGAGACATTTATGAAAAACAATATTCAGTTTCGCATCATTGGTGATATGAGCCAACTTCCTGTAAATGTACAAGAACGTTTAGCCTCTTGTATCAAAAATACATCAACCAATACTGGTTTGACTTTGGTTTTGGCATTGAATTATTCATCTAAATGGGAGCTTACCGAAGCTATGAAGCAAATAGCAGCATTGGTAAAAGACAATAAAATAAACCCCGAGGAAATAACAGACCAGACTATTCAAGAGCATTTGGCTACCAGCTTTATGCCAAATCCTGATTTGTTGATTCGTACAGGTGGAGAGTATCGTCTTAGCAACTACTTGCTATGGCAATGCGCCTATTCAGAACTTTACTTCTGTGAAACTCATTGGCCCGACTTCGGTAGCGAAGAGTTTTATAAGGCTATATTGAGCTACCAAAACCGAGAGCGACGCTTCGGTAAAACCAGTGAACAATTAAGATAGTTAAAACATATAATCATAACATAAATGCATTATCGTATTTCTTTAATATTAGTAACGTTTATATGCCTGTTGGGAGGAACAATAACAGGCCGAGCACAAGAGGTGAACATCGACGAGAGCTCTAAACCAGTTATACTCTATTCGGGTACTCCCAAAAAGTTTGAAATAGCTGACATAAAAGTTGAAGGTGTGAAGAACTACGAAGACTTTGTGCTGATTGGTCTTTCGGGGCTATCTATTGGGCAAACAATTTCTGTTCCGGGTGATGAAATTACTACAGCTATCAAACGCTACTGGAGACATGGTTTGTTTTCGAATGTGCAAATCACTGCCGATAAAATAGAAGATGGTAAGGTATGGTTGAATATTAACTTGACTCAACGACCACGTATCTCTGAAATTCGTTATCATGGGGTGAAAAAGTCGGAAAGAACAGATCTTGAAGCACGACTAGGATTGGTAAAAGGAAGTCAAATTACTCCCAACTTGGTAGACCGCGCTAAGACACTTATCAAAAGATATTTTGATGATAAAGGGTTTAAGAATGCTGAGATTATCATTACTCAAAGAGATGATGTAGCTGGTGACAACCAAGTGATTGTGGATGTTGAAATTGATAAGAAAGAAAAGATTAAAGTTAATAGCATCACTATCGATGGTAATACTGCAATCTCGGATAATAAGCTGAAAAGAGTGATGAAGAAAACAAATGAAAAAGGTAAGATTTTGAATTTGTTCCGCACTAAGAAGTTTATTGATGAAAAATACGAAGAAGACAAGCAATTGATTATTGATAAATATAACGAGTTGGGTTATCGTGATGCTATGATTGTAAAAGATAGCGTAGTAGCACATGATGATAGAACTGTTGATGTTTATATGGAAATTGAAGAAGGCGATAAGTATTATCTTCGTAATGTGACATGGGTGGGTAATACGCTTTATCCTTCAGATCAATTGGATTATATGTTGCAAATGAAGAAAGGTGATGTTTATAATCAAAAGCTATTAACTGAACGTACTTCTACCGATGAAGATGCTATTGGTAATCTATACTACAATAATGGTTATTTATTCTATAATCTAGATCCTGTAGAGGTAAATATTGATGGAGACTCGATTGACTTGGAGATGCGTATCTATGAAGGTCGTCAAGCTACTATCAATAAGATTGCTATCAATGGTAACGACCGTCTATACGAAAATGTAGTAAGACGTGAGTTGCGTACGCGTCCAGGACAATTGTTTAGTCGCGATGATTTGATGCGTTCAATGCGTGAAATCCAACAAATGGGTCACTTCGATGCAGAAAACATTGTGCCGGATATTCAACCAGACCCAATGAATGGTACGGTAGATATTGCATATAACCTTGTTTCTAAAGCAAATGACCAGGTTGAGTTCTCGGCCGGTTGGGGACAAACAGGGGTTATTGGTAAGTTGAGTTTGAAGTTCACTAACTTCTCATTGGCCAACTTGCTTCATCCTGGTGATAACTATCGTGGTATTCTGCCTCAAGGTGATGGACAAACATTGACTATCAGTGGACAAACGAATGCTCGCTATTATCAATCATATAGTGTTTCGTTCTTCGATCCTTGGTTTGGTGGAAAACGTCCGAACTCATTCTCTGTTTCGGCTTATTATTCAAGACAAACGGATATTAGTAGCAGATACTACAATAATTCATATTACAACAACTATTATAATAGTATGTATAGTGGCTATGGTGGTTACGGTATGTATAATTATGGTAACTATAACAACTACGAAAATTATTATGACCCTGATAAATCTATCCAAATGTGGGGATTGTCTATTGGTTGGGGTAAACGTTTGAAGTGGCCGGATGACTACTTTACTTTCTCGGCAGAGTTGTCTTACCAAAGATATATTCTTAAAGATTGGCAGTATTTTCCTGTTACAAACGGTAAGTGTAACAACATTAGTTTGAACTTATCACTTTCACGTAGCTCAATCGATAATCCATTGTTCCCTCGTCAAGGTTCTGAGTTTTCATTAACAGCACAAATTACTCCTCCTTACTCGCTTTTCGATGGCAAGGATTATAAGAGTTATTATACTGAAAGTGGCGGCATCACACAAGACAATCGCAATAAGTTGTACAACTGGATTGAGTACCACAAATGGAAATTCAAAGCAAAAACTTATACTGCTTTGATGGACTACGTGAAGAATCCAAAATGTTTGGTATTAATGACCCGTGTAGAATTTGGTATGTTAGGCCACTACAACAAGTATAAGAAATCTCCTTTCGAAACATTTGATGTGGGTGGTGATGGTATGACAGGATATTCTAGTTATGCAACCGAAAGTATTGCTCTACGTGGTTACGAAAACAGTTCGTTAACTCCATACGGTAGTGAAGGCTATGCTTATGCTCGTTTGGGTGTTGAATTAAGATACCCTCTAATGCTTGAAGCAAGTACAAATATTTATGTGTTAGGGTTTGTTGAAGCAGGTAATGCATGGAGTGATATTAAGAACGTGAATCCATTTGATTTGAAACGTTCGGCTGGTCTAGGTGTTCGTATCTTCTTACCAATGATTGGTATGATGGGTATTGACTGGGCATACGGTTTCGATAAAGTATTTGGTTCTAAGGAGTATGGTGGTAGCCGATTCCACTTTGTTCTTGGTCAAGAATTCTAATCATATAATATAAAACTAAACTAAAAGGAAATGTTATGAAAAAGCTTGTTCTATTTACTATGCTTCTTTTTGGTTCGTTTATGGCGGCCAATGCACAGAAATTTGCACTTATTGATATGGAGTATATATTGAAAAATATACCTGCATATGAACGCGCCAATGAGCAACTAAATCAAATTTCAAAGAAATGGCAAAGCGAAGTGGAAACACTTGCCAAGGATGCTCAGACTATGTATAAAAACTATCAATCAGAATCTGTCTTTTTATCGGAAGAACAAAAAACAAAAAAGGAAGAGGAGATAGTGAATAAAGAAAGAGAAGCAGCTGAATTGCGACGTACTTATTTTGGACCGGAAGGGGAACTCTTTAAAAAACGCGAAAGTTTGTTGAGCCCTATTCAAGATGAAATTTACAATGCCGTGAAGGAAATAGCTGAACAAAAAACCTATTCGTTGGTCATTGATAGAGCTTCTGCTTCAGATATCATATTTGCGTCTCCACGTATTGATATAAGCAATGATGTTTTGGCTAAATTAGGATATTCAAATTAATTTATTACATTTGCAAAAGATAATTCAAAAAATAACTATCAAATAAATAAAACTATGCTAAAGAAAATTGCACTTTTAATTTTACTTGCACTTCCATTGGGAGTGTCTGCTCAAACACTTAAGTTTGGTCACATGAACTCTGCTGAAGTTATTCCTTCAATGCCAGAATATACGCAAGCTATCACAGAACTTGAAGCTTTGCAAAAGAAATATACTGATGAGTTGACCAGAACTCAAGAGGAATTCAATAGAAAGTATCAAGAATTTCAACAAGCAGTTTCTGAAAATACACTTCCTGCAAACATTGCAGAAAGAAGACAAAAAGAATTGCAAGACATGATGCAAAGACAAGAGCAATTCCAACAAGAAGCTCAACAAGGTATGCAACAAGCAGAACAAAACTTGATGACTCCTATCTATCAAAAGCTTAACACGGCTATCGAAGCTGTTGGTGCGTCAGAAGGTGTTATCTATATCTTTGACTTAGCTCGTACTCAAATACCTTATGTAGGTCCTCAAAGTATTGATTTAACTGCTAAAGTAAAAAGTCAACTTGGCGTTAAATAATTGATATAATATATTCAAGATAAAAGAAAGAGATGAAAGGTTTGCCTTTCATCTCTTTCTTTTTTATAATACCTTTTCTATCTTTGTGATAACATCAATATAATAAATAACATGTCAACAAAGCTAAGCCAACAGCCTGGTCCTATTGGAGTATTTGACTCTGGATATGGAGGGCTAACCATTCTGTCCAAAATAAAAGATGCTATGCCCCAATACGATTATGTTTATATAGGCGATAATGCTCGTGCACCTTATGGTCCTCGATCGTTTGAGGTGGTGTATGACTTTACTCTACAGGCTGTGAAAAAACTCTTTGAGATGGGCTGCCACTTAGTTATATTAGCCTGCAACACAGCTTCGGCAAAAGCTCTAAGGAGTATACAGATGAATGATTTACCAAATATTGATGCTAATAGAAGAGTATTGGGTGTGATTCGTCCTACGGTAGAGTCAATTGGTGGTCTTACCGCTACAGGACATGTTGGTGTATTGGCTACTCCAGGTACTATTAAATCAGAATCTTATCCATTAGAAATTAATAAGCTTTTCCCTAATGTTGAAGTTACTGGAGAGGCTTGCTCTATGTGGGCTACTCTTGTAGAAAATAATGAAATTGATAATGAAGGTACTGCCTATTTCATAAAGAAGAATCTAGATTCGTTGATTGCAAAAGATTCTCAAATAGATACAATTATACTGGGTTGCACTCATTATCCTATCTTACTGCCTTTAATTAAACAACTAGTTCCTGATGATATACAAGTAGTAGCGCAAGGTGAGTATGTAGCTGAGAGTTTAAAAGATTATCTAAAAAGACATCCCGAAGTAGATGCTAAATGTACAAAACATGGAAGAACATTATATTATACTACTGAAGCTAAAGATGTATTCAAAGAATCTGCTACCCGATTTTTAGATGAGGATATTGATGTGCATCGCATAGTATTAGATTAAGTGTTTTTGGCACTAATTGCCAGTTTGCTACTAGGATGTTCTATATGTATTATTTTTACATATTACTCAAAGTAATCTGTTTATAGCAAACAATGTGTGTTTTATATATGTTCTTATAATATAAGATAATTCAAACTGCATATAACCAATCATAATTATAAGGTTATTGGATATTAGAACAAACTAAATTGAATGGTATGAATGATAAGAATGATACTGGACGAATTGTTGAAGTTTTTAATGGTTCGAGATGGGAAGCAGAACTCGTAAAAGGTTTGCTAGAAAGTAGTGATATAATAGCTGAAGTTAAGGACGGTTTAATGTCATCTATTGCTCCTTATATTAGTCCTACTGTATCGGTAATGGTAAATGAAGACCAATATGAGCAGGCCATGGAGATTATAAGAGATCGCGATAAAAAGGATGAATAGGGATATTTATTGTTGACATTTGTTTTTTGCTTTCTATACCTGGCAATATTGTTGGTAGGTATATTATATATTTATATGATGATAGTGTGATATTCTGAGATAGATAATAGCTCCGTATATCGTATCACTATCATTATTTGTCTCTATTTGCTAACAATATTGCTGTTTTTTATATCTTTGTAGTTTCAAATCGTTAGTAAATATGAAACAAACGCTTGCTCGAATTGCCATAAAGATTGGTAGCAATGTTTTAACACGCAAAGATGGTACACTAGATGTGACGCAAATGTCAGCTCTTGTCGATCAGATAGCGCAACTGCACAAAATCGGAATCAAAATAATACTAGTTTCTTCTGGTGCTGTAGCATCAGGACGAAGTGAGATGCGTGACACTAAAAAGTTAGATAGTGTTGATCAAAGACAATTGTTTTCCGCGGTTGGACAAGTTAAACTAATAAACCGCTATTATGAGCTCTTTCGTGAATATGATATTATTGTTGGGCAGGTTCTAACAACTAAAGAAAACTTTTCTACTCGTCGTCATTATCTTAATCAAAAAAACTGCATGAGCGTAATGCTCGATAATGGAATTATTCCAATAGTAAATGAAAATGATACTATTTCAGTAACAGAGTTGATGTTTACTGATAATGATGAGTTATCTGGTTTAATAGCATCTATGATGGATGTTCAAAAACTTATCATATTGAGCAATGTTGATGGTATTTATAATGGTTCACCTTCAGAACTCGGTTCTGAGGTAATAAGAAAAATAGAACATGGGCAATGTGTTGCCGATTATATACAGGCGAGTAAATCTAGTTTTGGTAGGGGAGGCATGATTACTAAAACGAATATTGCGCGTAAAGTTGCCGATGAAGGAATAGAAGTTGTTATTGCTAATGGCAAAACAGCTAATATACTTACCTCTTTAATCGATAATCCTGAAGGCACTGTTTGTACAAGATTTATTGCCGAAACAACTCCCGTATCTAGTGTGAAGAAATGGATTGCACATAGTGATGGCTTCGCTAAAGGAACAATTCATATCAACGATTGTGCCTCTCAAGTTCTTATGTCTGATAAAGCTGTTAGTTTACTACCAATTGGTATAACTCATATTAATGGTGAGTTCGAAAAGGATGATATTGTTCGTATAGTCGATGCTAAAGGTCTCTATATTGGCGTTGGTAAAGTTAATTGCAGTTCTCAACAAGTTGTAGAGTCATTAGGCAAACATGGAAAGAAGGCTGTTGTACATTATGATTACTTATATATTGAATAACTATGGACTTGAAAAATACATTTATCTCTATACAAAGAGCAAGTAGAAAGCTAGTATTATTAAGCAATGAACGCATAAATGAAATCTTGAACGCTATAGCTGATGAGATTTCAAATGAAATGGATTTTCTCTTATCTGAAAACAAAAAGGACCTCGATCGTATGGATTTGCTTAATCCAAAATACGATAGATTGAAGTTGACAAAAGAAAGGCTAAACAATATTGCCGAAGATATACGTAATGTAGCAACTTTACCCTCTCCTCTTGGTAGAGTCTTGGCACAAATCGAAAGACCCAACGGTTTAACACTAACTAAAGTTAGTGTTCCTTTCGGTGTTATTGGTATCATTTATGAAGCCCGTCCCAATGTGAGTTTTGATGTTTTTTCTTTGTGTTTTAAAAGTGGTAATGCCTGTGTTTTAAAAGGAAGCAGTGATGCGGAAAATTCAAATAAAGCGATTGTTGGTTTATTGCATCGTGTGCTCAAGCATTTTCAAGTCGATCCTCATGTTGTTGTTTTGCTTCCTACCGATAGAGAGGCTACCAATCAACTGCTACATGCTGTGGGCTATGTTGATTTGTTAATACCGAGAGGTAGCAGTAATCTTATTAATTTTGTTAGAGAGAATGCTGTCATCCCAGTTATTGAAACGGGTGCGGGTATTTGTCATACTTATTTCGATAAGGAAGGAGATATTGAAAAGGGAACAAAGATAATAAACAATGCCAAGACGCGTAGAGTTAGTGTTTGCAATGCATTAGATTGCTTGGTTGTTCATCAAAGTCGTATTGCAGATTTACCTTTATTATGTAAGCCATTGAAGGATAGTAATGTTATTATATATGCCGATTCGTTGGCTTTTACTCAGTTGCAAGGTCATTATCCTGATGAGCTTTTAAAGGAGGCCAATAATGAAAGCTTTGGCACTGAGTTTCTTGATTACAAAATGGCTATTAAAACTGTTTCTAATATTGAACAGGCTTTTGAACATATTCAAGAAAATAGTTCTAAGCACAGTGAGTGTATTATAACTGAAAATAAAGATACAGCTATCTTATTTCAGCAACTTGTTGATGCCGCGTGTGTATATGTAAATGCTTCTACGGCTTTTACGGATGGTGCGCAGTTTGGTCTTGGAGCTGAAATAGGAATAAGTACTCAGAAGCTACATGCCCGTGGACCAATGGCATTAGAAGAAATAACTTCTTATAAATGGTTGATTGAGGGAGATGGCCAAATTAGATCGTAATAACTACTTTTAAAATCATTTGTGCTTGTGTTTTTGCCCTTAAATTAATGCTAAGTCTTTGCTGGATTACTAAACATTTTTATTTAAATTTGTTTTTGTCATTATCTATCTGTAAAGCAATAAGCTATACTAAAGATTAAAGTTACACTCTATAATTCTCACTATAACATTATATATTATGAAAAAATTTACTTGCGTACAAGATATCGGAGATCTTAAAATTGCCCTTTCGGAGGCTTTCGAAATAAAGAAAGATCGCTTTAAATATGTAGAGCTAGGACGCAACAAGACGTTGTTGATGATCTTCTTTAATGCTAGTCTTCGTACTCGACTTAGCACACAAAAAGCAGCTACCAATTTAGGTATGAATGTGATTGTGTTAGATATAAATCAGGGCGCTTGGAAATTAGAAACAGAACGTGGCGTTATCATGGATGGTGATAGACCTGAACATATATTAGAGGCTATTCCTGTGATGGGCTGTTATTGCGATATCATTGGCGTACGTGCATTTGCTCAATTCGAAAGTAGAGATTTTGACTATCAAGAAACTATAATCAATCAATTTATACAGTACTCTGGTCGTCCGGTTTTCTCAATGGAAGCTGCAACACGTCATCCTTTGCAAAGCTTTGCCGATTTAATTACTATTGAAGAATATAAAAAAACACCTCGTCCAAAAGTGGTGTTAACTTGGGCTCCACACCCTAAAGCTCTTCCACAAGCAGTACCCAATTCATTTGCTGAATGGATGAATGCTACGGATTATGATTTTGTAATTACTCATCCTAAGGGATATGAGTTAGATCCTAGTTTTGTGGGTAATGCAAAAGTTGAATATGATCAAATGAAGGCCTTTGAAGGTGCCGATTTTATTTACGCTAAAAACTGGGCGGCTTATAGTGGCGATAATTACGGTAAAGTGCTTAGCACAGATAGAGAGTGGACAGTAGGAGAGAAACAAATGGCGGTAACTAATAATGCTTATTTTATGCATTGCTTGCCTGTGAGACGCAACATGATTGTAACGGATGATGTTATAGAATGCGCTCAATCTATTGTTATTCCTGAAGCTGCTAACCGTGAAATATCTGCAACAGTAGTTATCAAAAGACTTTTAGAAGGATTGGAGTAATGTAGCATTATGTTATACTAACTTCTTTAACGATATTATTATAATGTAGATCTAAATAAAAAGAGTAAAGCCGATAATAGTTATTTAATTATTATCGGCTTTATTTTTTATTTGCGTGTGTCACTTATTAGTGATAAGATGAATTGACAGAGATAGTCATTTTATTCTATTATCTTATTGTATGTAAAAAGCCCTTGCTAATGTTTCATAGCAAGGGCTTATCTACTTATGTAAAACTAATTAGTTATTAAAGAACATTTTCTTTCCGTTTCTAATATACAATACGCCTGGTTGAGGGTTTGTTACTATTCTACCAGATAGATCATAGATTGGTGCATTTTCATCATCCATTGTATCACCGTATATAGAATCAATACCCGTCGAACCACCTTCTGTTGAAAGAGTTATAAAGAATAGGTTGTGACCGTCTGCTTTGGTTATTTCATGAGTTCCAGCAGATAAAGTTTGTACTATCTTTCCGGCGCTACCTGTCACTTTTGTTCCGTTAATTTTAGCGGTAGGAGTTGTTTCTACAAATATAAGAGTAAGAGTCATTGGCTCTATTGTGGTAAACTTGATGCTTGTAGAACTTTCCATTTTTAGACATACTGAATATGTAGTGCCGTTTACAGTAACGCTACCTTTGCTTGTAGATGTATTTCCACTTATAGTATAGAAAGAATTCGACCATTGTTTGCTGTCGATGAAATAACAGTCATAACCCGAAGAAGGAACATCTCCACCACCTGGGTTGCCGCCATCTCCGCCGTCGCCTCCGTCACCACCATCACCTCCACCGGTAGTAGAGCCTTCTAGTGCATCAGCATCAAAGAAACCTACAAGTTCTCCCTTGTAAGATAGGAGAGCCGCTTTAAGCGCTTTGTCCACATCGTATGACTTATCGTCTACAGCATTGTTAAATGTCCATTGGAAATCTCCTTTCTGCATACGTCCCGCACCATATTGCCCTGTTACAATTCCAGGAACTTCAGAAGCGCTGTGTGGAGTATAAGAGTACATCTTAGAAGCATCTGTGTCGAAATTGTTATAACTCGATCCACCTTTCAATGTTTTATATGATGAAGGTACTTGTTCGTTACGTGTGTCTGCCTCGTAACAGTCAAATTCAGTTTGACTATCTTTATGAGTTACTAATCTGAAATTAGATGATTTCTCTGCAAATACATTACCAAAAGCTTTAATCATACCCCCTGATTCTCCAGAAAAAGTTCCTTTAGGATCAGAAGCGATATCTGTTCCTTGTTGCGAAATCATCATTGGCTTGTTTGTATTGCGGTAATAGTTGTTCTCTACAAATACGTTTGAACCCGTTGTCGCTCCTACACCATATTTAGATACACCATCAAAATAGTTATTGTACACATGTACGGTCATAGTACGAACGCGTGGGTGGCGAGAATCAGAATGATCAAACCAGTTATGGTGATATGTGTTGAAGTTCTCACCGCTTTCGCTTGTCATTCCACAAAGTGCCATCTTTCCAGAATCCCAGAAGTGGTTATATGAGAAAGTCATATATTGCGAGTCTCCCTTAGTGTCTAGAGAGCCATCCCCTTTAGCTTGGTCTCCATCCGAACCTGTACTTCCATAGAAAAAATCTATATTATGTATCCAGCAGTGACTATTGTCAGTATCAATTGAAATACAATCGTCTAATGCAATCATAATACCAAAATTGCGCAATTCTACGCTTTTGCAGTTGCGTATAAGTATTCCAAAACCATGAATGTTTGCATCATTACCTATACCTTCAATTGTGATATTCATTTCGCTATGTGCATTCTTTCCTTTGAGTTGCAACCCTTGATCACTACTAAGGAGTTTATCCATATCATTAAACGTTAAATTCCCAAGTATACGAAATACGAATGGAGTCAAATCATATCCTTTTTGTTTAGCATTTATAATATCTTGCATGCCAGTAAATTTAGATTTATCTCCTTTATTATTAATTGCAACTTCTGCCTGTATAGTTTTAGCATTAGCTGCACTCACATAGAATACTTTAGCATTACTCTTTAAAGTACCATCATCATTGTATCCTCCTACACCTTTATAGTTAAGATGAGCAAAACCACTTCGATCGTGTGCTTTCACTACAACAGAAGATGTCTCTGAAATCATAGGTGTCATTTCTGCACCATCTGCATCTACTGGTACTACCTTAAATTGATAGTTTCCTGCTTTTAATCCAACAGCATCGGCACGTCCATGTGTGCCATAATTACGCACAAGAGCTTTGTCTAATCTTGCGTATTCTCCTCCTACTTCTTTGCAGTACACATGGTATGTATCGGCACCTTCAACGAGGTTCCATTCTGTAAAAGCTGATTCCAACCAGCCTTGAGTTTCTTTAAAAGTAACTTTCGCAGAAACAGTGATTGACGCAAAAAGTAAGGTCAACAATAGTAATTTTGTTCTCATAGTTTTATAAATAAGTTTTAATGATTTACAATAAGCCCTAAGGTTTAGTTAATAAATATGATGCAATTGTACAAAGAATGCATCCTGCTAATGTGTAATTATAAACCTTTTATGTAGAAAAAACGGTTCAAAACGCAACTATCTAGCTTGTGCGCTTTGAACCGTTATACTTATTGTAAACAAAAAGCTTACTTTTCTATCTTCTTGTTAGCTTGTTGCCAACTAATAAATCCTTTGTCTAATTCGTAAACTGTAAAACCTTTTTTTACTAAAATAGAGGCTGCACGTTTACTTCTTTGTCCACTTCGGCAATATACAGCTACAGGTTTATCTTTGTTTAGGCTAGAGTCTGCATTAGTTGCAAAATTCTCGTTCATCACATCAATATTCGTACTTTGCGGTATATGACCTTCGGCGTATTCGCTCGGTGTGCGCACATCTATAAGTTGAATGTTACCTTTTTGAAGTAACGATTCAAACTCATTGACATTCAGTGATTCGTAACCCGTGTTTTGATGGCAAGAAAATAAAGAAGATGCCATCGCTAATAATATTGTAACAAAGTTGCCCATATCAGTTCGTATAGTTATTGTTTAAATATAAAAGGACCATTCTCTTGTCTTTTGCCATCCTCGCTGTAATAATCGAAATAAACCTGCACTTGCTTACTGTTGTCGTTTAAATAGTGAGATATAGGAATAGAGGCATATGCTCGTTTGGTGTTATAAGCCTCCTCTACATCAGAGTTGTGATACAATAAGACTCTTACAGTAGCCATTCCATCTTGATTTACATCATATTGCTCTTCCACAAAATGAAATAAATGTTTGGAGTTGAAAGTCTTAACCGATATTACCATATTAATATAACTTATCCCTTGCCAGATACTTACAACTTCTACAGGCTTACTAACAATGCCCTCTGAAAACACTTCAGAATCAGCAGGAAGAGGAGTAACGCAAACTACACTTATAAGAGAATGAATAATAGTTTGGTGATTGTTGAGTTGCTCCATATTGGCAACAACTCTAGTGTTAGAGTCTGCTACAAACTTAGTTGCACTCTTATCCTCTATTACGTTCCACTCTACTCCATTATCGCACACTACCGTTTGCATTGCACCGTTTTCATCTGCAAAGACCGATAAAAACTCTAGCTTAACAGGAGGATACTCATATTCCTTATCACTGCAAGCAGTCAGTGATAATATAAACACCCAACAGCAAATGTATCTCAAAATGTGTTTCATTTAATAGCTGTCAAATAGTTTTTTAAAGGATTTGCATACATGTTAAGAATCGACTCATACAAAAATGGGATATCCTTATTAGGGATATCAATCTTTTCAATCTGCCCGGCTATATAAGCTTCAAAGCCTTCTTTCTCAATATCAGAATATTTATGGACAAACTTGCTACTGCCTTCAAGCAAATCGTAAGCAACATAGTTGCATGGATAAAAACAATAATTGCGATGAATGCTCTTATCAATCATTGCCGATATAGTAGCATACAACTCACCCTTTGGTAGTGCCCTGTCAATTAAATCTAATTGAGAATTAATGCAAGGTGCAACAGATAAGTGTACTCTTCCTTTTTTACCAACAATGCCGGTATGCATATTAAGCATATCCTCACCAGCCGTCTTTTTATATTCAGGATTATCTCGTTTCAACTGAAACTCTTTAGCCTTCAGATAGTCGCAAGGATCATATTCGTACGAGAAAGTCAAAGGTGCTATATTCAACTCTTTAATTTTATCAATAATATCACCTTCTCCAGCCATTGCCATCATCTTTAATATGCTATCTTGTGTGCGATCGTTAGAGTCTTTTGCTCTACCTTCTCGTTGAGCTATCCACATAGACTCCTTCTTGTCTATTATATTATGGTGCATATAGCGTGATAGCCGTGCAGACGATTCTAAGAATTGACGCATGCTTAATGCGCGTTGCACGATAAATGATTTATTGGCTCGCACAAACTTCTTAATCCATGGATACATCAAGAGGTTGTCACCAATGGCTATCTCTACCGTGCCATAACCTAAATCTATCAATTTTACTGAAAGAAAACTTGAATCCAGCGTAATGTCACGATGATTAGAAATGAAAGTATATGCTTTGTCATTGCTAATAGATTCGTCCATGTCCAGAGTCACTCCATCTGTATAGTTATCAATTATTTTATAGATAACCACATAGCAGATCGCTTTTTGAAATTCCAATTTCGTTTTACACGATTTGATGGTATTACAAACCTGATCAAATGAAAACTCTGGGAAAACCTTTTCTGCTATTTCACGAAAAGCAGGATCTGCCGTTAGCTCTTCAAATACTTGAGGTAACTCTTCATCATGAAAGGTACGTATCTCATCAAATTCTTTTATATCAGTCATAGCCAAATAGCTTTAGTGAAATTTATTTTCAATAATATCAGTCATTACATCTTTTATGTCTAATCCCGCAGCAGCAATTTGCTGTGGGATAAAACTGGTGGCTGTCATGCCCGGTGTGGTATTTACCTCTAGAAGATTGATTTTGTTCTCAGTCGAGATAATGTAATCTACACGAATAATCCCTGAACAGCCCAATATATCATAGATGGCAGAGGTTAATGCTTGAACTCTTTTCGTTAGATCATCCGAGATGCGTGCCGGAGTAATTTCGTCTACCTGCCCGTTGTACTTAGCATCATAGTCAAAAAACTCATTGTCGGTCACCACCTCAGTGATAGGGAATATCACCGATTTCTCTTTCGTCTTATAGCAACCACAAGTTATCTCTGTGCCTTCCATAAAGGCCTCAATTACAACTTCCTGTGCCTCACTAAAAGCTTTAACAATTGCCGGCTGTATTTGTTCTGCCACCTTTACTTTGGTCACACCAAAGCTAGAACCACCCAAGCTAGGTTTGATAAAACAAGGTAATCCTACTTTTTCTACTACATCAGCATCCGATATTGTTTGCCCTTGACGAAGTAAGATAGACTCTGCCACGCGCATACCAAAGCCTTTCAGATATTGGTTGCAGGCAAATTTATCGTAAGTAATGGCAGCTGCCAATACACCACAGCAAGAATAAGGTATGCGCAACATATCAAAGTATCCTTGCAAGCGGCCATCTTCGCCCGGTGTGCCATGTATGGTGATATAAGCGAAATCAAATACTGTTTTCTCTTCATTGTGAGTAAAACTAAAATCATTGCGATCGATAGGACGCTTCGTTCCATCAGCAAGATTTACCTCCCAACGCAGACCTTCCATTTCAACAATAAAAAGATCATACTTGTTGCTATCTATAAATGATAACACGCCTTGCGCACTGCGCAGCGAAACTTGAAATTCGGAGGTGTCACCTCCTGCTATAATAGCAATTTTACGTTTCATTCTATATCTCTATTACTTATATAGGTTCTCCATTTGTCTAGCAGCGCATTCATGTCGGCAGGCATTTCGGCTGTGAAGTGCATCTCTTCGCCTGTGGCAGGATGTACAAAACCCAATGTCATAGCATGCAACGCTTGTCGCGGACAAGTGTCGAAGCAATTGTTTACAAACTGTTTGTATTTACTAAAGTGAGTTCCTTTTAAGATTTCATGACCGCCATAGCGCTCGTCGTTGAACAGCACATGTCCGATGTGTTTCATGTGAACACGTATCTGATGAGTACGTCCAGTTTCTAGAATACACTCAACCAATGTTACATAGCCGATGCGCTCTAGCACTCTATAGTGAGTTACCGCATGTTTTCCATCCTCTGGGTTTGGCATCACAGCCATTTGCATGCGGTCTCGGGGGTTTCGGGCGATGCTTCCCACAATTGTTCCTTCATCTTCAGCCACCGTTCCCCATACCAGCGCACGATATTTGCGTTTGGTGGTTTTATCATAAAACTGTTTCCCTAAGTGGGTTTTAGCATCAGGTGTCTTGGCTATCACTAATAACCCTGAGGTGTTTTTATCGATGCGATGCACCAATCCCAAGCGTGGGTCATTGGCATCGTAGTTTGGATCATCTTTCATATGCCAAGCAAGCGCATTGACTAATGTTCCGGTATAATTGCCATGTCCGGGGTGCACTACCAGTCCGGCAGGTTTGTTCACCACCATCAAATGAGCATCCTCATATACAATATCAAGTGGAATATCTTCAGGAATGATTTCATTGTCGTATCGAGGGCGGTCCATCATCACCGTTATTACATCGAACGGCTTTATTTTGTAGCTACTCTTTACCGGCTTACCATTGGCCATCACAAAGCCGCCATCGGCAGCCTTCTGTATTCTATTGCGCGAGGCATTGATGATACGCTCAAATAGATATTTATCTACACGTGTCATCGCTTGCCCTTTATCTACTACCACCCGAAAGTGCTCATAGAGTTGCGATTCTGCATCATCGCCCACCGGCTCCACATCGTCCATCAACTCATCAATATCTTCTATATCTTCTTGAAATTCTTCTACCATAATAGATGTTTTATTTGCACTAGTCAATCAGTTAAAACCAAGATTCTTCCTCTTGAGATATTTCAGTGCCGGTAGGAGTCGTTGGGTCATCGCTAATGATGTACTCGCCATCCATCCCGATTGAATCATTTTCGATAATATGAGCCTTCATACCATCGCCCACCATGAGTGTGAGTGTAGCTCCGGCAGGAACTTTATCGCCAAATTGCAATTCTTTTCCATTGTATTTCACACCATATACCCAATCTTTTTCACCCGGAATCCATTCGTTCTCTGTTAGTTTGAACCCAGCCGCTTGAATGCGAGCGAATGCTTGGCGTGAAGAACTGTTATCTGCCACATCGGGCACAGAATATAAAGGTATATTTACGGTGTTTATTGTAAGATAAACAGTCCTACCTTTCTTTACACGCTGTCCTGTCGATGGGTTTACCTCCAAAACGGTGCCTGCAGGCTTGTCTTTTACATAAGTTGAGTCCGATATTAATCCTTGTAAATCAGATTTCTGTAATGTCAACTGAGCATCTCTCACGCTCAAGCCCTTTATGTCGGGCACAGTAATAGCTTCGCCGTGGCGTGTATATACATCCAGATACTTCAATGTGCCCCATACTAGCGCTAGAACAACAGCAGCCATCGCTGCTATATTAAGCCAAAAATACTTACTTGTTTTCAATGAGTATAGTCTATTTCTAATGTTATTAATTAAACGATATTCGTGACAAATATACTACTTTAGATAGAGAGTTGCATAGTAATTGCCCTACTTTTTAGGATTGTAGACACTTCATATGGCAATAAAAAATAGCATATCATTTGAAATACTTTTGCAACCCTCGTTTTTGGATGTGCAAAATAGAGGTGTAACAGCTTGATTCTAGGAGGATAGCAGGCTAAATGTACTAGCTTATATATAAAAACATGGGGATGTTGTTGTATAAAACATGGGGATGTTTTACCCCAAAACATGGGGGTGTTTTATATCACAACATGGGGATGTTTTTATACTGAAGCAATAATAAACGTTATTGTAACCTTATGTAGAATGATTTTATAGAATAGCCTAAAAACAAGAAAGCCTGCAATACATTCTATTGAATGCGTTGCAGGCTTTTAACTTGTTAATATAGTAAAGCTTACGCTTTTACTCCGTTGTATTCGTCAGATACTGTAAGTTTCTTACGACCTTTTGCACGGCGTGATGCTAATACTCTACGGCCATTAGCTGTTGCCATTCTCTCACGGAAACCGTGTTTGTTCTTTCTCTTTCTGTTAGAGGGTTGATAGGTTCTCTTCATCTTTATATATGTTTTATTGTTATAATTCTACTCTATTCGGGCTGCAAAAATAGATACTTTTTTTAAATAAACCAAGAGATAACTCTTTTTTAGTCAAAAGATTTTGTGTTTTTTACTGATTTAGATTACTTTTGCACTCGAAACATATTTATAAGAATAAAGAATTAACATTATAACATAACAAAGATATCAAGTATGATTAATGCGCAAGACATCAAAAACGGAACTTGCATCCGTATGGACGGAAAGCTTTATTTCTGTATCGAATTTCTTCATGTAAAACCAGGTAAAGGAAACACTTTTATGCGTACTAAATTAAAGGACGTAGTAAACGGTGGTGTTATTGAACGTCGTTTCAATATCGGTGAAAAACTTGAAGATGTACGTGTAGAGCGTCGTCCTTACCAATTCCTATATAAAGAAGGTGAAGATTTTATCTTCATGAATCAAGAAACTTTCGACCAACATCCTATTGCTCATGATTTGATTAATGGTGTAGATTTTCTTTTAGAAGGTATGATTCTTGAAGTTGTATCAGATGCATCGACTGAAACTGTGCTTTACGCAGACATGCCTACTAAGGTAAAACTAAAAATTACCTATACTGAGCCGGGCTTGAAAGGCGATACTGCAACTAACACCTTGAAGCCAGCTACTGTTGAGTCGGGAGCTACAGTTCGTGTTCCATTGTTTATTACAGAAGGCGAAACAATCGAAATTGATACACGCGACGGTTCTTATGTAGGTCGTGTAAAAGCATAATAGTATAGTTAAACTATATTAGATAGAGGCGGGGAGCAAGTAAATTGTTTCTCGCTTTTTTTATTTATAAGATTCAAATTGACTACATTTGCGTATACATATAAACTATAAACCCGCATAATAATGAAAAGAGCTTTTAATGTAATATGTTTCATTTTGCTAGCCATTGTTGCCAACGGACAGGCTAAGTATGTGTTTTACTTCATTGGTGATGGAATGGGTGTTAACCATGTAAATGGCACAGAAATGTATAGAGCAGCTATCCAAGATGGAAAGATTGGTCGCGAACCATTATGTTTTACTCAATTTCCGGCTACAGGTATGGCTTATACTTTTTCGGCTACCAACCCCGTGACAGACTCGGCCGCAGGTGGAACAGCTTTGGCTAGTGGATATAAAACATATAATGGAGCTATTGGTATGGATGATGAGAAGAATCCAATTCCATCGGTTGCCCACATGGCAAAAAAAGCCGGCAAAAAGGTTGGAGTTACCTCAAGCGTAAGTATTGATCATGCTACTCCTGCTGCATTTTATGCGCATCAGGCCAAGCGTAGCATGTATTATGAAATAGCAAAGGATTTGATAACTGCCGATTTTGACTTTTATGGAGGGGCTGGTTTTGTGAAACCTAACACATCTTTCGATAAAAAAGATGCACCAAGTGTTTATCCTATGTTTACAGAGGCGGGATATACACTAGCGCGTGGCAATAATGATTATAAAAGTAAGGCTTCTCGAGCAGGTAAAATGATCTTTATTCAAGATGAAGATGCTAACCCATCATGTTTGCCCTATGCTATCGATCGTGAAGATGATGATTTGACATTGGCGCAAATCACAGAAAATGCAATTGACTTCTTGATGAAAAATAATAAAAAGGGATTTTTCTTGATGGTAGAGGGTGGAAAAATAGACTGGAGCAGCCATAGTAACGATGCGGCAACTACTTTCGAAGAGGTGATTGATATGGATAATGCCATTCAGGTGGCCTATGAATTTTATAAGAAACACCCCAAAGAAACATTGATAGTAGTAACAGCCGATCATGAAACAGGTGGGTTGTCGCTCGGGAATAATCGCTATAATATGAATCTTGGAGCTTTGAAACATCAAGAGTGTTCGCTAGATGAGCTTTCAAACAAGATGAGTCAACTCAGAAAAGATAAAGACAATAAGGTAAAATGGAGCGAAATGAAAGAGTTGCTCGAGGATGAACTTGGCTTTTGGGATGATATAGAGTTGACTTGGGCGCAAGAAAGAGAACTGCGTGATGAGTTTGAACATTCGTTTGTTGAAAATAAAGTAGCTTTCGAAGAAAGTCTTTATTCGAAAAATGAACCACTTGCTGCACGTGCCAAGGAGGTAATGAATGAAATAGCTATGGTAGGATGGGCGCATGGTAGTCATACTGCTGGATATGTGCCGGTGTATGCTATAGGTGCGGGTTCACAATTATTCAATGGTGTGATGGACAACACAGATGTTCCAAAGCGTATTGCCAAAGCGGCTAAGTATTAATTATATCTTAATTCAATAAAATGTCATATCCCCAAAGGCTTCAAAAGAGTTTTTGGGGATATGTTGGTTTATAGAATGGTTGTACATTCCTGATCTTATGTTAAGGCTAATAAAATAATAGGCTCCACATCGATTTTCCTTACTTAAATGCAGTAATAGAAAAGATATATTTGTTACTTTGTATTATAACTCATATATATTTATGTTCAATAGATTTATTTTAGCTATAAAAAGACCCATCATTTGGTTTGTTAGATTCCCCAATCGATGTGGTTATGGTGTTCATTCTCCCTTCGCTTTTAATTTAATCACCCAAGTGATTTACGAAAAGACACCTTATTATAAATATAAGACATTAAAAGAAGAGGTGATTTCTTTGATTCCCAAACAATCAAAAGGTTGGAATGATGCCTCTATAAAAGTAAATCGTCTCTTGTTTCGTTTGGTGAATTGGTTTCAACCCGCTACAATTGTCGATTTAGGAGCACGTTCTTCATCATCGTTATACCTGCAATCTGCCAACATGAAAGCTTTATATCTTTCAATGGATGCGGAGGGTAGTAATCAAGATATATCCTCGATAGACTTCCTTTATATTCATTTGCAAAATAACCCTGAGGCTATTATGAGTGAGTTTAATAACTTAGTCAATTTAATATCTCCTGGCGGATTGTGTGTGATAAAGGGGATACACCACTCGCGCGATATGAAGCAATGTTGGAAGCGTCTTGTGAATAATGAAAAGGTGGGTATCACATTTGATTTATATGATGTGGGTGTGCTGTTTTTTGACAAAACCAAAATAAAACAAGATTATATTGTCAACTTCTAATGTGTGTTTTGTGTTAATCTTAAAAAGGTATATAATAAATTAGAATCATGAAAAAAAGTGTTGTTTATACTAAGACTGGCGATGCAGGAACTACAAGCTTAATTGGAGGTACAAGAGTCTCTAAAGCGGATTGTCGTTTGGATGCATATGGC
Organism: uncultured Bacteroides sp.; assembly: GCA_947074235.1. GTDB lineage: Bacteria > Bacteroidota > Bacteroidia > Bacteroidales > Bacteroidaceae > Bacteroides. The sequence goes on along the minus strand of CAMTOV010000003.1, from coordinate 22,362 downwards.
ACTGTTGATGAACTGAATTCTTTTATCGGTTTATTAATCTCTTACTTGGAAGTTGATAAAGATATAGACTTCTTACATTGGGTTCAAAATAAATTGTTTTCTGTTGGTTCCTATTTGGCTACAGATTTAACTAATGCAGAATTGTCTCCTGCATCTATTATCTCGGCAGAGGATGTGAAGAAGGTGGAGTTTGAAATAGATGTTTTGGATGATTTATTACCACCATTGCATGCTTTTGTTCTTCCGGGAGGAGAAACTGCAGCAGCAACAAGTCATGTGTGTAGAACAGTATGCCGACGTGCCGAAAGGACCATCTTGGCAATAGTGGCAGATTATCAAATATCAGATGATTTGTTGGCATATATGAACAGATTATCAGATTATTTCTTTGTTTTGTGTCGAAAAATCAATTTTGAAGCTGGTAAAGAGGAAATTATTTGGGATAATAGTTGCGAATGATAAAAATTATTATACTTTTGCGGAAAATAAACAGTTATATCAATATTCACAAATTAAAAGACTGATTGCTTATGTATTGGACATTGGAATTAGCGTCAAAACTAGAAGATGCACCTTGGCCTGCCACTAAGGATGAATTGATTGATTATGCTATGCGTTCGGGAGCTCCCCTTGAGGTAATTGAAAATCTTCAAGAAATGGAAGACGAAGGCGAAATGTATGAAAGCATAGAGGATATCTGGCCGGATTATCCAAGTAAAGAAGATTTCTTTTTTAACGAAGAAGAGTATTGATACAATAAATACTCTTAATACTATCATTGATAGTTTTAAATATTAACACAACAGCCGTTTTGCACTTCAATAATTAGGTGCGAAGCGGCTGTTGTGTTATAAAACCTATCTCAAACACAATTTATTTGCAGTTTTATAGTTCATTATATCAAATGAATAGGTTTCTCATTACAGGTGTTTTGTTTTTATCGCTCTTGCTTTTTACTCAAAAAGTAAGAGCGCAGTTTGATGTGCACTTTACTCAATATTGGGATTTAAACGGATATTATAATCCGGCTTGGGCAGGACAAACGGATAAGCTTAATATGTATGGCACTTATTCGATGCAATTGACTAATTTTGATAGATCTCCGCGTACTATGTATGTTGGTGCTGACATGCCTTTATTGTTGTTTGATAAAAAGCAAGGTGTTGGGGCTGGCTTTTTAAATGACGCGATAGGGCTTTTTCGCAATCAGCGTGCTTGGCTGCAATATTCTTATAAGGTAAAAACTAAGAAGGGCAATCTAGGCTTAGGTCTTCAAGTTGGTTTTGTCAATGTTTCATTCGATCCTACTGATTTGGATTTGGGAAGTAGTGAAAGCGATCCTGCTTTTCCTACTCAGAAAGAGAGTGGAACTGGGCTCGATTTGGGCGTGGGAGCTTTTTACTCTCAGCCTAAGTTTTATCTAGGCTTCTCGGCTCAGCATTTAACAAGTCCTATTATCGAGTTTGGCTCTTCCGACTCGGGTGAGACAAGTGAAATAAAGATTAAACCAATGCTTTATTTTACAGGTGGATACAATATTCAGACACGTAATCCGTTAATTTCCATACAGCCATCTGTTTTGGTGCAAAGTGATTTTAACTCAACTAGGGTTGATTTCACTGGGCGATTCTTTTATACATTTGAAGAAAAGAAACTGGCTTTAGGATTTACATACTCTCCGACAACCTCAGTTACGTTGAGTATAGGAGCGGTGATTCGCTCAATAACTGTAGGCTATGCTTACGAAATGTATACATCGCAAATCGGTATAGGCAATGGTTCGCATGATTTAGTAGTGAGCTATGCTATGGATATTAATTTATTTAAGAAAAGTAAAAACAAACATAAGAGTATTCGAATCTTATAAATTGGAAGTGAAATAATGAGGAGTAAAAACTGTATAATTGTAGCATTGTTGGTTGTAATACTTTCTTCATGTATGGGACAGATGGCTGGAAACTCATCTGTTTCAGCTGGTGGTGAAGTGGTAGGGCAAAGAGCAGTGGCTTGGAACGAACCAACCCCTTATGGTATGGTACACATTAAACGTGGTTCTTTAAAAATGGGCCCTGACGAACAAGACTCTCTATGGGGAGTGCAAGTGCCAACTAAAGAGATATCAGTAGAGTCATTTTGGATGGATGAGAATGAGGTGACTGTAGCTCAATATAAACAATTTATGAGCTGGGTGCGCGATTCTATTATTCGCGAACGCCTTGCAGATCCTGCATATGGTGGTAATGAGATTTTCAAAATAGAAGAAGATAGGGAAGGTAATCCTATTAAACCTTATTTGAATTGGAACAGACCCATTCCATGGAAAAGGGCTAATGAGGATGAGCAAATGGCTATTGAAAGTGTTTATCGTGTACATCCTGTTACTGGGGAAAAGTCTCTCGACCCTACTCAGTTGAACTATTACTACGAGATTTTTGATTACACAGAAGCTGCTAAGCGTCGTCATCGTTTAGATGCAGCTCTTCGCAATAAAAATACCGATATAGCTGTAGATTATGATGAGGTAATTATGATATCTAAAGATACTGCTTATATAGATGATAATGGTGATATTGTGAATATGACAATTACTCGTCCGCTTTCAAGTGAGTGGGATTTCTTAAATTCATATATTGTAAACATAGCGCCTGATACTACTTGCTGGGTGAATGATTTTCCTAATGCAAACCATGAAATGTATATGCGTTTGTATATGAATCATCCATCATACAACGAACATCCTGTAGTAGGGGTGAGTTGGGAACAAGCTAATGCTTACTGCGCTTGGCGTACAAATTATCTTTTAACAGGATTGAAAGGCCAAGCTAAATATATACAACGTTACCGTTTGCCTTCGGAAGCAGAATGGGAGTTTGCTGCTCGTAGTGAAGAAGGACATAAATATCCATGGAGCGAAGAATCTTCTACCGATGAAAAAGGATGCTTTATGGCTAACTACAAACCGGGTAAAGGTGATTATACACAGGATGGTCATCTTATTTCAACTCGTGTAGGTACTTATGCGCCAAATTCTAACGGACTGTATGATATGGCAGGTAATGTTGCAGAGTGGACTTCTACTGTTTATACTGAATCGGGGGTATTATCTATGAATGATATGAATCCTGACTTACAATATAATGCAGCGCAAGAAGACCCATATCGTATGAAGAAGAAGGTTGTACGTGGTGGCTCTTGGAAAGATGTAAACGCTTTCATTCGTTCCGATTCACGTACGTCAGAATATCAAAATGAACAGCGGTCTTATGTTGGCTTCCGCTGTGTGCGAAGTAAAGTTGGTCACAACAATAAAAGAAAGTAAAGATGGCAAATAGAGAAAATAAGAGAAGCCTGCGTCAGAAAATGCAGGATATGATGTCTACTCCTAAAGGACAAACCGTATTGAATTACGCATACAACTGGGGAGCATCAATCGTATTGATGGGTGCATTGTTTAAATTAATTCATTTGCCTGGAGCTAATATCGCATTATGTGTAGGTATGGGCACAGAGGTTTTGATATTTTTTATTTCTGCATTCGATCTTTCGGGTGTAAAACGTGGTGCTGATAAATCATCACCTATTCCACAAGATAATAGTTTCTTCGACTCTGTGCCGATGAATGCATCTACCGAGTGCAACTTAACTACAGGTGTTTGTAACCCTATGGCTGAACAGCTTGCAGGCCAACAGCAAGTATACCCTAATGGTGGTCAACCTTATGTGCAACCAGTAATGCCACAAAGCGCTCATGCTCATCATCCACATCATACGGCTCAACCTGTTACTCCTGAGATGGAATTGGCTACTAGTGAATATCTATCGCAATTGAAAGCAATGACTACCATGTTGGCTCGTTGCACAGAGCAAACACAAAATATAGCCCAAGATTCGGAACAGATGCAAGCTTTGGCCAAAAACTTAGCTGGTATTAATGCTATTTACGAAATGCAATTGCGTAGCGCAAGTACACAAATTACCACAATCGATCAAGTGCATGAGCAAACACGCCGCATGGCTCGCCAAATAGAGGATTTGAACGAAGTGTATGCGCGCATGTTGCAAGCTATGACATCAAAATAAATAAGAAAGGAAAATTATGAGTTTTGGAAGTCAAACACCACGCCAGAAGATGATTAACCTGATGTACATTGTACTGATGGCTATGTTGGCACTTAATGTGTCATCGGATGTATTGCGTGGTTTTACTCTTGTCGATGATAGCTTGGTACGTACTACCATCAATGCCTCAGAGCAGAATGTGGCTTTATATGATGCATTGGCTCAATCTATGACTGTCAATCCCGAAAAGGTTGGCCCTTGGTATGAGAAGGCTTTGCGCATAAAAGAGAAATCTGATTCACTTTATATGTTTGTGGGCGATTTGAAGGCTCGAATTAATCAAGCCAAGCAAGATGATTTGGAAGTATCTTCTTTTGTGATGTTTTCTCCTCGTACTGGTAAGGGAGTGGAGCTAGCCGAACAAATAGACCTTTTCAAAGAAGAGATTGTCTCTCAAATTGACAATCCTGTTCAAAAGAAAATCATTAGCGATAATCTTACATTGAATATACCTCGCCTATTTGAAGGTACTCCTGCTGCTGCAGCGGCTACACTTCTTACTAAACTGCAAAGTGATATTCGCTATGCTGAAGGTGAAGTGTTACATACATTAACCAAAGATATTGATATTCGTGATCTTCGAGTAAATCAAGTAAATGCTTATGTGATTCCTAACTCACAAAATATTGTACGTGGTGGAAAGCTCAGTGCGCAAATTATATTAGCTGCAGTTGATTCTACTCAGCGTCCTACTATTTATGTTGGCGATAAACAGCTGTCAGATAATGCAAACGGTATATTCGAAACTGTTTGTAACACTACAGGAGATTTTACATTAAACGGATATATGGAGTTGAATCAAGGTGATGGCGAAGTTATTCGTCGCAACTTCTCTCAAAGGTATTCGGTGATTGATCCTTCGGCTACTGTTTCTGCTACATTAATGAATGTGCTTTATGCAGGATACGATAATCCTATTAGCATCTCTGTTCCTGGTGTTGCTAATAATCAAGTGCAAGCCAATATTGCCAATGGCAATGGAACTTTGCGCCGTGAGGGGAGTGGCTTTGTTGCTCATCCTTCTCAAATTGGTCAAGAAGCAATAATTCGTGTTTCTGCCAATGTAGATGGACGTAGTCAGGTGATGGGAGATTATGCATATCAAGTACGTGCATTGCCCGATCCTTCTCCTTTCATTGAATATAAAGATAATAATGGAGTAGCCAAAAGATATAGAGGTGGCTCAGGATTATCTAAAGCATCTTTAATGAATACGGATGGAATTGTTGCGGCTATCGATGATGGACTATTGAATATCAACTTCCAAGTATTAGGTTTTGAAACTGTCTTTTTTGATAATATGGGTAATGCTGTGCCAGAAGTTTCTTCGGGAGCAAACTTTTCTTCACGTCAAAAAGATATGTTCCGTCGCCTTTCTCGTGGTAAACGCTTCTATATCTCACGTGTTCGTGCTAAAGGACCAGACGGTGTAGAGAGAGTATTGCCTACCACGCTTGAGGTGATAATAAATTAATAACAGAACAACGAATTAAGTATAGCAATGATGAAACATAAAGTTGTCATACTCTTAGGAGCATTCATGTTGGTTGCCATTATGCCAGCATGGTCACAATCAAGTTCACGTGCCGCTCAACCTGAAAAGAAAACAAACGGCAATGAACTTACTGTTCGTGCTCAAACACGTTATCCGGGCTCAAATGAAGTACCGAATGATGTAATGTGGACGCGTGAAATTTACCGTACTCTTGATTTAACTCAAGGAGAAAACGGCTCTTTATATTATCCGGTTGAACCTATGGATGATAGAATGAACTTGTTTTCTCTTATCTTCAAACTACTTGCAACCAAAAAAATTCCAGTTTACGAATATCAGTTGGATGGTGTTGAGCGTTTTTCTCCCGACAAGGAAGTGAAGTTCATAGACGTGCTCGATCGTTTTGGTATCTATTATGAGCAAAAGAAGATTAAAAACATAAAAGATAGTGTATTGGTGATTGATAATAGTGATATTCCATCAGCTGATGTGTTGAGCTATTTTATAAAAGAAGTGTGGTACTTTGATCATCGTACTTCAACATTTGGTTCTACTGTCACTGCTATTTGTCCGGTATTGCATCGTGCTGAAGATTTTAGTATAGACCGCATTACTCTACCAATGTTTTGGGTTAACTATAGTGATTTAGCTCCTTACTTGAATGGTGCTCGTATTATGGCAAGCGACTATAACCATGTTACCAATCGCAATATGAATGATTTCTTTGTATCCAAACAATATAAAGGCGATATATATAAAACTACCAATTTAAGAAATCAAGCTTTGGCGCAATATTGCGAAACAGACTCTGCTTTGGTAAAGGAGCAACAGCGCATCGAAGGCGAATTGGTGCAATTTGAACGTAACCTTTACGGTCCCGACTTGATTGCTGCTGAAAAAGCTGCAGCAGAGAAAGCCGCTTCTGCAGAGGCTGCCCCAGTTGCAAAGAAAGCAACCAAACCTGCAGCTTCAGATCAAACAGAAAAAGCAACTGAAAAGGCCACAGTAACGACCAATTCAAAGAAGAAAGGACGAGATTCTAATGTTAACCGTTCGAGTAGTTCATCTCGTTCAAGTTCTAGCTCATCTGCACCCAAAGCATCTGTGCGTAGAGAACGTCGATAAAATAAACTTGTGCTAACGTATGTTGCTAAAGTATAAATTTATATCTTTGTCTTTATAATCAAATATTGAATTAGATGAAAAAAGTTGTAACAGTATTATTTATAGTTGTATGTGCATGTGTTGCACTTCCAGCTCAAGCACAATTTTTCCAAATGGGTATCAAAGGTGGTGCCAATGTATCTAAAATCTCCTTCAATAAAGAAGATAGAGGAGGTTTCTTTATCGGCCCTATGGCCGAAGTTACAATTCCTATATTGGGGCTTGGAATTGATGCTGCTTTGCTTTACAACCAAAAAGGATCGAAATCTGATGAATTTAATTTGAAACAATCGGGTCTTGATATTCCTGTAAACTTGAAGTGGACCTTTGGATTAGGTAGTATGTTTGGTATTTATGTTGCAGCAGGGCCAGACTTCTTCTTTAACTTTAAAGATGATACCTACAATGTAACTAAAAGAAAATCAATGGTAGGTATGAACTTTGGTGCCGGTCTTAAACTGATTAAACACCTACAAGTAGGTGTGAATTATAACATCCCTTTGGGTAATTCGGGTGAAGTAGAATGGAGAGATGTTGGCGATGCCTTAAAATATCGTGATTATAAGATTAAAACTTGGCAGATGTCACTTGCTTATATGTTTTAAAGAGACATGAAATAGTATAATATTGAGAGGCTTGCAATTACTGCAAGCCTCTTTTTTGTATCTTTGCCATTGAATGAGAAAGTATGTAGATGTCATATTACCATTGCCTCTTCCTGGTTACTTCACTTATGCTCTGCCTGGCGGGTTTAATGAAGATATACAACCTGGATGTCGTGTAATAGTTCCTTTTGGTAGGAAGAAATATTATACTGCTATTGTATACAATATACATTATTGCGCCCCTACTGAATATGAAGTGAAAGAGGTATCGACTATACTTGATGCAAAACCTTTGTTGCTTCCTATGCAATTTAAGTTTTGGCAATGGATAGCAGAATATTATCTCTGCACACAAGGAGATGTTTACAAAGCAGCCTTGCCTTCTGGACTGAAACTCGAAAGCGAAACGATTGTAGAATACAACCCCGATTTTGAAGCTACTGCACCTCTTCCTGCCAAAGAACAGCAAATACTTGATTTGCTTTCCAACGAAACCACACAATCGGTTACTAAACTTGAAAAGGAAAGTGGTATCAATAATATACTTACTATCATTAAGCAGCTGCTTGATAAGGAAGCCATCTTTGTGAAAGAGGAGATGAAGCGAACCTATAAACCGCGTCTTGAAGCTCGGGTGCGTTTTTGTGGTGAGGTGAATGAGAAACAACTTAATATTCTTCTCGATATGCTGGCACGAGCTCCCAAGCAGCAAGATTTGTTGATGAAATATTTATCAATGTCGGGTGTATTGAGCAAAGGAGTTATACGCGAAGTTACTAAACGGGAATTGCTAGAATCAGCCAATGCAACAGCTGCAGCTCTCAATGGGCTTGTCGATAAGAAAATATTAAATGTTTATTATCACGAAGTGGGTAGGCTAGACGATGTGGTGAACACCGACTTAACAATTAATGCGCTAAATGCAGCACAAGAAAGTGCATTTCACCAAATCAATGACTGTTTTCAAAGTAAGAATGTATGCTTGCTTCATGGAGTTACCTCAAGTGGTAAGACAGAGGTGTATATTCATCTCATTGATGAGATGTTACGTCAAGGCAAACAGGTGCTCTATCTCCTTCCCGAAATTGCGCTTACTACTCAAATCACCGAACGGTTGAAACGGGCTTTTGGTAGTAGGCTTGGAGTTTATCACTCTAAATTTCCTGATGCCGAACGTGTTGAGATATGGCAAAAACAATTAAGCGAGCAGTCTTACGATATCATTCTTGGTGTCCGCTCTTCTGTATTTCTACCTTTCAAAAACTTAGGTTTGATATTGATAGACGAAGAGCACGAGAATACATATAAGCAACAAGATCCCGCCCCTCGTTATCATGCTAGGAGTGCGGCCATAGTTCTTGCCGGTATGGTAGGAGCTAAAGTACTACTTGGCACAGCCACTCCCTCCATTGAAAGTTGGTTTAATGCAACTACCGGCAAATACGGATTAGTAGAATTGAAGGAGCGCTATAAAGAGATTAAGCTACCCGAAATTATTCCTGTCGATATCAAAGAGCTTCACCGAAAGAAGCGAATGGTAGGGCAGTTTTCTCCTATGTTGTTAGAAAATATTCGTGAGTCATTGGAGCGTAAAGAGCAAGTCATCCTTTTTCAAAACCGACGTGGTTTTGCTCCGATGATAGAGTGCCGCACTTGTGGGTGGGTTCCTAAATGCAAGAATTGTGATGTAAGTTTAACGTATCACAAAGGTATCAACCAACTGACATGCCACTACTGTGGATACACTTATGTGTTGCCTCGTTCATGCCCGGCATGCGAAGGCACAGAGATTGTCAATAGAGGTTTTGGAACAGAAAAGGTAGAAGATGATATAAAAGCGATTTTCCCCGAAGCATCTGTTGCACGTATGGACCTAGATACAACACGTACTCGCACTGCGTACGAAAAGATAATTATGGACTTTGAGCAAGGAAAAACAGATATTTTGATTGGTACGCAGATGGTGTCTAAAGGGTTGGATTTCGATCATGTGAGTGTTGTGGGTATTCTCAATGCCGATACCATGCTCAATTATCCCGACTTTCGTGCTTATGAAAGAGCTTTTCAACTAATGGCACAAGTGTCGGGCCGTGCAGGACGAAAGAATAAACAAGGAAAGGTGATTCTTCAAACTCGCAGTATTGATCACCCTATAATTCATCAGGTGATGACTAATGATTATGAGGAGATGGTTGCCGCTCAGCTCGGCGAACGAAAAATGTTTCACTATCCACCATTCTACCGTCTTATCTATGTATATTTAAAACATCGCGATGAGGCTCAGCTTGATATTATGGCCAATACAATGGCTACCAAGCTTAAAAGTGTGTTCTCAACCCGCGTGTTGGGCCCGGATAAACCACCAGTAGCGCGTATACAAACTTTGTTTATTAAGAAAATAGTTATCAAGATAGAGAATAATGCCTCGATGAGTAGAGCTCGCGAGTTGCTTCTTGATATAAAAAAAGAAATGCTCGAAGACCCGAGCTTCAAGTCGCTTATTGTTTATTATGATGTAGACCCAATGTAATTATGAAAAGAATATTATTTGTTTGCTTAGGAAATATCTGTCGCTCATCAACAGCAGAGGGGGTGATGCTTAGCTTACTAAAGAAAGCATGTATGGACAAAAATGTGGAAATTGATTCTGCCGGAATTCTAGCTTATCACCAAGGCGAACTTCCTGATAGTAGAATGCGTGCTCATGCTGCTAAAAGAGGCTATAATTTAGTACATCGCTCACGCCCGGTAGTTACGGATGATTTCGAACGATTTGATCTTATTTTAGGTATGGATGACCGAAATATCGACGATTTGAAAGATCGTGCACCATCAATTGAGGCAATGAAGAAGATAGGTAGAATGACTGACTATTGTAAGAAGATAACGACCGACCACGTGCCCGATCCTTACTATGGAGGTGCCGAAGGATTCGAGTATGTGCTTGACATATTAGAAGATGCATGCAACGGACTTCTTGATGCAATAAAACAATCAGAAAATCAATAAAAACATAGCATTTGTAAACTGTTACATTCTACAGATTAAATGCATCAAATAACCCGATAAACATCAACAGTTTATCGGGTTATTTGATATAGTTATAAATGTAAATTGATTATGCTTGTTTTTACTTCTGCAATTCGGGGTAACTAATGCGAGTGTGGTAGATAGTTTTAAGCTTCTCTTTGAATACATTCTTCACGGTCTCTATATCTTTAAAGGTGATAGGGCAGTTCTTGAAATACCCTTCAGCAACTTGCGAGTCAATAATTTTGTCTACCAGGTTGCTTATGCTCTCTTCTGTATATTCGGGCAAACTACGCGAAGCGGCTTCTACTGAGTCCGCCATCATCAACACCGCAGTCTCCTTGGTCGATGGGTTCATTCCCGGATAAGTGAATTTTTCTTCATTCGGCTCTTCACCTGGGTGCTCATTCATCCAAGAAATATAAAAATACTTCGTTTTGCCATGACCATGATGTGTACTTATAAAATCCTTTATCACTTTAGGTAAGTTATGCTTTTCGGCAAGTTTTAGGCCATCCGTTACATGGTTGATAACTACTTGTGCACTTTGCTCGTAATTTAAATTCTTGTGTGGATTTACACCTCCTGATTGGTTTTCTGTGAAGAATGCAGGGTTTTCCATCTTGCCAATATCATGATATAAAGCCCCGGTGCGTACCAATTGGCTATTTGCTCCAATACGATTGGCTGCCTCAGAAGCTAGGTTTGCCACCTGCATAGAGTGTTGAAAAGTGCCAGGAACTGTTTCTGCCATTTGTTTTAATAGCTCGTTGTTGATGTTTGATAATTCTACAAGTGTTACATTTGAAGTAAACCCAAACGTTTTCTCCAACATAAAGAGCAGCGGATAGGCAAACAATAATAATACACCGTTTATTATAAAGTAAATATACATGCGCCCATTTATTTTAGAAAGGTCGTTCTCAACAATTAACTCGAACGCAAAATAGATGAGCAAATAGGTGATAATAACAAGAATGGCTGTACGAAATAGCTGAGACCGTTGAGATAATTCTCGCAAACTAAATATAGCTACCAGTCCCGCAGATACCTGTACTAAAATAAAATCGTATGGCAAACTCACAGCAATGGAGCATATCAATATAGTCATAAGATAAGTCATGAATGCTGTGCGTGAATCTAAAAATACTCTAATCACAATGGCAAGCATAGCATATGGCAGTATGTTTATGTTGATTGTGGTTTTGCTAGTTAGCAAGGAGGTAGCAACAGTATATAGCACAATGAGCACAAATAGAAGCGATAAGCTGCCTCGATGTTTGAAATATTCTTTACGAAATAAGTTGAGATAAAGCATAAAGAATAAAATAAACAAACCAACAAATAGAATTTGCCCTATTAATATCAATCGCTTCTGACTAAATGTTTCGCTTCGCTGAATAGACTCTTTGCGCAAAGACTCAAGTATGCTGTATTTTTCGTTTGTCACAATCTCGCCACGGTCAATGATTTTTTGTCCGCTAAGTATCACGCCTTTTGCCCAAGAATAATTATCGAGCATCTCTTTATGAGCCGTTTCTGTGCGAGCTTTATCCTCTATTAAGTTTGGAACAATGTATTCATAAAGTCCGCACTGGCGCAATATCATCGGATTAAACTGAGCCGAGTCGGCAGAAAGAAGAAATTCATAGGCCTCTTTTTCAGTAAAAAGATTGTTTACAGACTCGGGGTTGGCTATTTTATTTTCAATAATACGAATGAAAAGAGTGCTGTCTTTTTCTAGTTCAGTGGCATTGGTAGTAGATATGATACCCGCAGAGTAGATTATCCTCAGCGTATTTTCTATATGCTTATAGTAATCTTGATTGGGCATCACAAATTTTAGATTTTTGTTGTAATTTTCTCTCAAGTTTTTTAATACGCTGGTTTCAACCTTCTTGTCTAGATTGAAATAAGGTTGAAAAGAACGACTTAGATTATCAAGCTCGCGAGTCACAACGTTTTCGTCTTTATATACAGGAAAATCGAAGGTTGCCATTAACTGGCCATACTTCCAAGGTTTGTCTATATCAAACTGATAATTGAACTTGCTTTCACGCGGTAGAAAGTAAACAATCACCGCTACAGTGACTATAAATAGGAGTAATTTGTAAATTAGATCCTTATAAGAAATAGTTTTTTTCTTGTTTAGATGGTTCATGTCCACTACTTTTTTTGCGAAAAGTACGAAAAAAATCAATAGTGTGAAAAAAATCATGTAATTTTGCCATGATTTACCTATACTAAAAACAGATATGTCAGAAAGAAAAGTTAGAGTTCGCTTTGCACCGAGTCCAACCGGAGCATTGCATATTGGAGGCGTACGCACAGCATTGTATAATTATTTGTTTGCTCGCCAACATGGGGGAGAATTAGTTTTTCGTATTGAAGATACCGACTCAAATCGCTTCGTTCCAGGAGCAGAAGAATATATTTTAGATTCATTTAAATGGCTGGGAATACAGTTTGACGAAGGTGTTACCTTTGGTGGTGAACATGGTCCTTATCGTCAGTCTGAACGTCGTGATATTTATAAGAAATACGTTCAACAATTGTTGGACAATGGCAAAGCTTATATTGCTTTTGATACTCCTGAGGAGTTGGAAGCTAAACGTGCTGAGATAGCCAACTTTCAATATGATGCCTCTGTGCGTATGTCTTTGCGTAATTCTTTGACTTTATCTAAAGAAGAAGTTGAGCAACTCATTGCCGATGGTAAGCAATATGTGGTTCGCATCAAGATTGAACCAAACGAAAATGTTGTTGTCAACGATTTGATTCGTAATGAGGTAGTTATTAACTCATCTATCTTGGATGATAAAGTGCTTTATAAATCGGCCGACGAATTACCAACTTATCATTTAGCCAATATTGTTGATGACCATTTGATGGAAATCTCTCACGTGATACGTGGAGAAGAGTGGTTGCCATCTGCTCCTTTGCATGTATTACTTTATCGTGCTTTTGGTTGGGAAGATACAATGCCTGCTTTTGCTCACCTACCTTTGTTGCTTAAGCCAGAGGGCAATGGTAAACTAAGTAAACGTGATGGCGATCGCCTAGGTTTCCCAGTATTCCCATTGCAATGGAATGATCCAAAAACAGGAGAAATTTCATCGGGATACCGCGAAGCAGGATATTTGCCCGAAGCAGTTTTAAACTTCCTTGCTCTTTTGGGATGGAATCCTGGAAATGATCAAGAAGTAATGTCGCTAAGCGAGATGGTAGAACTATTCAATTTAAGCCGTTGTAGTAAATCAGGAGCTAAGTTTGATTATAAAAAAGGCATCTGGTTTAACCATACATATATTCAACAAAAACCTAATGAAGAGGTAGCTAAGTTGTTTATTCCTTTCTTGAAAGAACATGGAGTAGAGGCTGATTTTGATAAAGTAGCTCTTGTAGTAGGCATGATGAAAGATCGTGTAAACTTTATCAGTGAATTATGGGATGCTTCGAGTTTCTTCTTTGTGGCTCCTACGGCATACGATGAAAAAACTGCTAAAAAACGTTGGAAAGAAGATTCTGCTAAGTGTATGACAGAACTAGCTGAGTTGCTGTCTAGTATTGAAGACTTTACTCCACAAAATCAAGAAACAATAGTGATGAACTGGATTGCAGAACAAGGCTATCATACTGGTAATATCATGAATGCCTTCCGTTTGGCATTAGTGGGTGAAGGCAAAGGCCCTCACATGTTTGATATATCTTGGATATTAGGTAAAGACGAAACTTTGACTCGTATTAATCGTGCCGTAGAGGTGTTGAAATAAACAAGCCAATAAGATATGATTTATAATCTGGCCATTTTTCTCTACGATATATTAGTTCATTTTGCTGCTCCTTTCAGTCGTAAACCTCGACAAATGATGAAAGGACATTGGGTGGTATATGAACTATTGCGTCAACAAATAGAGAAAAATGCCCGTTATATTTGGTTTCATGCTGCTTCTTTGGGAGAGTTCGAACAAGGACGCCCCCTGATGGAAGCTATTCGTGCAGAATATCCCGAATATAAAATACTACTTACCTTCTTCTCACCATCGGGATATGAAGTGCGTAAGAATTATCGTGGAGCCGATATCGTTTGCTATCTTCCTTTTGATAAACCACGCAATGTAAAAAAGTTCTTAGGAATTGCTAAGCCATGTATGGCTTTCTTTATCAAGTATGAATTCTGGAAAAACTACTTAGACGAATTGCACAAGCGTCATATTCCTGTTTATAGTGTTTCTTCTATTTTCCGCAAAGATCAAATTTTCTTCAAATGGTATGGTGGCACATATAGAGATGTGTTGAAAGATTTCGACTATCTATTTGTGCAAAATGAGGCTTCTAAGCGTTTCTTGGGTAAGATTGATATTAACCGCGTGTCGGTGGTAGGTGATACTCGTTTCGACCGCGTACTTCAGATTCGTGATGAAGCAAAGCAATTGCATCTTGTTGAAAAATTCAAAGGTGACTCTTTTGTATTTGTAGCAGGTAGTTCGTGGGAGCCAGATGAAGAAATATTTATTGATTATTTCAACTCTCATCCTGATATGAAATTGATTATTGCGCCTCATGTCATTGATGAAAATCATTTGGTGCAGATTATCAGTAAATTAAAACGCCCTTATGTGCGTTACTCAAAAGCTACCGAAGGCAATGTAGCACAAGCCGACTGTTTGATTATTGATTGCTTTGGGCTGCTTTCATCTATCTACCGCTATGGCGAAGTGGCCTATATTGGCGGAGGTTTTGGGGTAGGAATACATAATACACTCGAAGCTGCGGTATATGGTGTACCTGTTTTATTTGGTCCTACCTATCACAAATTTATGGAGGCTATACAGCTTATAGATGCAAACGGAGCTTTCTCTATTAAGACTTATGATGAATTGGCCGCTCTTCTTGATAGAATGATGGCAGACGAAACTTTTTTGCGCGAAATAGGTACGAATGCCGGCTATTACGTAACAAGCAATGCCGGTGCTACTAAGAAAATCATGGATATGATTAACTTCTAGTTTTTACTTATCATTTCCCCACGCATCCAGCAATCCTGCTAACACTACAAGCGATGCACTCCAATTAATTGCGATTTCATTCGAAGCATAAGATGGTAATGTATCTGAATAAGATTCATCGGCAAACTCTGATTGATAAGTAGCTCCCGAACTTTTATCTTCTTGATTTGGGTTTGGCCCACCTACTAAGAAACCCGGAAGAGGTTTCTCTATATTGTCAGCCGCCGACAATCGATGGTGGATATTCATTGGGCTTTTTCTTCCTATACCTGTCACGTAGCAAAACCCCATTGCATTTCTACCTAATATATAGTCCATGTTATGAAAAGCACTTTGCAGGTATTTATCAAATGATTGGTTGTCGCACAGTTTGCCTGCTATCAAAACTGATATTGCAGGATTGATGCATTTTTCAGCCAAACAACCCCATCCAAAATCATTCTTATCATTGCCAAACATGCTATTGAAATTACTTCCTTCTATTTTCTTCATTTCATGCTTTGCATAACTCAATAGCTGTTTGCGAAGATTATTATTTATTTCATCTATCTCTTTGCTCTGTTTACTCAGATCGATACGCTCTTCGTTTATTAAAAGACTATATATGCCCAATGCATCTACTCCTCCCCAGCCATGATTAGCAAATTCTTTTGGCATATATTTTTTCAAATCCTCCAAATATTCTGGCTCTAGTGTAGATATATATAGTTCGCATGCAGCCCAAAAAAACTCATCCCTAATATGTCCATCTCCATATTCACCTGTGGTAATTTGGGGTTTGTACTGACTGTTTATATTCTTTTGATCATAAATGGCTTCGGGATGCTGCTTGGCCCATTGATAAGCACTTTTAGCAGCGTTTAGAGCATGAATCGAGAAGTTTCTATAATCAGGCTGTTCACGATATATGCGACAAGACTGTGCCATGACAGCAGCAAAATCTAAAGAAGCAGCTGTTGATTTTGCCACTACATAACGTTTTTGTTTACATTTGTCGGGTGCAATAAACCCTTCGAAATCCTGTGTAGTAAGTTTATGATACACACCCCCATCGCATGAATCTTGCATTGTAAGCATCCATTTTAAATTAAAGTACATTTCGTCGAGTATATCGGGAGTGCTATTATTGCTTTCTGGAATATTTAGGTTTAGATGCTCATAATAATTAGGAATTAGTTGATATCCTGTCAATATTAATCCGATGGTGTAGGCTGAGTTTACAATATACTTATTATAGTCGCCTGCATCATACCATCCATAAGGAGAGGATATGGTGGAGAATGCCTTGTGATTTTCATCGGCAGCACTAGGGTGAATGTATATAAGTGTGTCTGGATGTGCGGTAGGTCTACTCCATCCGCTTGCATGCTGCTCGGATAGAGGCACTCCAGAACGTTGATAGTAGAAAGAACGTAGTGCAGCCTTACAAAGTGGGGTAAGCATATTGTTTTTTACTTCAAATTCAGCCTTTTCATTATCTACTAATAAAGTATACTTCCCGATCTGATTAATAGCATTTAAATCAATCTTATATCGTTGTTTTTGTGAGAAAGGTGAGATGGTGTGTTGTTGTGTTGTGCCTTTATCGATAATATTTTGCCTTTCATCTATTATGATATAATCTTGTGCTAATTCATTATCCCAAATTGCTACCTTTTCTTGAGATGGATAGAATCCTATTTGATTGATACGAATAGATTCTTTCTCTTGTTGTTGACTTGATATGCAGCTAAAAAGGCTGATAGTTGCAGTTATTAAAAGGCAATGTATAGTTTTCATGAGGGTATGTATGTTATAGGTTGTTTTAGTTGGTTGCAAAAATAGCTAAGAAATCAATCATGTAGGGTATGCAATGCTTTTTTTTATGTGATGATATGTTTCAAAATAAAAGCCAGTGGCAAACTATAACGTTGCCACTGGCTAATATTTTTTAGACACTGCCTTATAAGGAGTAAGGCAGTGCTTTATTTATTCTCCTCTTTATACCAAGATGAATACATTAGATAGTTGTGTGCTATCTTTTCATTTAGCTCTTTGGCTTGTGCAGGATCTACTTTCTTTATGAACTTAGCAGGCACACCACCCCAGATACTTCCGGGTTCTATTATGGTATTGCTAAGTACTAAAGAACCGGCTGCCACAATGGCTCCTTCGCCAATCACTGCATGATCGAGTAGGGTGGAGCCCATCCCAATCAAAGCATAATCCTTAATGTGAGCCCCATGTATAGTCACATTATGTCCCACAGAAACGTTATTGCCAATCTCGATAGTCGATTTCTCGTATAATGTATGTAGCACACTTCCATCTTGTATATTAACACCATTGCCTATGCGAATGGAGTTAACATCACCTCTTAATACCGTGCTATACCAAATGCTGCAATCGTTCCCAATTATTACATCTCCTATGATTGCCGCATTTTCGGCAAGAAAGCAATTACTTCCTATTTGTGGAGTAAAACCTCTTACAGATCTAATAAATGCCATATCTCAAAATTTAATTAATAGGTTGAGTAGCTTGTTTGAGCCATGCTATTTCTTCGCTGTTCAAATCTGCCGATAGTTTATTGAATACCTCCTCGTGATACTTGTTTAACCAGTCAATCTCGCTAGGAGACAATAATTCTTTTACTATACCCTTTAGGCAAATAGGGCAAAGAGTCAAAGTCTCGAACTTATAATAATCTCCATACATACCTTGACCAGCTTGGCTTACTAAAATAAGATTTTCAATGCGTATACCATATTGTCCATCTTTGTAAACTCCAGGTTCATTGGATGTGACCATTCCTAAAGTAAGAGGAACCGGATTTTCATTCATTCTAATGCTTTGAGGACCTTCGTGTACATTCAGAAAATGGCCTACACCATGGCCGGTGCCGTGTAGGTAGTTCATCTGATGTTGCCATAAAGGCATTCGTGCCAATACATCCAATTGCGCTCCTCTAGTTCCGGCAGGAAACTTAGCCATTGCCAAGTTGATATGTCCTTTTAATACTAATGTATAATCTTCTTTTTGCTCGTAGCTTAACTCGCCTAATGCAATGGTGCGTGTGATGTCTGTAGTACCATCTAGATATTGTCCGCCTGAATCAAGCAATAAAAAGCCTTTTGGGTGAAGTGTTGCATTGCTCGCTTCGTCAGCTGAATAGTGCACAATAGCGCCATGCTCTTGGTAGCCGGCAATAGTGTCAAAACTTGTTCCGATATATAAATCGCCCATGGCTCTGAATTCCTCAAGCTTGCTACTAATACTTAATTCGGTTTCCTTTTCAGATAATACCGCTTTGTCTAGCCAGTTCAAAAAGCGGACCATAGCTACTCCGTCACGCTTCATGGCTGCACGTATTCCATCTATCTCAGTTGTGTTTCTTATAGATTTTAAAAGCGCTATGGGTGATTCTTGTCGTACAATAGTACAAGAATTTGATACGGAGGTATATATGGTATAGTTAGTCTTAGTTGGCTGCATGATGATTTTCTTATCCTCTAGCTCTTTTAAAAAGCTTGGGGCATCATCATAGGGTAAGCAGTTGACATTAATATCTTTTAAATAATGTGCTAAATCTGCTGATACCTTTTCGGGGTCAATGAATAGGTAAACACTTTTGTTTGATATATATAAATAACTAATAAATAATGGATTGCATTTAATGTCATTTCCTCTTAGATTAAGTGTCCAAGCTATTTCATCGAGTGCAGATACAAACAACGCATTTGCATTTTCACGTTGTATCATAGTACGAATGTCAGCTACTTTGTCTTGGCAACTTTTCCCGGCATGAGCCATATCATGCACAAAAGGTGGAGTTAACGGAAGTTCAGGACGGTCTTTCCATATTTTATCGATTAAGTTCACACAATCTTCTACATCTATAGAATGTTTCCATAACTGTTTCGTTAATTGCTCCATCTGCTCAACAGAAAACATTCTGCCATCAACTCCTACTGTATCTCCCGCTTTTAGATTTTTAGAAAGATAGTCGGTTATCGTTGGCGTTTCGGGCAGCATCTCTTTATACAAATCAATTCCCGTTTCATTTAATTGATCCGTTGCTTGAATAAAATAACGAGAATCTGTCCACAAACCAGCCTTATCTTTAAGGATTACAACTGTGCCTGCCGAACCTGTAAAACTTGAAATCCACTCTCTGATTTTCCAGTATGAGGCAACATATTCACTTAAATGTGGGTCGGTGCTAGGAATAATAAATGCATCAATAGAATGAGCTGAAAGTTCGCTTCTTAACGCTTCTATACGTTTTTTAATTTCTTCTTTCATGTTATTTCTGTATTAAAGTTGTTCAAATATACGCTGTTTTAGGGCAATGAAGCCACAATTCGCTAGATAAGAATGGTTTTTGATAAAATATTGCCGAAAGTTTTGTAGATAAAGAAAGTATGCGTAATTTTGCGGCGCAATTTACTGCGAAATTTTAAACATAACATATTAATAATTAGAAAATGATTGTAGTACCTGTAAAAGAAGGCGAAAACATTGAAAAAGCGCTGAAGAAATTCAAGAGAAAATTTGAGAAAACCGGTATCGTTAAAGAATTAAGACGTAGACAACAATTTGATAAACCATCTGTTGTAAATAGACTTAAAAAAGAACGTGCAGTTTACGTACAAAAACTTCAGCAAGTAGAAGATTAATTATTCGTAATTCACTTTGAATTATTGAATTCTTTTTCCTATATTCGTTGCATTATAGAAGTAGATATGTAGCGAGTTATGTTGATTGAAGCTTTTCTTGATTATACGCGTTTGGAGCGGAATTACTCTAATAAGACAGTTTTGGCTTATCAAGTAGATCTCGTTCAGTTTATGACGTATATGCAAGAGGAGATGTTTGTAACTTCACCTTTGGATGTGACATCTGAACTTATCCGTGAATGGATTGTTTCATTGATGGATAAGGGTTATGAGTCTTCATCCGTAAATCGAAAACTCAGTTCTCTTCGCTCTTTTTATAAATATTTATTGCGTAAAAGGCTAATAGAAATAGATCCATTGCGAAAAGTAGTGGCTCCTAAGAAAAAAAAGTCTTTGCCGGTATTTGTGAAAGAGTCGGATATGAATCGTTTGCTTGATGATTTAGATTTTGGAGATGATTTTAATGCTTGTCGTGATAAGCTGATAATTGAAACGTTTTATGCTACCGGTATAAGGGTTTCTGAATTGATAGGCTTAAGTGATAAGGATGTGGATTTATCTAGATCTATTATTAAGGTAGCTGGAAAAGGAAATAAGCAACGCTTTATTCCCTTTGATGGGTTTTTAGAAGATGAGTTTCGAAAGTATATCGACATGCGCGACATGTTGGTTGTGAGAGATGGTGATGCTTTTTTTGTTAAAGAAGATGGCAAATCTATTTATCATGGACTAGTCTATAATTTAGTGAGACGAAACCTTTCTAAAGTAGTGACGTTGAAAAAACGTAGTCCTCATGTTTTGAGACATACATTTGCAACAGCAATGTTGAATAATGAAGCAGAACTTGGGGCGATAAAGGAGCTTTTGGGACATAGTAGCTTAGCTGCTACCGAAGTTTATACTCACACTACTTTTGAGGAACTTAAAAAAGTTTATAAACAAGCTCATCCTAGAGCTTAAGTAAAAAAGGAGGTATTTATGGAAGTAAGAATTCAATCAATTCACTTTGATGCATCAGAACAATTGCAAGCTTTTATTCAAAAGAAAGTATCAAAGTTAGAAAAGTATTATGAATATATAACTGGAGTGGAGGTGTCACTAAGAGTTGTGAAGCCTGAAGCTGCAGAAAATAAAGAAGCTGGTATTAAGATATTGGTTCCCAATACTGAATTTTATGCCAATAAAGTTTGTGATACATTTGAAGAAGCAGTTGATGAATGTGTTGAAGCTTTAGAAAAACAGTTAGCAAAACATAAAGAAAAACTTCGTAAGTGATAAAAAGTTTGGAAATGTTTTGCGATAAAAAAATAAATATCTAAATTTGCAGCCGTTTCGCTCGAGTATAGAACGTAGCGGTTGCAAATTTTAATATTGCCTCTTTAGCTCAGTTGGCCAGAGCACGTGATTTGTAATCTCGGGGTCGTTGGTTCGAATCCGACAAGAGGCTCGAAAGAGACTAAACTTTTAGTTTTTATTTAATGGGCAAATTCCAGAGTGGCCAAATGGGGCTGACTGTAACTCAGCTGTCTTTCGACTTCGGTGGTTCGAATCCATCTTTGCCCACATTATATAAAAAAGAACTAGCAGTAAATGCGGAAGTAGCTCAGTTGATAGAGCATTAGCCTTCCAAGCTGAGGGTCGCGGGTTTGAGCCCCGTCTTCCGCTCTCTTTTTTGCTGTTATAGCTCAGCGGTAGAGCACTTCCTTGGTAAGGAAGAGGTCCCGGGTTCAAGTCCCGGTAACAGCTCTGTAAACTTTGTAAATGCTGATTATTAATCAAATAAATAACAAGTAAAGCTATGGCTAAAGAGAAATTTGAACGTACCAAGCCGCACGTAAACATTGGTACAATCGGTCACGTTGACCACGGTAAGACAACTTTGACTGCTGCTATTACTACAGTATTAGCAAAAAAAGGTCTTTCTGAATTGCGTTCTTTCGATTCTATCGATAACGCTCCTGAAGAAAAAGAAAGAGGTATTACTATTAACACTGCTCACGTTGAGTATCAAACTGCTAACCGTCACTACGCTCACGTTGACTGTCCAGGTCACGCCGACTACGTAAAGAACATGGTTACTGGTGCTGCTCAAATGGACGGTGCTATCATTGTAGTTGCTGCAACTGATGGTCCTATGCCTCAAACTCGTGAGCACATCCTTTTGGCTCGTCAGGTAAACGTACCTCAATTGGTTGTTTTCTTGAACAAATGTGATATGGTTGACGACGAAGAAATGTTGGAACTTGTTGAAATGGAAATGAGAGAACTTCTTTCATTCTACG
>CAMTOV010000002.1 GCA_947074235.1 uncultured Bacteroides sp. | reverse complement strand
AAACACAAAAGAAAAAGATCACAAAAAAGCAACAAGAACAAAAATAGGAAACGGTGTGGTTGAAAGATGAGAAAAAAATGGTTATGGCACAATGAGAATTAAGGCAACAAAAAGCACAGGAGTTAGTGAAATGAAAATAACTGAAATAGAAAATGAAAATAACATTGGAGAACAAGTTGTAAACAAAGAAGAGGGTCATGATGAAAAAATGACAACAGAAAATATAACTTTCATTACGGGATTCCAAACAAGTGAAGATCCTCTATTTGTTGGTGCTGATGGTGACTTGATAATAGGAAATGCAACCAACATGTTAGTAGGTATAGTAGATGAGATAGCTTTAGGATATTATTCTGATTTGAAAGCCTCAGATAGAAATGGAATAATAAAATACTTTGCTGATGACCTAGTATTGTATCAAGGAGAGGCTCTATCGGTAGGTAAGGACTTTGGTACTTTGTTTGCATACCCTCAGATACATATTAAAAATGTATTAATGCCCAAATTGAAAGAAACGAGAAATAGCTATCTTTTATTACCAAGTGTTTCGGAGGCAGAAGCTCAATTCGCAGCTGATAGCCTAAAGACTGTTTTATATTTATCGAAATTCGAACCTGACGATCAGTTGTTTGGTAGTTCAAATTTAGATGCAAGTACATTTGATGGCAATAGTTATAAAACTATTATACCTGCTAATTTAACTGCAGATGAAAGAAATAATCTTACAGATTCCATTAGTTACTACAATCACTCGATTGAAAACTGGATTAAAATATTAGCTGAAAATGAAAGAATCAAAGCTGAAAATAAGAATAATCCTACAAGAAAAAATTATTCATTCCAAGCTGGTGCTACTATCAACTATTCGGAAGAGTATAACTATAGCTATAGCAACACTAAGAATTATGAATTTATAGCAGGTGCTGGTTTATTAGGTCAACTTGGTTTCCATATAGACGGATTTGGTGCAAAAGTTGCGTTCTCAGAAAAAGCAGGAGGTAAAGGAGGTTACTCCTCTTCTACAGGTGACGGTATTTCTGAAGCAATAGGTTTTGTACTAGCAGAAGAAGGTAGCTTTGACTACTTGAGTGTTTCTGTTGTAAAAGAGGGAAATACTGGAGGACTAAACTCAGGCGATGGAATAGATACAGATAACACTCTTGGCAATGATGAAGCATTCGATAAAAGAGGTGGTAGCTTTATATTCTACACAGAAGGTGGAGCAACGTCTTGTCCATATGAAGGGCCTGTATACACTGAGTATTATATGCCTGGTACGCTAATCAATAACAGTACTGTAAAGGTTGAAGTGCCAAAAATTGATGCTGAACCTTTTACTGTGAAGAATGTACCATCTAGCGAACCTGCAATTTTCACATTGAAAATGTCGAATGAATCGGAAGCTAAAGCAGATGCTTGGTACACGCTAAGACTGAATGATGCTTCGAATCCAAATGGTGCAAAATTGTCGATAGATGGTGTGCCATTATCGGATGGTCGCTCTTTCTTGGTTAAAGCAGGTGATTTATTGATAAAAACGCTAGAAGTAAAAATGGGCGCTATGGCCTATGATTATGAAAACTTGGAACTTTTATTGCATTCACAATGTCAATGTGATGATATAATTGATACTGTGAAGATTAATGCTCATTTTGTTCCAGGTAGTACTCCTGTTAACATTAAGACTCCTACTGACAAGTGGGTATTGAATACGAAAAGTAATAAGAACAGTGAAGGTATTGCGTATCTGCCAATCATAGTGGATGGTTTTGATGTGAACTACCGAAATTTTGATAGAATTGAAGTTCAATACAAACCAGCATCTGAATCTGGCTTATGGACAGTATTAAAAACATTCTATGCGGATTCTATTAAAGTGGTAGATCCAAACATACATGAATTAATTGAAGATGCTACTGTATCGTGCAATTTTGTAGGAAAAGAAGATCAGGCTTATGATATTAGGGCGGTCAGCTATTGTGTTATAAGTGAAGCAACCGAGGTTAGCTACGAATCGCCTATTGTAAGCGGTGTAAAAGACATGGTATTGCCTACTCTGTATGGAAATACTCAACCTGCTGATGGTGTATTGGATATAGAGGATGAAATAAGATTGACATTTAATGAACCTATAGAGGGTGGTTATCTTACTTCTTCTAATATTCAGGTGACTGCGATTAAGAATGGTTCGCAAGGTGATCATAGTACATCTGTATCATTCAATGGTGAATCTAACTTCATTAAGAATGAATTTGCTAAGAATTTAGCAGAAAAGAGCTTAACTATTGAGTTGTGGATTAATCCGGATGAAATCAATCGAGAAGCTGTATTGTTTAGCCACGGTGATGTGTCTAAGTATATAAACTTTGGATTGACTGCAGATAATAGATTGAAACTTTCTATATCGAAAGATGATTATTTGTCTACTCCGATAGATCTTAAAGTAAATGAGTGGGCACATGTGGCAGCTGTGGTAAACAATAGTAATAAGACTGTTGAATTGTACTACAACGCCGATGCTGATGCACCGCAAGTATTGAAGAACTCTTATAAGGGAATAGGAAATATTGAGATTGGACGTAGCATTAATCAAGATAAGTATTACTCGGGAAAAATGCACGAACTGAGACTTTGGGAAAAGGCTAAAACAAAAGCTAAGGTTAAGTCAGAACAATTGTCAATTCTTTCGGGTATGGAACCTGCATTGGTCAACTACTATCCGATGAACGAAGGTAAAGGTGATATAGTGAAAGATAAGGCAAGAGCAAACAATGCATTGATGACTGCATCGTGGGCTACTCCAGAAGGTTTTGCTTTAAGCCTAGACGGCAATAGTTATGTTGCAATCAATAGCTCGGAAATGCCGATTGAAAAGGAAAGAGATTTCACTATGGAATTCTGGTT
Source organism: uncultured Bacteroides sp. (assembly GCA_947074235.1). Classification (GTDB taxonomy): domain Bacteria; phylum Bacteroidota; class Bacteroidia; order Bacteroidales; family Bacteroidaceae; genus Bacteroides. Next base: position 82,640 of record CAMTOV010000002.1, on the reverse strand, counting down.
CAGAGCTGACAAATCTCAAGGTAATGCTGCATTGATATGCAATGGTACTGGTGATGATACGGAAGTTGGAGATGCTTCACGACGATTCTTTATTGGATTTGAAAATGGAGAACTTTTCTTCAAAAACAATAATTATAAAGTAGACGTTGACGGTGATTATCTTGATAATGAATGGCATCATTTTGCTTTATCGGTAAATAGAAATGTGGGCAATGCTCAGATATTTATTGATAATGAATTGAGAACTTATTTCAATAGTACGGAATTAGGATCAATTGCTGAAAGTAGAATGTATATTGGTGCTTTGAAGAAATCTTCGGGAGAAAATGGGGAAATAGAGACATTTAGCAATTGCCTAACAGGGTCGATTGATGAATTCAGAATTTGGGAATCTCCATTAACAAACTCTTTGATATCTTCAAATAGTAATGTAGCAGCAAGTGGTAAAGAACTAGGTTTGTTGGCGTATTATCCATTCGAAGAATATGTAATCAATCCTGCTAATCAACAAGAGTTAGTATTCTCATTGTCGGATAATACTGGTAGTAGTATTGATGCAGAGTATATTAGCCTAAAAGGTAACCCGATTGGTTTATACGAAGGTGGAACTTCACAAGCTGCTCCTATTACCTCAACAGGACCGGTTCAGAATATTGAATACGATTTTGTAACCAGTGAAGATGGGTTAATTATTAATCTGAAAGACATTGAAACTTTAGAGAAATCGATTGTAACATTTGCAGTTGATGGAGTGAGAGATGTAAATGGAAATGAACTTGCTGGAACAATTAGATGGAGTGCATATATTAATAGAAACCAATTGAGATGGGCTGACAATGAAGTAGACCTAACAATTGATAAATATAAAGGTGCTAAGTTTAATGCAAGAATTGTAAACAATGGTGGTACAAATAAATCTTATACTATCAATGGACTACCTTCATGGTTGTCGGTAAAACCTGAAAAGGGTGAATTGGAACCACAAAAGGGACAAAATGTAGAGTTTACAATTGATGAAGGAGTAAATGTAGGTAGATACTCTGAATACATTTATCTGACTGGTGAAAATGGTGTATCTGAAACCATGGAGCTTACTTTGAAAGTAAATGGTGAAGTACCAAACTGGACAGTTAATCCTGCTGATTTTGACTTTAACATGTCTGTATATGGTAAAATCAGAATAAATGGTGTATTCTCAACCGATGAGGAAGATTTGTTAGCAGCGTTCTATAATGGAGAATGTGTTGGTGTAGCCAACAACTCGTATAAGGCACTGAATGATATGTATTATTCGTTCTTGACGATTTATAGCAAAGACAACTCTTCAGAGGTATTTGAAATGCGCATTTATGATGCTAGTACAGGAATTGTATATAGAGGTGAAATTGATGGTAGCTTAGATTATATTAAGTTTATAAACGATGGAATCTATGGTACCCCTGCAAGCCCTATAATTTTTGATGCTAAAGAGACTATTTATGCTAGTGTTCCTTTGGTAGCAGGTTGGAACTGGGTATCATTTAATGTTGAAAATGAAAACTTGGCTAATGTACCAATGATACTTGCAAATAACTCATGGACTAATACAGATCAAGTAAAAGCTGAGCAAAAAGAGTTCTGGGAATATTCTTCTGCTAATGGTTGGACATCTTCAGTAGGAAAAGCTCAAGGTTTTGATAACATATCTATGTTTATGATAAAATCGTCGATAGATCAAGATATATTGATTGATGGTGACGAAATAGATGCATCAAAAACATCTCTTGAAATCAATTCGGGATGGAATTACATTAGTTACTTGCCTTATTCTAATCTAACTGTAAAAGATGCATTGTCGAGTTATGAAGCGCAAGAAAATGATATCATTAAATCGCAGAATGCATTTGCAATGTATACATCTGCTACAGGATGGCTAGGTGGACTAGAGTATATGAGACCGGGACAAGGATATATGTTGCTACGTAATGGAGGAGAAGCGAAATTGACTTATCCATACTTGACTATTAGACAAAATGTGATAGTTCCAACTAGATCGACAAGTTTAGATAATGTAAATTCAAACTTCTCGGGCAATATGACGATAGTAGCAGATGTTGAAGGCATAGAACCAACTACGGGAGATATGATTTTGGCATATGTTGATGGAGATATAAGAGGTAAATTCGAGGTTTACAATCAAGGCTCAAATAATTTATTCTTCATGACAATTGGAGGAGAAGAGAATGATGGTAATATAGAATTTAGATATCAAAAAGATGGTAATATTATTTCTAAATCGAATACTGTTATAAATTATAATACAAACGATGTGAAGGGTACTATTTCGAAACCTATATCAATTAACTTTATAACAGAAAACGGTATTAATGTTTATCCAACTGTATTCTCTGAATCATTCACAGTTACAGTAAGTGTAGATTATGAAACAGATGTAATGGTACAACTATTTGATATGAGTGGAAGAATGATGTGGCAAAGTGACAAAGTGAATACTAGCCATGGCTATGCTTCATTTAATTGTACTCCAAATTGTGTGGAAGGCATATATCTAGTTAGAGTTATTACAAATAATGAAGTGATAAATAAAAAAGTAGAAAAGAAGTAACAAACATTTTGGGGGAAGTAATTCCCCCAAAAATAAAAACTACGTATAATGAAAAAAATAACATTAATCTATATTGCTTTATTATCATTTGTCATGTTCTCTTGCTCGGACGATGAGAAGTATACAACATTTGACGCTCCAACATGGAGTGTAGATAAAGCCGGATACCAAGAAAAGCCTGCATGGAATATTTCTTTCGCAGGAAGTGAAGATACTCCAAATTGGGTTTACAACATGAAGAGTAGTGATGCAGCCCCATCCTGGCAAGCTGCTAAATATACTTTTTCAATGACTGCTGTTGTTGTTTTGTCCGATTATCTATCGCGCTTTGAAACTGATAAAGATGAAATGGCAGTTTTTTTAAATGATGAGTGTAGAGGTGTGGCAACAACTAGAATTATTGATGATAAAAAGTATTATTTTATAATGATAGCGGGAGAGTCTACCGACAAAGGTAAACTGTCTTTTAAATTCTATAATGATAGTCTAAATCATATCTATTATTGTGATGATGTGGTAGATTTTAAGTTGAACACAAAGTATGGTTCACTTGAAATTCCTATTGTTTTGCCCATTGACAATACTGGTAAATTTCCTGATATAATGTATGCACATGTTACTATTCCATCGAATGCAAAACAACATAATGATGATGTATTGGCTGTGTTTGTAGATGGAGAATGTAGAGGTGTAGGAGAAGCATCTGTAAACTTAAACGGAGAGAAGGTTTATAGTTTTGAAATTGGGACAAAACTAAATGAAAACCCTATAATAAGGTTCAATTACTATAACGCTGATTTAAAAATATACTATCATGTGAATCAAGAAATTCAGTTTAGTAAAGAAACTTCTTATGGCAGCTTAGATAATCCTATAGTTCTAACAATTATGCCTGAATCGAGTATGTGGGTCTATGTTCAACTACCAGAGGAATTAAAAAAATATCAAGATGTAAATAATGATATGATGGCTGTGTTTGCAGACAATAAATGTTGTGGAGTAGCAGAGATTATCACTAACAAAGAGAATGAAGTAATATATAAAATCTTAGTGAAGAATATTTCTTCATCTGGAAAACTTGATGTTAGATATTACTCTTCATACAACTCTTATTTATTTCAAATGCCAAGCTTGATACCTTTTGTACCTAACGGCAATTATGGTTCATTTGATGAGCCTAGCAATGTTCCTTTTAATCTTGAGACTATTTACCCATTCTCTATGAAAGCTTATTTCATGTTACCTGATAATCTTCAAAAGGGAGTTAGTAGTAGTGATCAGTTTGCTGTATTCTGTGACAATAAATGTGTTGGTATTGGTACTGCTTATCAATCCAATTCAAAATATTGTTATATGGTAGATATAATAGGATCTTCGGTTAAAAATCAATCTTTGCATATTAAATATTATAATAGTAATAGTCAGTATATGTATGCTAGTGAATCTATATTACATTTTACTCCTGATGGAATAATTGGAGACCGGGAAACTCCAGAACTGATTGAACTTATTAATATGGAATAATAACTAGACGATATATAATTTAAGGGCACTGTCTAATGAATAGATATAATTTATTGGACAGTGCCTTTTTTTTGTACATCTCGGAAAAGTGAAGATTAATGGAGTTGTAAAAACAGATTAGAATGTTATTGAAAAAACAAAAAACCACTACATCTCAAAAAATGACAAAGTAAAATCATCTAAATTGTTAAGATAATTGATACGACTTATTGATATTATAAAAACAATAATTATATTTACACAATAACAATTATAATACAGGTGCGAATATAAACTTGAACGCTACTATGGATCAACCCAAACTTGAACGGCTGCTGCGATTGATGAAAATGCTTATTGGCAATGTGAACTACACTATTGAGGAGATGGCGGAGGCATTGGAAACATCTAACCGTTCAATCTATCGGTATCTGGACACATTTAAAGAAGTGGGATTTGTGGTATATAAAGAGGGAAACATCTATAAACTAGGTACAGAGAGTAAGTACTTCAAGGATATATCGCAATTGATTCATTTTACAGAAGAGGAGGCGTATATCATTGCGAAATTGCTGGATGGACTGCATGATAATAATCTGCTGAAACAGAACTTACGCAAGAAATTGGCCTCGGTTTATAATGTGACTTCGCTGGCTGATTGTGTGGTAAAGGGCAAAAATGCGGATAACATCAATGTGATAATAGATAGCATAGAGAAGAGGAAACAGGTGCTATTTCATGACTACGCATCGGCAAATGGTGCTAAGGTGAATGATAGACTAGTGGAACCTTTTGCTTTTACTACGAATTATATTCAGGTGTGGTGCTATGACACAAAGGATCATTGCAATAAGCTTTTTAAAACGGCACGCATAGAGAAGGCAGAGCTAACCAATGTAGACTGGCAGTATGGTGATGAACACAAGGTGGGTTTTATTGATATCTTCAGAATGAGTAGTCACAACAGGATAAAGATAAAATTGGAACTTGGCATTTTATCACACAATTTGCTATTGGAGGAGTTTCCGCTTGCTGAGAAAGAAATTAAGGCGTGTGGTACTAATAAGTGGATACTAGAAACGGAAGTTTGCAACTTTGTGGGTGTGACTCGCTTTGTACTTGGGCTGGCAGATGATATTACTATTATTGAACCTCTTGAATTGAAAGAGCATATCAACAATTTCATAAAAAAGAATATTCTATAGGTTTTATTTGCATTGACAGTAAATGTCAAAAGCATGAGTTAATTTTGTATCGATAAAGAAACTAAAGTAGGGCTTTTTATAATATAAGACCCAGGGATTGAGATAAAGAGATTTGTATTTGATTTTTATGAAGGAAGCGATTTTAACAAAGACAATGGTTCTAGATTAAAGAAACATCAAAGACTTAACAAAAACAATTACTATAGGATGTTGAATTTGTAAGCAGTTGTTTTTAATTATTGCAAAACGCATTACATTTATTGGTTATTTAGAACTATTGGTTGGGTAGAAGGAGTTGCACTGCATTTTTATAAATGTATGTGTGACTCTTTTGTTTTACAATTGCCAAAGTTGAAAAGTTATTATTTACTTTTGCTCAAACGTTTTTGGTGCAAAAACCGTTATATAAAGAAGTTTTTAAAGAAAAGATGAATATGAAAAAAGTGAAAGTGTTCTATCAAGAGAGATGCCCATTTTGCAAAATGGCATTTCGATTTATTGACGAGTTAAAACAGGAACATCCTGAGTTTAAAGACATTGTGCTAGAAACAGTGGATGAACTGAAAGAGCCAGAACTGGCAGATACGTTTGACTACTATTACGTGCCTACGTTTTATGTAGATGGACAAAAAGTGCACGAAGGGGGTATTTATAAACCAGAGGTAGAAAAGTTGCTAAGAGATATTATTGAATAAAATAATAAAAAAAAGCTTTGCCAACAGTAAGCAAATGAAGGAATACTCTTATTGGCAAAAGCTTTAAAAAGAAAGATAACACACTCTTGGTTGGTGAAAGATTCTTTTTATTCTTTGTTATTATACGCTAGTGAAGGCATTGAAACCGCCATCAATAGACATGGATATGCCGGTAATGAAACTTGCTGCATCGCTGCATAAGAACTGTACTGCTCCATTTAGCTCGCTAATATCACCAAAGCGACGCATTGGTGTTTTGGCAATTACTTTCTGACTGCGTTCAGTGAGGCTGCCATCTGGATTGATTAATATTGCACGATTTTGATTTCCTATAAAGAAACCTGGGGCAATAGCATTGACGCGTATTTTATCGCCAAACTTTAAGGACATTTCTGTGGCAAGCCATTTAGTAAAGATTTCAATACCGCTCTTAGCAACAGAATAACCGGGAACTCGTGTAAGAGCCTGGGTAGCTGCCATGGATGAGACATTGACAATGCTGCCTTTGCCTTGTTTTGCCATGACTTCGCCAAACACCATGCAAGGATATACAGTACCATTGAGATTGAGATCGACAACCTTGTCAAAATCTTCCACCTTCATATCAAAGAAAGTTTGCTCTGTAGTGAGTGTACCACCTGGAATATTGCCACCGGCTGCATTGACAAGGATATCAATGTTTCCCCATAGATTTAAGACTTTGTCTTTCACCTGTTTAAGTTCTTCGATATTGAGCACATTACAAGCGCTACCAGCAACTGTACCCAATGGGCTTAGTTCGTCTAATGCTTTTTGCACTGTTTCTTGACGTGAACCTACAATAAACACTTTAGCTCCTGCTTGTAAAAACCCACGTGCGATGTTGCTGCCTAGAACACCTGAGCCTCCTGTGATAATGGCAGTTTTGCCGGCAATACTAAATATTTCGTTCATGATATTATTGTTTTAAATTATTTTTTTCATCGTCTATCACAGCCATCATCCCTTCTACTTGAGCCAAACCGAGCATTCGTCCATGGAAAGAATATCCTGCATTGTAGCCTTTGTCTTCGTCGCCTAGCATCAATCGACCATGGTCTACTCGCATGGGTAAAGTGGGATTCGTAAATTCGAAGGCACGTATCACTTCTATTAATCGTTTATTGAGGTGAGAAACTTCCATGAAATTACCATCGGGTGTAGCCCCTGTATAGCGGAGATGTACAAAATGGGTGCGAGAAGCAAAGCGTTTTGCCATCTCTGGCACATCATTTTGAAGTCCGGCACTGAGCGAACCTGCACAGAATGTGAGTCCATTGAGAGGATTGTCTACGGCTTTGAGCATCCATTCAATATCGCTAGCACTTGTGATGATGCGTGGTAAACCTAGCAGTTGGAATGGAGGATCGTCGGGATGGATACACATCTTGACTTGATATTGCTCGCACGTAGGCATAATAGATGAAAGAAAGTAAACTAGATTTTCGCGAAGCATATCACGATCTATTCCATCATAAAGTTGCAATAGCTTCTTAAACAAAGCTACCGGATGACGGTCTTCTTCGGTGATATTGCCATTGACAAATCCTTGTGTTTTAACAATGATGGTATCAATGAGTTCATTCTTCTCTTCTTCACTAATAGTAAGAGCCAATTCTTCGGCTTGTTTTAATATCTCGGAATCGTAATCTTTGTAAGCATCGGCACGTTCAAGAATAAAGCAATCGAAATAGGCAAACTTCACTTTATCGAAGTAAAGTGTATAAGTGCCATCGGCCAAGCGATGAAAGATATCAGTGCGAGCCCAATCGAGCACAGGCATAAAATTGTAGCAAACGGTAGTAACACCAGCCTTGCCCAAATTGGCCAAACTAACTTTATAGTTCTCGATAAGTTGGTCGCGTTCGGGACCGGCATACTTGATGGCTTCGCTCACAGGTAGGCTTTCTACTACCGACCAGCGCAAACCGTATGACTCAATGTAATCTTTGAGTTCTATAATTTTTTCTAACGGCCATATTTCTCCGTTAGGGATGTCGTGAAGAGCTGTAACGATGCCCTCCACGCCTATTTGGCGTAACATGTCGAGCGTAATCTTATCTTTGCGCCCAAACCATCTCCAGGTCTTTTCCATAATTCTATTTATTTAAATCCATGAGGTGCATTCTCATGGTTGTCAATATTTATTTTAAACTGTTTCATCTCTTCTAAATTATACACCGGGCGCTCTAGTTCTAATGGAATAGGCATCTCGGAGTATTGTTGAAAATAGAGCAGACAAGCATCGCGCCACCACATTGCATCGAGTGTTTGCATCTTTAGCTTTTCTTGTACCTGTTGAAAAACTTCGGCATCTACATAGGGCTGAGCGGCATCCCAAGTTTGCTGAAAGCTACGCGCTTGTTGCACTCCTTCATTGTATTTATAGCAAAGTTCTTCCCAAAGTGTTCTTCCGTTTTTCATCTTATGCCCCCAAGGTGTATGATGAAACCAAAGAATATATTCTTCAGGACAAGTATTAATATTATCGTATAGTTTTGCCAAACTATCGGGATATTGAGCTGTTGCTCCACTACCTGTACTACTTCTATCAAATCCTAATCCTTGTTTATCGGCTTTATGATAATATGATGGCAACCAATCGGGACGAGCACCGGGCACATCGCACCAAGGTTCGGGCCCATAGTGATGTCCGAAGGCAAACAAGTGATGCAATCCTAATGGCATCATGTAGTTGACTACTGCTTCGCGACTATCAAGCATCATTGCTTTTACGGGCTCTACAAAAGCGCTATCCGTTGTAAAGGTTTGCTTTAACCATTCGTCGGCAATTTGCTCAGATGTTAAATATGGATTCCAAGCCAAACGTCCAAAGGCATACCAATTGGATTGTCCGAATGGATGTCCTGTCCAATTGGTATCGGTTCCAATGTTAGCTACTCCGGCCAATGCTTTCTGAGAAGCGGGATTGACCTGTTGGTTGAACTCTTCCCACATTGGAGCTAGATAGGCTAAGTGATTGGCATGACCCAAATACTCTTGCGTGATTTGGAACTCGGGCATAGTTTTGGTATGACTCATTGCTCCAAACAGAGGGGTATAGGGTTCGCGTGGCTGAAAATCGACCGGTCCGTTTTTTACTTGCAATATTACATTATCTCTAAATTTTCCATCAAGCGGATAGAACTCGAGATAGGCTTGCTTAGCACGATCAGCATCTTCGGGATTATAAACAAAAGTCCTCCACATCACAATACCATTATAGGGTTTTAAAGCGTCTGCCAACATGTTAGCTCCTTCGGCATGGGTACGTTGATAATCGCATGGACCAGGTTGCCCTTCAGAATTGGCTTTAACGAGAAAACCCCCAAAATCAGGAATTATCTGATAGATTTCTTTCGCTTTATCTTTCCACCACTTAACAACATGCTTGTCTAATGGATCGGCCGTAGGTAATCCACCAATAACCATGGGCGAGGCAAAGTTAACAGATAAATAGACCTTTATGCCATAAGGACGAAGAATATTGGCAATTGTTTCAACTTTTTGCAAATACTCTTTTGATAACATCTCGGGAGAGGCATTTACATTATTGAGTACAGTGCCGTTGATACCTATTGAAGCATTGGCGCGCGCATATGCTTCATACCGATCGGATACACTATCGGGCAAGACATCCCACTCCCATATTGACTTACCAGCATATCCTCTTTCAACTGTTCGATCGAGATTGTCCCAATGATTGAGTAGGCGTCTTTCATAAAAGGGGTTGTCTATAACCGTATTTGTTAGGGGTTGATTGCAAGACTGACTGCGAAGTAAGTAATAAGCTGCATATAATAGGCCTACATCGGAAGGTGACGTGACTAATATATTATGACTTTGAGGATTGATACGAAATCCTTCGTTTTGTAGACTTTTATCTTTTTGTTTTTTTAGAACAATGGGCATGCCCGTCCAACCGTTTTGTAGTTCGTGAACTGCCAATGATAAAGTGGGTGTCAGGCGACCAAGTACTTTTATATTACCATTTGCTCCTGTTTGATGTTTTAACCAAAGATGACTCCCTTCATCGGCTTTTAAACCGATGAAAGAAGTCATGATCATCACACATACTAATATAGTTTTTATCTTCATTCGCTTTCGCCGTTAATCGTAATAATTTTACCATTTTCATCATATTGAAGTTCGCAAACCTTCAAACTGCGCAACCATGTTTTACCATTTGAAGGTACGCAATCGTGATGAAATAGATACCATTTTCCTTTAAACTCTACAATAGCATGATGGGTAGTCCACCCCACTACAGGAGTCATAATAACACCTTGATATGTGAAAGGACCGTAAGGATTATCGCTAATACCATAGCATAGATTATGTGTATCGCCTGTAGAGTAGGAAAAATAATATTTATCTTGATATTTATGCATCCAAGATGCTTCAAAGAAACGACGTTCGTTATCGCCTGCTGTTAAGGGTTTGCCCTCTTCATCTAATACAACAATAGGACGAGGTTCTTCGGCGAATTGTAGCATGTCATCGGATAGTTTAACTACACGACCTGGAATAGAAGGTTCGTTGTCGGCGGGAAACTCGGCACTTTCTAAAGCTTTATTATCGCGATAACGCTGAAGTTGTCCGCCCCATAAACCACCGAAGTACATGTAGTAATTTTTATCTTCGTGAAAGATTGCAGGGTCGATGCTGTAACTTCCTCTAATAGGATCGGGCTGTGGAATGAATGGTCCTTCAGGTTTGTCACTGATGGCAACACCAATTCTAAAAATATCGTTTTGATCTTTCAGTGGAAAGTACATATAATATTTGCCATCTTTGAAAGCCACATCGCAATCCCACAATTGTCGGCCTGCCCAAGGAATATCTTTTACTTCTAGCACTACACCGTGATCTACTATCTCTCCGTTCATAATATCATCGGTAGAATATACATGGTAATCTTTCATATTGAAATGATCGCCATTGTCATTTTCTTCTATGCCGCTTTCCCAGTCGTGAGAGGGATAAATATAAACACGTCCGTTGAATACATGAACGGCAGGGTCTGCCATATAATCGTGTGGTACTAAATATCTTTTTTCTGTTTTCATTTCTATTTAGGTATTAGTTGTTATTGGATTGTTGTATGATTTCTGCAATAAATGGTTTGGGCTCGAAATTACGATCGAAGAGAAGTGGATAATCGGTACGACCTTTAATTGGCCAATTGTTTAACCATGAATCTCCATCAGTAACTCCCCACATATTGATTCTGGTGATGATATCACTATGACGAGCAAACATGTCAAAATATGATTTCATCCAATTATTCCATTGTTCGGAAACTTCTTGAGGTAAAGAATCAGCATATGGATTAACAGCATCACGCCCATCTTCGCGGGCTGAGATATCAGCTCCTTGTGCATTACGTGGAAGTATTGCCATATCAAATTCAGTAAACATAACCTTAACGCCTGTTTCGCCAAATTTAATAATACTTTCCTCTACTTGCTCAGGAGTAGGATCTCCCATTACATAGTGTCCTTGCATGCCAATGGCATCTATTCTTAAGCCTTTTTCTTTTAAACTATTTATTAGTTTTATCACACCATCTCTGCGTGAAGGAAGAAACATGGAATAGTCATTATAATATAGTTCTGCATCGGGATCGGCTTCGTGAGCATATTGAAAAGCTAGAGGGATATACTCTTCTCCCAAAATCTGATAAAACTTACTATTGCGATAAGTGCCATCATCATTGATGCCTTCGTTTACTACATCCCAACCTTGAATGCGACCTTTATAGCGACCTACAATGGTGTAAATATGATCTTTCATTCGTTGCTTAAGCACCTCGGGGGTAACATTATTGCCTTCTTCGTCTACACAGAACCATGGAGCTAATTGTGAGTGCCAAATAAGGTTATGCCCCACGATGAACATGTTATTATCTTCTCCAAACTGTACAAATTCATCTGCCGGACCAAAGTTATAGACATCTTCTGCGGGATGAATAGTCTCACTTTTCATACAGTCTTCTGCTACAATGGAGTTAAAGTGACGACATATTAATTCAACAGCTGCAGAATCTTTTCCAGCCGCTTGGTTGGTATTGATTGCAGCTCCCATCATGAAAGAACCTGATGTGGCCTCTTTTAGTGATGGCTGTTCGGCAATCTCCTGCTTTTTGGCATGATGACAAGATGCACAGAAAGCAAGAATAAAAGTTAATTGAATGATTGTTTTGAGTTTCATAATTGTGTTAAAGCTAATATAAATAATCGATTAATAGTTGTCTCCTTTTCTGCGTTCTGTCAATTCAGCCTGCATTTTTTCATTCATTTCTTTGGTGATTGGATAATAATAAAGAGCAATTACACCTAAAAAGAAGCATACTGCAGGAATAATACTTGAAGAAAGCATAATGCCATTGATGGCTGAATCGGGTTGCTCTACCCCTGCTCCAGAAACATACCCGAAGCCAGAAAGTAAGAAACCTAAGATTGCTCCACCAATACCCAATCCGGCTTTGAGTGCAAATACTATACCTGCAAAAACAAAACCTGTAGCTCGACGATAATTGACATACTCGGAATAATCGGCTACATCGGCTATCATAGCCCAAAGTAAAGGCACAGTAGGTGCATAGGCTAAACTCTTCAAGAAATTAAGAATAAACATTGTTTCTATATCTGTTTCATTAGGGAAATAGAAGAGTGCAGTAAATACAGCCGTTAGCGTGAGACAGATGATAAAAACTTTCTTTTTTCCAAAGCGATTGGCTAAATATCTAGAAAGCAAAATTACACCTACAAATTGAACTAATGCTCCAAGCATATTAAAGAGCCCGAATCCTACTTCGTATGATCTATCGGGGCTACTAACTATCAACCCAAATGAATCGAGTATAGAGTACCACACTCCTCCCCCATTGTTTGCTACTAAACCCATCTTGCCTAAGAAAACATATAGAGCCCCTTTATCTACATAGTTTTCGAAATAAAAGTTCATAGCACTACCCCACATGGCTAAAGTAGTAAAGATGAAAAGTGTTAGTATAAACATAGCACGCCATGGTATACTCTTGAAGATATCTTTGATATCTTGCTTGGTATCACTCTTCTGATTGGCAGGTGGCGTAATACGTTCTTTACTCGAAAAGAAAGTGATGACAAGGAAAATGAAACCTATAACAGCGAAAATGGAAATGGTGCATAGCCAACCATGATTTTTATCTCCGCTTGCTCCGGCAAATTTCCCTACTAGTGGTAGTGTTAAGCCTTGTACTACAAACTGAGCTACAGTAGCTGCCACAAAGCGAATAGAAGTAATGCTTGTTCTCTCTTTAATATCGCTGGTCATAACTCCTCCAAGTGAAGCGTAGGGCGTATTATTGAAAGAATAAAGGGTCATTAATAATGTATAAGAAATTGTGGCATAGAGTGCAACCATACCTTTTTCTTCGATACCCGGATTGTAGAATGCAAGTACATAAAATACCATGAATGGTAAAGCTGTCCAAAGAACCCATGGACGATACTTTCCCCAACGCGATTTGGTGCGGTCGGACAAAAGACCAACTGTAGGATCTATAAAAGCATCGACTATACGTGCAACTAACATAACTGTGCCGGCTATGGCCCCTTCCAGCCCAAATACATCAGTATAAAATTTTGTTTGATAAATCATCATCATCTGGAACACAAAGTTCGCAGAGCAATCCCCTAAACTATAACCTATTTTTTCGGCTAATGATACTTTTTGATTGAGCGTGTTCATATTATTTCTTTTAAATGTTATCGTTTCATATTATTTATTTGATTGCATATCGGACCAGATTTTATCTGCGACACGATTGCCTAATGTTTTTTTATCTAATGGATGAATATCGTTCCATTCACCTAAATCGCTATTAGGTATAAGCGTTGTTTTATAATTGTGTTCGGCTACTTTGGCCTGTACTTGGCGCATCTCGGCCCAAGCTGGTCTGGCATAATCATTAGGAGCAAGAAAATCAGCTAACTCTACAATATAAAATGGAAGTTCCTGGTTGTTGAAAGTGAATCTCCAATCTGCAATCATAGTGGTAAGAAGATCACAATACTCGTTTCTGTTTGAGACATTAGATTCGCCTTGGTACCAGATAGCACCTGCGAAAGAGCAATTCTTTAAAGGTGAAATCATAGCATTGTAAAGTCCCACAGGTTTGTAATTGAAGAAGGTGGTAGAGGGAGACTGCGGCATAGCACAACCCAACTGATATTTCCAATCTCCTTCTAATGAAACTTCTTCATTACCACATATTATTTTATATGGTTTGTCTTTTACAAAGTGAGCTTTACCATTTTGACTAATGAGTCGAACGGTGACATTATTACTTCCTGCTTTAAGTACCCCGGAAGGTATTTTATATATACGAGGAGGGTATTGATAAGAAGTAGTTCCCACAAATACTCCATTTATATATACAGAGTCGGCATCAACCACACATCCTAAACGTAGAGTTGCCTCTTGCCCACTCCACGACTGAGGAATATCTACTGTTTTGCGAAACCAATGTGAGCCATTAATTGGATTCAATCCATTGCTTGCCCATTGATTTGAGAATAGATCTACTGTATGCCAAGATCTATCATCAAAATTGGCAGCATACCAAGAAGGTGTATCATGCAGACCTACATCTCCTTTATATAAAGAAGTGTTCCAGCGGTAATTGTTTTGTCCTTCTAAATCTTTTATCTTTTGAATATATTCATCATCTTCAAAACGCCATTTATCGTGAAGATATTTTGGATAAGCAGTGATGGCCTCTTCACTCATCCATGATTCAACTGGAGTGCCACCCCAACTTGCATTAATGAGTCCGATAGGTATATTGGTTTTATCGTAAAGTGATTTTGCAAAGAAATAAGCTAAAGCCGAATAGTTCATTACATCGGGCTGTGTAGCTGATTTCCATTCTACTTTTGCCATATCTGACTGAGGAGCATGAAAATTGTAAACATTGGGAACCTTAATATGCCGTATCTGTGAATTTTCATAGTCGTTAATCTCTGTCAAGAACATGTCGGTAACTCGATTAACTGGCAATTCCATATTTGATTGACCTGAACAAAGAAATACATCACCAATTAAAATATCACTTAATAACACATCGTTTATTTGAAGTGAATATGGCCCACCATAATTTTGTGCAGGCAGTATTATCTTCCAATCACCAGCTTCGTTAGCTTTTGTTTGATATGTAGATCCTAGAAATTGAACGTCGACCGTTTCTCCAGCATCGGCAGTACCCCAAAGTTTAATAGGAGCTTCACGTTGCAAAACCATTCCATCGGAAATAATGGTAGGAAGTTTCACCTTTGCATTGCTATACTGAATGCAAAGGCAAAACAACACTACCAAACACATACTAACCTTATCATTTATTTTGTTTTTCATAATCTAATACTATTTATATTCGTAGAGTTTAACATAGAGTGTTTTATAGTCTCCTACCGAGATGCGAACATGTCGTCCTTGATGAGTTTGATCACCATTTAAGCGCCTCACATACGAGCATGTACCATCTTCATTAACTTTTACTTCGTCAACGCTAGCAAGCCCGATACGACTTTTTCCATTCCATTTGGAAGACTTACGGTTAGAAGATGAAATTTCTTGTGAGGAGTTTCCTTGCTGAAGAAAGCCATCTTCGCCCAATGATATATTATTGTTTTCTAAATCGTTCTCTTTTTCAAACTCTACGACAATGCCATTGCCTGCTACAATATACTCGGTAGGTGATAATTTTAATAAAATCCCTCCACCTTCGGGCCAAACACTTCCATCGGTAGCACGTGCATCCCAAGGTAATGTGAAGTTGTGGCGACATGTAATTTTCATGCCATCTTGATTGATGATTCGCTCTTTTTCATTTTGATCAAATAGCAAACCTTTCATAACACCTTTACCTTGATACTTTGTAAGAAGGGGCATTATTTCATTAATCTTAGCATAACCTTGTACAAAGGATGATGAAGGTGCATCGGAACAATCTTCGATTGAAAAGGGACTAAAGCCAATAGCATCGTGCTCACCAAAAATATAGAAAGCTCGTACTCCGTTATTCTCAGTAGCTTTGCTTTCAGGTATAAAAAGTGGGTTATTGTGTAGTTTGTATTGAGATGTCCAATCTACGAAACCATTGTCATAAAGATCGGGTGCGAGAAAGTCGATACTAGGAGCCCCACAGTGCCACACATCAATTAGATGCGCCAAAGGACCTGCTGAAGGATATTCTCCGGGCTTGCGATTGCGACTATTCATAGCTGCATTTACGAATAAGGGAACGTTATAAATTGATCTAGCTGATTGGGCCAATTGCTCTACATAATTGGCATATTGCCATGCCATGAATAGTTCATCTGTATAAACATCTGCTCCAAATATCTCACTCCAAGTGCCTTTTTTCTTAAATCCGTTATTTGACCACTTTTGCTTCATTATTGGATGAAGTGTATTCTTATTTGTTTCTAAATATTCTATTAAAACCAAAGGTACTTGAGAGTTAAACAAACGATTGGCTTGTTTTGAGTAATCACGTGCATCTTCGAGCATGCCTATTTCATTTTCTATTTGTATCATGACGACAGTGCCATCCTCTTTATCAATGGATGCAATATGATTCAGCCATTGAGAAAAAGCATTCTTGTCTGCTTGTAATACGTTATCTGAAAATGCGCTGGCAATTTCTAATGGTTTACCTTCTTGAGTATATGCACGAGGATACTTTTTATAATCTTCTTTAAACCAAGATGGAGTGTAACAGCTCATTGAGTTTTTCCATGCTCCAAACCATAAAAAAATCACTTTAAGATTGTTTGCTCTCGCTTGAGCAATTACTTTATCGGTTAATGTAAAATCAAACTCTCCTTCTATAGGTTCTATCAAATCCCAATAGGCTGGAACTAAAACGGTATTAAGCCCCATACGCTCTAACTTAGGAAATATCATTTCAATATCTTGAACAGAAGAAGCTGATGAATTGCCTAACTCACCTCCTAAAACCAAAGTTGGAACATTATCTATGAGTAGTTGAATGGCACTTCCTTGATTTTGCAATTTACTTTTTTGAGCGTTCAAATTAGCAGTAGCCATTAAGACAGTAAAAAGAAGAATTAAAAGGTTTTTCATTCGTTATTAGAGTTTGATAAGTATGTTTTAAGGTAGTTTTAAGAAAGAGTTTCGATAAGATATTTCGCTTACCGAAACTCTTTTCTTTATTCATTATTCATTGCTAATGTTCCAATCAGTTCCATCGAACTCTGTACTAATATCGAAACCTGCTATACCATCACAAACACCTTTGTAAGCATGTTTGCGACCATATGATGCATCGAAAATATTAGGACTTTCATCTGGCAACCAATATTCATGCTCACGTTTATGATCGGTCAAGGACCAAATAGTGATGCCAGATTGTTGTGCTTGAGGCACATTTTCTCTGAAAGAATCGAAAATCATTTGATAGACATTGGCTTGCTCTTCAAGTTGACCAGCTGATGGAGTGGCAGTACCTGTTCTAACATCCAACTCAGTTACACGAACTAACTTGCCAGTATTTGCCATCGTTTTGAACATAGCATCAATTTCTTCGCGAGTAATACTTAATGATACGTGCATTTGAGTACCAATGCCATCAACCTTTTGACCATTTTGTTCAATATAGTTTACGAACTCAATCAAAGTAGCCAACTTTCCTGGGTTAGTTTCAAGGTTGTAATCGTTCACATACAACACTGCATCAGTAGGAGCATATTTACGAGCATATTCAAATGCTTTCACTGCATATTCTTTGCCAATATAATATCCCCAATAGAAATGATCGTCAGCCCAATTTAAGTTAAAGCCTGTAGCAGGATCTTCTACTGGAGCTGTATCTGGAGCATCATCACCATTGCTCATGAAGTTACCTTCAATACCACGCCATTGATTGTTATCAGAGATTGGTTCATTAATAACGTCCCATTCTTTAATGCGTCCATCAGTATGTTCTAGCATGCCTTTAATCCATGATTCCATAGCACCCAATAGAGCCTCTTTCTTCTCTTCGGCTGTTTTGAATTTATAAGTAATATCACCAGCAGCACGAGTTATTGGTGCTTTTTCTACCTTCTCGCCAAACTTAATATTATCTATATAGTAAGTACCAGCCACTTTACCAAAGTTGATACATAATCTTGACATTTCTTCTTTAGTTACTGTAAACTCACCTTCAAATGGAATCCAAGTATCAACTACAGTTGTTAAACTCTGATACCCTTCGCCAGCATAAGTGGATGGATTTTGTACTTGGAAAGTAAAATCTGGGTTTTCTACTGTAGCTTTAATCATAGCTTGATAAACATAAGTTTTACCCACAACTAAGTTCTCAGGTAGCGTATAAGCTGTTTGAGCACTCCAAGAATCTGCATCAGTAGGATTCACCATCACCATACAATAATCACTATTGTATCCTTCGCCCTTTTCTGAGATTGCACGAGTTGAACTATTGCCCCAACCGCCCCATGAATTGAGTGTACCATCTTCAAACTTGCCATTATTGCCTAGAAGATTAACCATTGTTTCTTCAATCTTCTTACCAAATTTAAAGTCGTCAATATAATAGTCTGCACCTATTTTACCAAAGTTAATAAGTATGCGGTCTACATCATCTTTCGAACAAGTATATTCGTGTTGACATAAAATCCACTCTGTTCCAACTTCAAAAGTATTATAACCTTCTTGGCTTTGATAGGTAGAGCTATTTTGCACTTGAACTTGCAATTGACCTGCAGGAGATGTAGAACGAGCCCAGAATTGGAATACATAGGTTTCGCCCGACACTAAATAAGTATCAAAAGTTACTGCAGCTTGTGCATCCCACATATTACCATCTTTAGGGTTTGATAATATCATGGCATAATCGCCATTATATCCTTGACCCGCCTCAGACAAGTTCTTTGATGGCCCATTGCCACCCCAACAACCCCATGGATTTGTTGTACCATCTTCGAAACCAGAGTTTGTTACTACATTTTCACAAACATCATCATCGCCAGTTTCCACAATTACTTCGGGAGCAATCAGTGTTTTCAAGTACGTTTGTTTTTGTTGAGTATGCCAAATAAAATTATGTCCATAGACTTTCATATCTGCTGGAATAGCTTCAAGAAAAGCATCAATAGTTGTAAAGTTTAAACTACCATCATTTTTTACTACTGACGAATGCTTCATAGCATTACCAGTAGTTATCATTTGATAGTTATCATTTGCCACTTGTCTATATTCAGCATCATTGATATAAAGATCGGCTCCTAAACCAATACCTACACTCATGTGTGATGCATACTTTTGAACATAGTTCTTTATAAAATCGTAGTTCGCTATTTTTTCTGACAAACCAAGAGGAATTTCAGAGAGAGAAACGTCTCCATAGCCTTCTGGTCTACCCCATTCCATCTTATCGTCATCGCAACTGCCAACAGCAAATGCACATGCCACTATAGGAAGGATTATTTTATGTAGTTTCATATTTAAACGTTTTATGGGTTATTAATTATTCAGCTTCTTCATCGTTAAAATCAGAAACTAAAATGCTTGCACAAGGTACTATACGCCAGTTATCTAAATAGATTCTAGGTGAGCATGTAACAGCCGTAACTGATAGACCTTGATAGGTAAAATCGGTATTTATAAAGCCAATTCCAAAATTCATATATGTAGCTGCATTACGTTCATCAACCACTGTTTGAAATGTTGGGTCAGTTACTTCCTTGTCTGCAATGGCAGCAGCGTATTTACAGAACTGACTAAATGGTATAGTCACTGTTTGCCAGCCTGTTGTAGTAAATGGTACAGCTGCACCATCATCTATCCAAGGTACATAAAAAGCTGTTTGTTTATTATCTGCATCATCATCAGAACCAATACCTCCATAATTGAAGTTATTGAATAAACAGATTTGCAAATGACCAGAGCCTACCCATGCTTCAGGTACATAAACATCAAATTGAAATGCCACATCTGTCAAAGGAGTAGTAGATGGGATATAATCAAACATACGAGTCCAATCATCATGCTCATTGCCAGTTCCTGCAGTCCAACACTCAGTTGCACGCGATTTACCTGCTGCAATACCATTTGCCAACAAGCGTTCTGGTATAATTGGGACACATTTGCCACGACCACTATTTGTTGGATCATCTACTAAATCATCTCCATTGATCATAGAACCTGTTTCGCTCCAGCTCCAAAACCCTTGTGATCCATTGCCATCAAAATCAAGAACGATGCAATCGCTATTATTAAAGTATTCAGGACTAGCTGCTGTGCCATTTGCTCCTTCTGAGTATATTGATCCACCTTTAGCCACACCCGAAGGCATAGTAAATGCATACCATTCGCCATCTTCATCACTATCGATATCTGTAACCGTTGTTCCATCGGGAAGAGTGACCAAAGATGTTTCGTGCAAACCACTACCATAAACAATAACCCTCTCGCCTGCTAAAGGAAGCGTGTTATTAATACTTAATACAGATGGAGAAGCTGAACGAATTACAAAAGAGTAAACTAACTCAGTATTATCTTTTACAAAACGAATTGTATTGCGTACATCCTCTTCTGCCTCAACTACTGGTGTTTTAGGAAGTATTGTCACTAACATAGAGCGATCTGTGATGTATGCTGTATTAAAGTAAGTATCGTAACCGTTAATATACAGCTTCTTTAAACCTAAGAAGCCTTCGCCTTCAATTCTGATTAGCTGACCTAATCGAGCAAAATCTACCGGACGATCGGGAACTAGAGATTTATAATCTTCAAGATAAATCTGCTCAACATTGATGGTTGTACTTTGTATTTTATCATCATCATCGTTGCACGATGTAAAGCACAATGCAAGCAATGTTAATGATAATAGTCCTATATATTTTAAATTTTTCATATCAGTTTTTCTTTAAAATTTATTTGTATAAATCTTCTGTAACTACTTCCTTTTCACCGAAAGCATAAGCAACTGTTTCCAACTCACCAGCCGTATTCGACTTAAGATAGTGGTTCTTGTTTTGGTCTACATCTGAAACAGGCAAAGTCAAACTCTTTGCTGTAGCAATTGCTACTCCTTTACCTGGAGCAACATACGATTCGCTAATTTCATACTCACCAACTTCAGAACTATATGAGTATCCTGCATTTCTATTTTGATTATTCAAATAATTGATCACCTCTTGTTGTTTGTAGTAAGAACGACGAATCAAATCATACCAATATTGTCCTTCGAATGCTAGTTCTATACGACGTTCGTAACGAATATCATCGTAAGTAATTGAAGATTTTGTTGGCATACCAGCACGTTTGCGAACTTCATTATAGTAGTAAAGTGCAGTTGCATCTGAGGTTGAGGCATTATTACCTAATACTGCCTCAGCAAGGTTTAAATAAACTTCAGCCAAACGTAACATGTGGGTATTAATACCACTACTTTGTTTGTAGCTCACCCCATTATCTTCATTAGTACCGACAACATATTTTTTGATGTTAGCCCCATTAGTACTTGCTGATTCAGTCACACCATAAGTATAACCACCACCCTTTTTGTATAAATCAGGATAATGTGCACCATAACTAGCTATTGAGTGATGCTTTCTGACTTCATCTTGTGGATCATATTCTTGGAATAAATCCCATGAGCAACAAGTTGCACCACCCCAGTTTGTTCCATCGGCCACCATTGTAGACCATCCGAAAAATGCTGTTATAGCTTGATTTGCGCCCCAACCAATTGCATCAGTCGAGCCTTTAAGCCATTGAAGTTGGAAAAGCACCTCTTGACAGTTATTATTTTCGATAGTAAACAAATCGCCATAGTTGGGCATTAAGCTATAAGTTGAATTAGTAACTACTTTTTGAGCTGCCTTAGCTGCTAAGTTTAAATAGTATGAGTTACGCGTACCTCTATTAAAATCGGTAGCCAAATTATTGCCATCGTAAGAACCCTCTGAAGTAACACCAGCCATTGATAGATATATACGAGACAACATGCCGTAAGCACTTGCTTGTGTTAAACGTCCGGTAGCAGAAGCTGTTTTAGGCAAATATTTTGCTGCATATTCTAAATCACGTACTGCAAACTCAAACACATCTGAACGACGGCTTGCTGGGACTACATAGTTATTTACTAAATCAGAAGTATTTTCGTAAATAATAGCTGCACCCCACAAGGAGCCTAAATACCAATAAGCAGTAGCCCGCATGAAACGTGCTTCAGCTACACCTTGCTGTTTTGCTGTTTCTGAAACAGTGCTTGCCGAGAAGTTTCTAATATTATTGATTGTATTATTTGATTGAGCAATCACAGAGTACAACGAACCCCATGCACCATCCAATCCATCGCTTAAAGATGTTTCATTCATATTAGTATAGGGATAGATGTATGATGACCATTGTGCTGTGATATTATTTGCACGTCCATCGCCCATACCATAGTAGAACTTATCATTGAAGTTGGCCCACACATAATTATATAGAGGAGCAGTTGCTGCCTCTACAGCCTTATCTGAATCGAAAAATGACTCTTGATTCAAATTGGTGCTATTGTTTTGGTCTAGGAAGTCTTCACAACTATTTAAAGAAATACCTCCCGCCATCATTAATATATATAAATATTTTCTTTTCATTGTTTTTCGTATTTTAGATTAGAAAGTGATACCTAAACCAAATGTATACATGCGAGGTGAAGGATAGCGTCCATAATCAAGTCCACTCATCAAAGCATCACCATACATACAGCCTACTTCTGGATCTAGACCTTTGTAATTGGTCCAAGTATATACGTTTTGCAAATTCATATACAACTTCAAATTTTGCAAAGAAATTTTGCTAACAAGACTTTTAGGGAAGTTGTAAGACAATGAAATGTTTTGTATACGAATAAATGAACCATCTTCTATATATAAATCACTCACACGATTGTTAGCATTGGTTGTTGAAGCCGAAATACGTGGTAAAGAAGTACTACCAGCATTAGCTACATATAGATTTCTATAGTCATTAGGTCCGTTAGGATCAATCATTTCTACGCGTGCATAATTGGCTGCAGTTTTCATCAAGTTACTGTTTACACGTACATTCTCAATCCAACGACGGTTGTAGTTCATAACATCATTGCCATAAGAACCTGATAAGAATATAGTTAAATCAAAACCTTTCCAAGATAAAGTATTACCAAAACCCCAAGTAAATTTAGGCTCTGGATTGCCAATGAATGTACAGTCACTATTGTTGATTACACCGTCACCGTTTAAATCGGCAAACATATAATCGCCAATCCACGTTTTTCCCTCTTCAATAGAAGAACCTTCTGGAATAGCAACTTGATTAACATTACCATTTCCATCTTTATAGTAGAAATCTTCAGCTTTGTCAAAACGGCCAATTACTTTATAGCCCCAGAACTGTCCGATAGGTTGACCAACTACAGTGCGAGTAACAACATTGTTATCATCTCCAACTCTGAATGATTTTTCAATTGAAGCACTCTCAGTATCTAAGCTCAATACTTTATTACGATTGAGTGAGAATACTAAATTTGAACGCCATTGGAAACCTTTACGATCGATATTAACTGTATTTAAAGTCAACTCAATACCTTTATTGCGCAAAGAACCGACATTAGCCCAAGGATTTGATGCTGCACCTGCACCATCAGAGCCAAGATAAGAAGGCAATGGAAGTTGAAGCAATAGATCTTTTGTCTTTTTATAATAGATATCAGCAATAAACTCAATACGGTTATTGAATAAATTTACATCAAGACCAATATTTGTAGAGTGAGTAGTTTCCCATTTCAAATCAGGATTGGCTGTATTACCATTTAATACACCTGTTCCCCAAGGAGTTGTTTTAGAAGACAACAAAGCCATGTATGCCCAGTTTTCAACATTTTGGTTACCAGTAGCACCCCAACCAAAACGAACTTTTAAGTTATTCAACACATCGTTTTCTTTCAAGAAACTCTCGTTGCTTACTTTCCAAGCGACTGCAGCTGATGGGAACCATCCCCAGCGATTACCTTTTGCAAACTTAGAAGAACCATCTCTACGAATTGTACCAGTAAGCAAATAGCGATCATCGTAAGAGTAGAATGCACGTCCGAAATAAGACAACAATGAACTGTTGGTTTTCATACCTGTACCACTAGACTTAGTCAAGTCACCAGCACTTGGATCAGTTGCCGAATTTGAAAGAAATCCAGTAGCTGCACTTGTTTGAGTTTCCCAATGAGAGTGACTCATTTCCTGACCAACCATTGCTTGAATATAGTTCTTTTTGATTGTTTTATCGTAGGTAAGTATATTTCTCCAGCTCCAATACTTAGAATTAACGGCCGTCCATTTACTTGTACGAGTATTATTGACCAATACACCTAATTTATAATCTGGTTCGTAGTAATAAAACTTATTATTATTGTAGTCGGCACTTAACTCCGTTCTCAATTTAAGTCCATCAATAATAGTAGCTTCCAAATATACATTAGTACGGAAATTAACCTTTTTATTATAGTTATCTCGAATAGTTGCGATAGCTACCGAGTTAACAGGCATCCAAACATCATCTGGGCCATCGAATGAACCATCAGGATTAGACACAGCTACAGATGGTTGTTGTGTCAAAGCGTTCATAATAACTCCTTGATCTGTACCAACTTGTTGCTTAGAATCGGCTAAAGAGAAACTAATACCCCCTTTTAACCATTTACGCATTTGAGCGTCAATGTTAGAGCGAAGTGACAAACGTTTGAATCCAGAGCCAATTGCTATACCATCTTGATCTAAGAAACCACCACTGATGGCATAAGTCATTGATTCGCAACCCCCAGTAATAGAAAGGTTCTGACCTGTAGTGAAAGCATTTCTAAAGAGCTCATCTTGCCAGTTAGTACCTTTGCCCAACAAATCAGGACGAACAAATGCGCTACTTTGTGTTACGATACCAGCTTCTGCACGTGCATTGTGATGCATTGCATATTCTTGCAAGTTCATCATATCAATTTGAGTAGGCATAGACTGCCATCCATAATAACCATCATAATTGATAGTAGCAATTCCTGCTTGTCCACGTCTTGTTGTAAGCATGATTACCCCATTTGATGCACGAGCACCATAAATAGCTGTTGCAGAGGCATCTTTCAAGACGTCCATAGAAACAATATCTGCAGGATTAATATTTGATAAAGGATTACTAGCCTCATCATCGGTAGCAGAATCAACAACAACACCATCAATTACGAAAATGGGTTGATTTGTTGCATTAAGCGAGTTGATACCACGAATACGAATAGCCGAGCTAGCACCTGGTGTACCTGAGTTAGCTTGAATCATAACCCCTGCAGCACGACCTTGAAGTACTTGATCAATTGAAGTAGGAACTGATTTTTTGATTGCAGCATCGTTTACTGAAACTACTGAACCAGTCATATCTGAACGCTTCATTTGTCCGTAACCTACCACCACCACTTCATCTAATAATTCAGCGTCTTCTTTTAAAGTAATGTTAAGCTGATTTTTACCATTTACTGGAACTTCAGCTTTCTTATAACCCACAAAAGAGACTTCTATTACACTATTTCCGGGAACTTTAATTCTAAATTCACCATCTAAGTTAGATACAACACCATTGCTTGTACCTTTTTGTACAACGCTCGCGCCGATTATCGGTTCGCCTGTGGCATCTTTTACCACACCATTCACAGTTATATCCTGTGAAAATGCCCAAATTGGAATCAGGCAGAAAAGAAATAATAGCCTAAAAGGCATGAGAAATTGATTTGTGCATTTCATAATTGAAATTAGTTTAATGAATAACAACAATGTTCTTGTTCTTAATAATTAAGGTAATAATCTGTTTTTTCGTTTAAGGGTAACTACGTTTTCATATCTTTTAAATTTATGATTAAATAAGTATATTTCACTTGATACAAAAATAAGACACATTATATAGATTTAATTATATACTTGTTTCTAGTATTATATTCAAACGTTACACCATTTGTCTGAATGTTACAATTCATTTCATTTATGTTACATTAAAAATATTGATTCGAAAAAGCAAATTAATTTAGCTGAACATTACTTTATTAGACTTATTATTTCTATTTTTGTTCAGAATCATCTATACTATAAAAAAACATGAACAGAAGGTTATATCTATTTATATATCTTATTTTCATACTGTCTTGTTTCAACATTAAAGCACAAATAGGCAAGTTATACTCCACAGATAGTGAATTATCAAACAGCCTTATTAATCAACTTTTTCAAGATGAAAGAGGCTTTATTTGGGTTGCTACAGAGTTTGGTTTGAATAAATATGACGGATATCGTTTTTCTAATTATATTCATCAACCTGATGATAACACCACCATAAAAAACAACTATGTAAGAACGCTATTTGAAACAAGTGATCAAAAATTACTAGTAGGATGTATTAATGGATTAATGCAATATAATAGAGATACTGATTCATTTCAAGAGATTCCATTGTTACGTGAAGACAAACAGGTTTACGCCCATGTTGCACAAATGTGCGAACTACACAATGGTGAAATTTGGATTTCCACAAGCGGACAAGGTATATTTAATTATAACAAAACTGAAAACAAAGCTTACTCCATAAATCATATTATGGAGCGATTAGATTATTATTATCTCAACAGTATTTATGAAGATTCGGAAAATAATATATGGATTGGGACTGAAAATAATGGTTTGATTTATTATTCTCCCCAAACTGATAGAATTCAATTATTTAAATACCCAGATATAAATGACAACAACATCTCCTCAATAATAGAAGATACGCATGGAAACCTTCTTGTAGGAACTCAAAAAAATGGTTTATCAAGATATGATAAATTACAAAAGCGCTTTATACCCGTTAAACATGTAACACAAAGCAATTTATCTATTTATTGTCTTTCAATGATGGACGATAGAGTATTGGTAGGAACTGATGGGCAAGGAATGAAAATCTATAATGCACACAATCAAACACTTGATGATGTTAAGTTTAATTATGCGCCAATCAATTTTTCGGATGGCAAAATACATTCCATACTTCAAGATAAAAATAAAAACTTATGGATTGGACTTTTTCAAAAAGGAATTGTTTTTTTACCACAACAAACAAATCCATTTCAATATTTTGGTGCTAAATCTATTTTTCACAATCCAATAGGCGAAAGTTGTGTAATGTCTATCTATCAAGATAAAAAATCGAACATCTGGGTAGGAACAGACAATGAAGGACTTTACGAAATAGATTCTCAAGGAGAAAGGATACGTCATTATAAACCAAATACATCAGAAAACTCTGTACCCAATACCATCATGTCTATTTTTGAAGATTCTGAAGAGAACTTATGGCTAGGATCTTACTCTAGTGGTATTTCTCAGCTTAATCGCAAAACTGGAAAATGCAGTTTCCCTATAAAAATTGAGGACAAGAAAATATTTTCAGTTTGTGAGGATAAAAACAAAAACTTATATATAGCGACATATGGATCGGGATTTTATAAATACAACATATTAAGTGGAGAGCTTAATCATTATGAATCTCTAAAAGACGAAAAGAATGATTTAAGTGCTAATGAGTTGGCCAACGACTGGATTAATTATATTTTTTGTGATAGCGATGGTTTAATATGGATGGGACATTACAAAGGAATAAGTTGTTTTAACCCTGAAACAGAAAACTTCATAAATTTCAGAGGTGTAAACACACTCATAACAAACCGTGTTGGATATGTAATTCAAGAAGACCGTGCTGGAAACATATGGGCTGGAACAACAGATGGGCTTTATTACTTCAATAAAAGAACTGAAGATTTAAAGCGGTATTCTATAGAAGATGGGCTGCCCAATAATGTAATTTGTGGCATATCGGAGGATAATGATAGAAATATATGGATAAGTACTTATATGGGATTGAGTAAATTGGATCCACATATAAATCGATTTTCTAATTATTATGCTAGTGATGGTTTGCAGGGTAATGAATTTACCCATGGAGCATTTTATAAAGGTAGTCAAGGCAACCTTTATTTTGGAGGAACAAATGGTATTACCTATTTTACGCCTCAACGAATAGAACCAATTGTAAATGATTCGAGAATATGGATAACTGATTTTTATGTTTCAAATAAGCGTGTATACAAAGGATTAGAATCGGGAGGAAAACCCATTGTTTATCATCCAGTAATGGATGCAAATTTATTTCAACTTTCGCATCAAGACAACACCTTTACTTTAGTTTTCTCAACTCTGCAATACAATAGTTTAGAGCATGTATTCTATCAATATATGATAGAGGAGTTAGACAACTCATGGTCAATCACAGGCGGCGGAGAAAACAAGGTAACTTACAACAACCTGCCTCCTGGAAAATATACTTTTCATGTAAGAACTACTAATCATGGCGAATTTTCGGAGGCTCATTCTATAAAGATTATTATATCACCACCTTGGTATCAAACTTGGTGGGCATATACTATTTATATCTTTATTGTTTTCCTAATTTTACTTGGATTGTATAATATATTTAGAACTAGAATGTTGCACAAGAGAGAGCTTATGAAACGAGAGCATATTGAACAATTAAATGAAGCAAAACTTCAGTTCTTTATTAATATCTCACATGAGATTCGCACACCAATGTCTCTTATAATTAGTCCATTAGAAAAACTATTAGTTGAAAAAAACAACGAAGAGCATCAGAAAACATATGCAATGATTTATCGTAATGCTCAACGCATCCTTAGGCTTATCAATCAATTAATGGACATAAGAAAAATTGATAAAGGTCAAATGTATCTTAAATATCAAAAAACTGATATTATAGAGTTTATCAAAGACATTATGCTCACATTTGAGTATCCGGCTCAAAAAAAGAAGATAAAGTTTACTTTTGAGCATAGTACAGATTCTCTAGACACTTGGATAGACATCAACAATTTTGATAAAGTATTAATGAATGTTCTTTCTAATGCTTTTAAATATACTCCTGATAATGGTGAAATAGATATAAAACTTACATCAGGCTATAATCCTAACTTTAAAGATGCATTAAAAAACTACTTTGAAATAAGAATTTCTGACACAGGAATAGGATTAGATAAAAACAAAATTGACCGAATATTTGAACGTTTTTATCAAATTAATAATGATGTAACGCAAAGCAACTTTGGTACTGGAATAGGACTACACTTATGCCGTTCTTTAGTAGAGTTGCACCAAGGAGAGATTATTGCAGAAAATAGAAAAGATAAACAAGGTAGTTGCTTTATAATACGAATTCCTCTAGGGTGTTCTCACATAGATCATAGCGAAATTGAACATATTAATCAATCTAGTATAATTACTATTCCTAACTCTCAAGAGCAATCTTTGAAGAAAGCTTTAGAAGTAATAGATGAAACAACAATCAATAATAAAAAGGCTAAAACCAAGACTAATTTAAGACTTCTCATTGTGGAAGATGAAGATGATATTCGTGATTACCTACAATTACAACTAGGAGAAGAATATAGAATAAATACATGCCGCAATGGAAAAGAAGCTTACGATTCAATATTATCTAAACCGCCACATATTATAATTAGCGATGTGATGATGCCAGAAATGGATGGATTAACGCTTTGTAGAAAGATAAAACAAAATATAAACATTAATCACATTCCGGTGATTCTACTTACAGCAAAGTCGAGGTTAGAAGACAAAGTAGAAGGTATGGAAATAGGCGCTGATGCATATTGCGTGAAACCGTTTAATATAGAAATATTAAAAAGTACTATCACTAATTTAATACAAAATAGACACTTATTACAAACTAAATTTAGTGGGGTGCAAGAGCAAAATGATAAAATACAAAAAATAGAGATTAAGACAGCAGACGAGATTCTGATGGAGAAGATTATGAAAACAATCAATGACAACATCTCTAATCCAAATTTAAACGTAGAAACTCTCGCACAACAAGTGGGAATAAGTCGTGTACACATATATAGAAAATTGAAAGAATTGACTAATCTCTCTGCACGAGATTTCATAAAAAACATAAGACTAAAACAATCTGCTACATTACTTATGCAGAAAAACCTAACCATTTCGGATATTGCATATGCAACTGGATTTACTACCCTATCACATTTCTCTTCTTCATTTAAAGAGATGTATGGTGTATCGCCTACAGAGTACCGATTAAATAATGAAGGGAAAGAGCAAACTGGTTTAGAGGATATTAATACAGCTGTATAACATTGATTAAACACATTGCAACTAAGCGATTTGCTTACTAAATAGCTGAAAAAACTAGGGAAGTTATGAAGTAATTCATAGGCTATTTTGATGAAAATCATTCCTGTTTTGTTTTAATATCAATTGCTTTATATACATTTTCTATTCTTTTATTTATACGGGTCAATATTTATACACCGCATAGCTTGGTAGATATATAGAAAAAACATATTTTTGTTTGGAATGACCTTAAATATAAACATATATACAAAAGGAGGAGATATACCTGATTTGCCAGGTAATGATATTTTCCATTCTAAAAAGTTGTTTCTTATTTATGAGGCAACTCCAAAACATAAGCCTTATATGGTTATAGCTACAGATGAGAATCAAGAAGTAGTTTCTTATATGATGGCTACAGTGCGCAAAAATCGATTATTACTTCCGCCATTTCACATAAACCGCTGTGTCATCTTTGGAAAAGGTGTATACCCTAACAGTAAATATGTGAAAGAATATCTATTTGGTCAGATGCTTCAACATTTTACTAAAAGAGCACGAAAGGATGCATTTGTTATCGAATTTAGAGACTTGGGAAACGCTCTTTGGGGATATAAATATTTTAGAGAAAATAATTATTTTCCTGTTAACTGGCTTAGGGTAAGAAATTCACTTCATAGCCAAGCATCAGTGAATGACAGAATTAGTCCTTCTCGTATTAGACAAATAAAAAAAGGATTAAAAAATGGAGCTACGATTGAGCAAATCACAAATCCAGAAGACATCAAAGAATTAGCAAAACTGCTACATAAAATTTATGCCACTCATATCCGCAAACACTTTCCAAATGTTGTTTTCTTCAACCATTTTGAGAAGTATTTAATAAAAGATGGGGAAGCTAAAATATTTGCTGTAAAATACAAGGACAAAATTATTGGCGGATCAGCTTGTATTTACTCTAATGGCAATGCTTATCTCTGGTTTTCAGGAGGAATGCGCAAAACTCATGCACCACAATACCCTGGAGTATTGGCAGTATGGGCAGCCTTAAAGGATGCTTACGAAAATGGCTATAATCATTTAGAGTTTGTAGATGTAGGACTACCATTCAAGAAACATGGTTATCGAGATTTTGTATTACGGTTTGGCGGCAAACAAAGTAGCACAAGAAGATGGTTTCGCTTTAGATGGCAATGGTTAAACAAATTATGTACCAAAATATACGTTTAGAAGTATTTTTGCGTTATAGGTTTATATCTGGTAACGCATGCAAATGAAGAATCGTCTTTTAATCATATATTTTCTTTTATTTATTACTCTTCCTGTTCTAGCTCAACAAGTTAAAGTGGGCGGTACAATCAGAGATGAAAACGGTGACCCTATAGAATTGGCAACCGTGCGCATTGATGGTACTGCTATTGGCACTGTAAGTAACTTGAAAGGTCAGTATTCTTTAAAATTTCAATCCAAAGATTCAATAACAATTGTATACTCTATGATTGGCTATAATACACGTAAGCGTACATTAGCAAAACCGCAGGGTAACATTGCTCTTAATATTACTCTACCCGCATTGGGTTATGAACTGGGCGAAGTAACTATCACAGAAAATAGACGTCAAATGAACACAGTTCAAAACATTGAAGTAAAATCAAGTAAGTTTATGCCCGATGCTTCGGGTGGCAATATTGAATCGATTATTGCAACACAAGCTGGGGTTAGTTCCAACAATGAATTGAGTTCGCAATATAATGTGCGTGGGGGTAGCTACGACGAAAACATGGTATATGTCAACGGAGTTGAAGTTTATCGTCCTCTATTAATCCGTTCTGGGCAACAAGAAGGATTAAGTTTTATCAACCCCGACATGGTATCCAACGTAGGTTTTTCATCAGGTGGATTTGAAGCCCGTTATGGCGATAAGATGTCTTCCGTACTAGACATTACTTATAAAAAACCTACTAAATTTGAAGCTACAGCATCTGTGAGTTTACTAGGGTTTTCGGGTTATATTGGTATAGGAAATCAAAAATGGTCGTGGATTAATGGATTTCGCTATAAAAGCAATCGTTATTTACTTGGAACGCTTGATACAAAAGGTGAATATGATCCTCGCTTTATCGATTATCAAACCTTTTTTAATTGGAATATTTCTAAGCGCTGGGAAATAGGGTTTATTGGTAATATATCAGATAATAAATATACGTTTAAGCCTTCAGATAGAAGTACTAAATTTGGTACGCTAGCATCAGTGAGAGAATTCAAGGTTTATTTTGATGGTCAAGAGAGAGATTTGTTCAGAACTTTTTTTGGTGCAGGAAACATTACTTATAAGATGAATGATCGTAACAATATCACTTTTCGTGCATCTGCATTTAAAACCAAAGAGCAAGAGACTTATGATATAACTGGCCAATATTGGCTCAATGATTTAGATGACACAAATGCCGGTGAAGGCGACCCAGATGCAACAATTGGCGTTGGTACTTATATGGAACATGCACGCAATTATCTCAATGCTACAGTACAAAGCTACTCCTTGAATGGGCTACATCAATTAAATCAACATACACTTCAATGGGGTGCAGAAGTAAAGAAAGAGGTAATCAAAGACAGATTGCGCGAATGGGAGTTAAGAGACTCAGCAGGTTATTCATTACCACATGTGCCTAATGGCCCTGAGTTGGTTTACAGTCTTTCTTCGCGCAATGATATTAGTAGTACGAGACTTTCATTTTTTGCACAAGATAGCTATAGATTTAATTCTGAGTTAGGTCTTTTCACGTTAACAGCAGGTATAAGAGGCAGCTATTGGAGTTGGAATAAAGAATTCATAGCAAGTCCACGTGCTTCCTTAGCATTTATTCCTAAATTCAACGAACAGTTTACTTTCCGAGTAGCGAGTGGCATCTATTATCAAGCACCATTCTATAAAGAATTTAGAGACACAACTATGGTAGATGGCGTAGCAGAAGTAACACTTAACAAAAATATTAAATCTCAACGCTCTATTCAATTTGTGGCAGGAGGCGACTATAGTTTTAGAGCAGTGGGACGCCCTTTCAAATTATCGGCCGAGATTTATTATAAGGCGTTAAGCAATCTCATACCTTACAATGTAGATAATGTGCGAGTAAGTTATTACGGACAGAATATTGCAAGTGGCTATGCCATGGGACTAGATATGAAATTGTTTGGAGAGTTTGTGCCGGGTACAGACTCGTGGATTAGTTTTTCACTGATGAAAACGGAGGAGAAGATAGATGGGAAATGGATACCCCGGCCAACTGACCAACGATATAATGTATCACTATATTTCACCGATTATTTTCCGGGTAGCAAAAAATGGAAATTGAATCTTAAAGGCACATTTGCCGGAGGTCTTCCTTTTGGTCCACCACATAGTGGACGTGAATTAGCCGTATTTCGCACCCCTGCCTATAAGCGTGTAGATATAGGTATGTCGCGTGTGCTAATAGATAATACAGATAAGCATCGCACAGGTTTTGGTCGCAACATAAAAAGCATGTGGCTTGGGTTAGATTTGTTCAATTTGCTAAATATTAGCAATGTCAACTCCTATTATTGGGTTACCGATGTATACAATAACCAGTTTGCTGTGCCCAATTACCTTACATCTCGTCAAATTAATGTAAGAATCATGATTGACTTTTAAAATTTAAATGCAGAAATATTTCTTTATTAACAAGGAATTGATTTTCTTTGTCCTGGTTTATACAAACCAAAGACAAAATTTAATGCCAAAATAAGGAAATATTATTATGAAGATTTCACACATTGAACATTTGGGCATTGCTGTAAAAAGCATTGAAGAGGCCCTCCCCTACTACGAGAATGTTTTAGGTCTTAAATGCTATAACATTGAAACAGTAGAAGATCAAAAAGTTAGAACTGCTTTTTTAAAAGTTGGTGATACAAAAATTGAATTATTAGAACCAACTTCTCCTGAAAGTACTATCGCCAAATTTATCGAGAAAAAAGGAATGGGTGTGCACCACATTGCATTTGCAGTGGAAGACGGTGTAGCTAATGCCTTAGCCGAATGCGAGGAAAAAGGCATTCAGATTATCGATAAAGCACCACGCAAAGGTGCAGAAGGATTGAATATTGCTTTTCTTCATCCCAAATCAACACAAGGAGTACTTACAGAACTTTGCGAGTGCTAATCTTATCCAATCATTGAAACTAGATTTAAGCTATTTTCAATTCAAAAAAATCAATAAAGTTTATAACCATTTTAATATATAAAGAATCATGAGTAACCAGCTTGACAAAATTAAAGAGCTTATCGAACGTCGTGCAGCTGCACGTATCGGAGGTGGTGAAAAAGCGATTGCTAAGCAACACGAAAAAGGTAAATACACTGCACGCGAACGTATCGCTATGCTTCTTGACGAAGGCAGCTTCGAAGAAATGGATATGTTTGTGGAACACAGATGTACCAACTTCGGCATGGAGAAAAAGCACTATCCTGGTGATGGTGTAGTAACGGGATGTGGTACTATCGAAGGTAGACTAATCTACATCTTTGCACAAGACTTCACAGTTTCGGCAGGTTCATTATCAGAAACTATGTCATTGAAGATTTGCAAAATCATGGATCAAGCAATGAAAATGGGTGCTCCAGTGATTGGAATCAATGACTCGGGTGGTGCACGTATCCAAGAAGGTATTAATGCTTTGGCAGGTTATGCTGAAATTTTCCAACGCAACATTCTTGCTTCGGGTGTGATTCCTCAAATCTCTGGTATCTTTGGTCCTTGTGCCGGTGGTGCTGTTTACTCTCCAGCCTTAACAGACTTCACTCTGATGATGGAAGGTACATCTTATATGTTCCTTACTGGTCCTAAAGTGGTGAAAACTGTAACTGGCGAAGACGTTACTCAAGAACAACTTGGTGGTGCTAGTGTACACTCTACAAAATCGGGTGTTACTCACTTTACAGCTCAAACTGAAGAAGAAGGTTTAGCATTGCTACGCAAGTTATTGAGCTATATTCCTCAAAACAACTTAGAAGAGGCTCCATACGTTGATTGTACTGACCCTATCGATCGTTTGGAAGATTCATTAAATGAAATTATTCCTGATAGCCCTAATAAACCATACGATATGTATGAAGTGATTGGAAGTATTGTGGATAATGGAGAATTCTTAGAAGTTCAAAAAGATTATTCTAAAAATATCATTATTGGCTTTGCTCGCTTCAATGGTCAATCTGTAGGTATCGTAGCAAATCAACCTAAATACCTAGCAGGTGTACTTGACAGCAATGCATCTCGTAAAGCAGGTCGTTTTGTTCGCTTCTGCGATGCATTCAATATACCTATTGTATCTTTGGTTGATGTTCCTGGATTCCTTCCTGGTACAGGTCAAGAGTACAATGGTGTAATCTTACACGGTGCTAAATTGCTTTATGCATACGGTGAGGCAACTGTACCTAAAGTAACTGTTACTCTTCGTAAATCATATGGTGGTTCTCACATCGTAATGAGTTGTAAACAACTTCGCGGTGATATGAACTACGCATGGCCTACAGCCGAAATTGCTGTAATGGGTGGAGCAGGTGCAGTAGAGGTACTTTATGCAAGAGAGGCAAAAGATCAAGCAGATCCTGCTGCATTCCTTGCCGAAAAAGAAGCAGAATATAATAAACTGTTTGCTAATCCTTATAATGCTGCTAAATATGGCTATATCGATGATGTAATCGAACCACGTAACACACGTTTCCGTATTATTCGCGCATTGCAACAATTGCAAACTAAAAAACTAACTAATCCAGCTAAGAAGCATGGTAATATTCCATTGTAATAAAGCTTATTTATAATAAAAACAGAATTGATTATGAATAAAACAAAATTTGGAATATTCTCATCTTTACTATTATTGCTGATGTTTTGTTCTTCTTGCCAAGAGCAAAGATCAAACAATAAGCTGTTAATCAATGAAGTCCTTCTTGAGAACGAAAGTAACATGCAGGACGACTATGGAGTAAACAGTGCTTGGATTGAGATATTCAATAAATCATTTGGTAGCGCTGATCTTTCAGCCCACCTTATACGTGTAAGTAGTCAACCGGGAGATACTGTTACCTATTTTATCCCTAAAGGTGACGTTTTAACCTCTATCAAGCCACGTCAGCATGCTTTATTCTGGGCTGATGGAGAGCCTCGCCGTGGTACATTTCATACTAATTTCATCTTAAATCCTGAAACTTCCAATTGGATTGGATTATTTGATGCTGGTAAAAAGCTATTAGATCAAGTTACCATTCCTGCAGGATTATTAAATGCTGATCAATCTTACGCTCGTGTTAGCGATGCAGCAGATGAATGGCAAATTAAGGATGGTAGTGATCATAAGTATGTAACTCCCAATACAAACAACTTGACCATCGATAGCAATGCTAAGATGGAGAATTTTGAAGAGAAAGACAAAGCAGGTGTAGGTATGGCAATTTCTGCCATGTGTGTTGTATTTGCCGGATTATTATTACTTTTCATCATCTTCAAACTTATTGGCAAAGCAGCTGTATCACTTAGCAAGCGCAACGCGATGAGAGCTAAAGGCATCACAGATATGCAAGAAGCAAAAGATAAAAAATTGGGCGAAGCACCAGGTGAAGTATTTGCAGCTATTGCAATGGCAATGCATGAAATGCAAAACGACGTTCACGATATGGAAGATACTGTTCTTACCATCAATCGTGTGAAACGTACTTACTCACCTTGGAGTTCTAAGATTTATACATTGCGCGAAACTCCTAAAAAGTAATTGACTCAATAAAATCGTATAACAATGAAAGAATATAAATATAAAATAAACGGTAACTTATACAAAGTAACCGTAGGAGATATTGAAGATAACATGGCTCATGTTGAAGTAAATGGTACTTCATATAAAGTAGAAATGGAAAAGGCTCCTAAGGCGGCTCCAGTTGCACGCCCTGTGGTTCGTCCAGCTGCTGCACCTGCTGCCGCACCTGTAGTTAAACCAACTGCTGCTAGTTCTGGTAAATCTGGAGTTAAATCACCACTACCAGGTGTAATCTTAGATATCAAAGTAAATGTTGGAGACACTGTAAAAAAAGGACAGACTATTATCATTCTCGAAGCAATGAAAATGGAAAACAACATCAACGCAGACAAAGACGGCAAAGTTACAGCTATCCCAGTTAGCAAAGGTGAATCTGTTCTTGAAGGTACTGACCTTGTAATCATTGAATAATATGGGAGATTTTGCAAGCTTTTTAGGAAATAACTTAGCTGATTTCTGGACATATACAGGTTTCTGTAATGCTACTTGGCAACACCTTGCCATGATAGTAATCGGCTTAGTTTTCATCTATTTGGCCATAGCTTATGAGTTTGAGCCAATGTTGCTTATCCCAATCGGATTTGGTATTTTGATTGGTAATATTCCTTTCAATATGGATGCCGGATTGAAGATTGGTATTTATGAAGAGGGTTCTGTATTAAATATCTTGTATTCCGGGGTAAGTTCCGGATGGTATCCACCACTGATATTCCTGGGGATTGGTGCAATGACCGATTTCTCGGCATTGATATCTAATCCTAAGTTAATGTTGATTGGTGCAGCTGCTCAATTCGGTATCTTTGGTGCATATATGATTGCTTTGGCTATTGGTTTTAATCCAATGCAAGCGGGTGCTATTGGTATCATTGGTGGTGCAGACGGTCCTACGGCCATCTTCTTATCTTCCAAGCTCGCACCTAACCTAATGGGAGCTATTGCCGTATCGGCCTATTCTTATATGGCACTCGTACCGGTAATCCAGCCTCCTATCATGCGTGCTCTTACCACAAACAAGGAGCGTCTTATTCGCATGAAACCTCCTCGTGTTGTATCTCATACCGAAAAAGTAATCTTCCCAATCGTTGGTATGTTGCTTACAACTTTCTTGGTGCCATCTGGTTTGCCTCTATTAGGTATGCTATTCTTTGGAAATCTATTGAAAGAAAGTGGCGTAACACGTCGTTTAGCAGAAACTGCTCGCGGTCCGCTTATCGATACAATCACTATCCTATTGGGTGTAACTGTAGGTGCATCTACTCAAGCATCAGAGTTCTTGACTGCTGATTCATTGAAGATCTTTGCATTGGGTGCATTCTCATTTGTAATTGCTACAACATCGGGTGTATTGTTTGTTAAGCTCTTCAATTTATTCTTGAGAAAGGACAACAAGATTAACCCACTTATTGGTAATGCAGGTGTATCTGCTGTGCCCGATTCAGCGCGTATCTCGCAAGTAGTAGGTTTGGAATATGACCCAACCAACTATTTATTGATGCACGCTATGGGTCCAAACGTAGCAGGTGTAATCGGTTCGGCTGTAGCTGCCGGTATCCTACTTGGATTCTTACTATAATCAATCGTAATCATTCGATATTGAGTGCCTTTTCAGAAATGGAAAGGCACTTTTTTTATACCTTTGTACAAACTAGTGATAAATGAATTATACTACTTACCTATTCGATTTTGATTACACGCTTGCTGATTCTTCTAAAGGAATCGTTATGTGCTTTAGGACTGTGCTTAATAGACATGGCTATAAAAACAGCAGTGATGAAGATATAAAACGTACCATTGGCAAGACATTGGAAGCTTCTTTCTCGATATTGACAGGAATAACAGATATAAATTCCTTGTTCAAATTAAAAAAAGAGTATGAGAATGAGGCCAATCAATACATGAACATCAACACCCATTTTTACCCAGAATCTATTCAAGTATTACAATCACTTAAACAACAAGGAGCCAAACTCGGTATTATCTCTACTAAATATCGCTATCGCATCAACGATTTTTTAAGTAATTACTTTTCCCAAGATTTCTTTGATATTGTAATTGGCGGAGAGGATGTATCCGAACATAAGCCATCGCCCGAAGGTTTATTGCGAGCAATAGAGCAATTAAAGGTAGATAAAGCAAAGGTGCTATACATTGGTGACAGCACAGTAGATGCAGAAGCAGCACAACGAGCAGAAGTTAAGTTTGCAGGTGTCTTACATGGCATGACTGGCAAGCAAGAATTACAAAAGTATCCACATGATTCTATTATGACCAATCTTACAGAATTAATAACACATTGATTTTTGTAGTGCACTTTATATTAATTAAGTTTGCATTTCAATATAACACCTAAAATATGTCACAACCATTCTTATATAATGACTTCTCACAATTCTTAAAAAAGCACTTCCCGTTTAAGGTTCAAAAGATATCCTTGAATGCCGGCTTTACTTGCCCCAATCGTGATGGAACAAAAGGAAAAGGTGGTTGTACTTATTGCAATAACCAAACTTTCAATCCAGATTATTGCAAAACTGAAAAAACTATCACTCAACAATTAGAAGAGGGAAAACAGTTTTTTGCACGTAAATATCCTGATATGAAATATCTAGCTTATTTCCAAGCTTATACCAACACATATCAAGAGGTAGAAGAATTAAAAAAGAAATATGAGGAAGCACTTGCTGTGCCCGGTGTAGTAGGGTTGGTTATAGGTACTCGTCCCGACTGTATGTCAGATGAACTTCTAGATTATTTAGAGCAGCTTAATAAAACTACATTTCTATTAGTAGAATATGGAGTAGAAAGTACATCCGATATCACTTTAAAGCGAATCAATCGTGGTCATACGTTTAATGAATCGAAACAAGCTATTGAGCGCACCGCTTCTAGAGGCATTCTTACAGGTGCACATATCATTCTAGGTCTTCCCGGAGAGGAGCATGATGAAATTGTAGAACAAGCACATTTAATTTCTCAACTGCCTATAGCAACACTCAAGATTCACCAACTGCAGTTAATACGGGGCACTAAGATGGCCCATGAGTATGAGTTGCTGCCGCAAGATTTTAAACTATTTCACGAGGTAGATGAATACATTAATCTTGTCATCGATTATGTAGAACATCTTCGTGGGGACATTGTTATAGAAAGATTCATCTCTCAATCGCCGCGCAATTTACTCATTGCACCCGACTGGGGACTCAAAAACTTTGAAATTACTGCTCGTATTCAAAAAAGAATGAAGGAAAAAGAAGCTTATCAAGGCAAGAAACTCAAGATATAAGAAAAATAAGATATATTTGTAAAACGAAAAACTAATATAATCCGATTAATAAGATGGAACAAAATTCATTAATTAAAGGAAAGGTTCATTACGTTGGAGTGAACGATCGCAATAAGCATCTTTTTGAAGGCATGTGGCCATTGCCATACGGAGTATCATACAACTCATATTTGATTGATGATGATATGATAGCACTTGTTGATACAGTAGACATAAACTTTTTTGAAGTATATATTCATAAAATTAAAAAGATAATAGGCGATCGCCCAATCAATTATCTTATCATCAATCATATGGAGCCCGATCATTCTGGTTCTATTCGCCTTATACAGCAGCATTATCCAGATATTATCATTGTAGGCAATAAGCAAACTTTCGGCATGATTGAAGGCTTTTATGGTGTTACCGGTCAACAATATCTTGTAAAGGATGGCGACTTCTTAGCATTAGGACATCATAAACTTCGCTTTTATCTTACACCAATGGTGCACTGGCCCGAAACAATGATGAGTTTCGATGAAACCGATGGTATCCTATTTTCGGGAGACGCGTTTGGATGTTTCGGTACTTTGGATGGTGGATTCATAGATAGTCGCATCAATACTGATAAGTATTGGGATGAGATGGTGAGATACTACTCTAACATTGTAGGCAAATATGGCAGCCCCGTACAAAGAGCTTTGCAAAAGTTAGGTGGGCTACCCATCAATACCATTTGTTCTACTCACGGACCTATTTGGGAAGAGAACATTGCCAAAGTAGTAGGTATCTATGACAAGTTGAGCAAATACGAAGCCGAAGAGGGTGTTGTGATTGCATACGGTAGCATGTATGGCAATACAGAGCAAATGGCAGAAGCCATAGCAAGTGAGCTTTCTGCGCAAGGCATCAAAAACATTGTAATGCACAATGTAAGCAAGAGCAATCCATCTTACATTCTTGCCGATATATTTAAATATAAAGGCTTAATAGTAGGTTCGCCAACCTACAGCAATCAGATATATCCTGAAATTGAGTCATTGATTTCTAAAATACTTCTTCGCGAAATCAAAGTACGCTATTTGGGATTGTTCGGCTCATTTACTTGGGCAGGAGCAGCCGTTAAGCGTATGGGCGACTTTGCTACACAGAGTAAATTTGAATTGATTGGAGATCCTGTAGAGATGAAACAGGGCATGAAAGATATAACATACGACCAATGTGCTAACTTAGGACGCGCTATGGCCGATAGACTAAAGGCAGACAGAGAATAACATTACTAACCCCCTATAAATAATCAACATTATGAGATTAATCATTCAACCTGACTATCAAGCTATATCTAAGTGGGCTGCACACTATGTGGCTGCTAAGATTAAACAAGCAGCACCAACACCTGAAAAACCTTTTGTTTTGGGATGTCCTACCGGTTCTTCACCACTAGGCATGTACAAAGAGCTTATCGAACTTAACAAAAAAGGAATTGTTTCTTTCGCCAATGTGGTAACTTTCAATATGGACGAATATGTGGGTCTTCCACAAAACCATCCGGAGAGTTATTATTCATTCATGTGGAACAATTTCTTTGGCCATATTGATATTAAACCAGAAAATACAAATATTCTTAACGGAAATGCTGCCGATCTTGATGCAGAATGTGAACGTTACGAAGATAAAATTAAATTCTATGGTGGTATCGACTTATTCATGGGTGGTATTGGTCCCGATGGGCACATCGCTTTCAACGAACCGGGATCTTCTTTATCATCTCGTACTCGTCAAAAAACATTGACAACAGATACAATCATCGCTAACTCTCGCTTCTTTGACAATGACATCAACAAAGTTCCCAAAACAGCATTGACTGTAGGTGTTGGAACTGTTTTATCTGCCAAAGAGGTAATGATTATCGTAAATGGACACAACAAAGCACGTGCTTTGCGCCATGCCGTAGAAGGTTCTATCACTCAAATGTGGACAATCAGTGCATTGCAAATGCATGAAAAAGGAATCATTGTTTGCGATGATGCTGCAACTGCCGAAATCAAAGTAGGTACTTATCGTTATTTCAAAGATATTGAAGCAGACTTTTTAGATGCTGAAAAGTTGATTCAGTAATTCTATTTACAATACTAAATAGAAAGCTCCAGTGTTTTAAACATTGGAGCTTTTTTTATTTAAACTAAAATTTATACTACATATAATAATCGCATTATAAACTGTTACATTTATACATGATAAATGAAGCATTCTATCTGTAGAATGTAAAGGAATACAACGTAAAATGATATAGTTTTAAAACCGAACAAAGCACTATTGAATATCAGCACTTTACAAAACAACAATGCGCCCTACTCAACATTGTGAATAGGGCGCATTAATATTTATAACACGAAGGTAAAATTACCAAGTGCCACTCATCATTTTCATCACACTAGAGTTGGTTTCTTGCAAAAAGTCAGGCAATGTTTTCATCTGAAAACAGTTGTTGAGCAGCGCATCTTGCACCTGTTCCATCACCACTACCGGTTGTCCTGGTATAGGAGATTTAGATCGAACATCGTTCAGCACCACCTCTTTACAATCTTTGAAGAAGAAAGAAGGGCCTTGTTTTACAGCAAAATCAACATTGTTGAAACGAAGATTCACTGCTGTTTCTGCAGAGAAGCCTTTATCAGCTACCATATTGATATTAGTAAACGAAATCTCTTCAATCGGCATCTCTTCAATTCCACTGATGTAACCAATCTTGGCAATTTCCTTACCTGTAATATTGCTCAAATGAATATTGCGGAAGATGGGCGTGCGCTCTGAAACCGGTTCAACAACCGATGTTTTATCATAAAACAGGTCGAAGATAAAGGCATTCTTTTGAATATCGCGCATCACTATATTATTTACGCGGATATCTTCTACCACACCGCCACGGCCACGAGATGCTTTTAGGCGAATACCTGCATCTGTACCATCGAATACACAATTAGAGATAGTTACACGTCTTACACTACCCGACATCTCACTACCAATAACTACCCCACCATGGCCCGAAAGCATCACACAGTTTGTAATGGTAAGATTCTCACAAGGTCTACCATATTCACGACCTTGTTCATCTCTACCCGATTTGATAGTGATGCAATCGTCGCCCACACTGATAAAACAATCTGAGATACGCACATTGGTGCACGAAGATGGGTTGATACCATCCGTGTTAGGTCCTTTAGGATCTCTACCCGGATTATTAATAGTCACGCCACTAATAACAATATTGTCACAGAATTCGGGATTGATAGTCCAGAAGGGTGAATTGATTATCTTTACATTCTCAATAACGATATTGGTACACTCAAAAAACTGAATGAACGGAGGACGAAACATACGTCTTTCGATAGTCGGTTGATAATACTCAGAAACCTTTAAATCTTTGTTAGCTTCGGTCCACATTTGCTGTATTTTGCTCAATTGTGGCAATGTGCCATTATTAGCGCTCAGCTGCGAACGAGTTTCTCTCAACCATTCCCACCATTTAAATCCATTACCATCTAATGTACCGCGACCGGTAATCGTGATATTATCAGCATTTTCGGCATGGATAAGTGGTGAAAGTCCATTCATTACCACACCTTCCCAGCGAACTTTCACAAAAGGAAGATAATCTTCAAACACATCGGAAAAGCGAAGTACTGAGCCCGACTCTAAGTGAAGTGTGATATTACTCTTCATCTGTATAGCACCGGTAAGATAGGTTCCTGCCGGGAAATAGATAGTATCCCCACCCTCAGACGATGCTTGTTCGATAGCTTTATTAATCAATTCAGTGCAAATAGTTTTACCTGTCGTATCAGCACCTAATTGCTGCATATCAAATATACGCGCCGATGCACTAACCGACACACATAGCAATGCTATGAAATAAGCAAATAAACGTTTCATTTTTGTTTTTAAGTATATTAGTTAAAATTAGATTTCACAAAAATAAATTTTCTTTCATTATAATATGGCTAATATCTGAGAAAGTATATCATGCAATAGGTGGAAAAAGTGTGCAAAAGCATGTAATTTCATAAAATAACATACCAATTATTTGCATAATCAATATTTCCACTAACAATAATTACAACACAACTATCACATCTTCACCAATTTCTATCAATATTTACCACGAAAATTAACAAAATAATTGTAATATTGCACATAAGAATAATAATGCTGAAAAGACAAATTCCTAACCATGAAAACACTTCTCCATTTATCAAGCAGACTTTGCCTTAAAGCCTGCATTTGCTTTTTTACCTTTTCTACCTTTAGTAATCTCGCTGCACAGTTGCCTTATCAAGACTCTACATTGAGTGCCGAAGAACGTGCCGAAGATTTAATGCATAGACTTACTTTGGAAGAAAAAGTATCATTGATGCAAAATAACTCACCTGCCATCCCTCGTTTAGGAGTTAAGCCCTATGAGTGGTGGAACGAAGCTTTGCATGGGGTAGCTCGTGCGGGATTGGCCACAGTCTTTCCTCAAA
Source organism: uncultured Bacteroides sp. (assembly GCA_947074235.1). Classification (GTDB taxonomy): domain Bacteria; phylum Bacteroidota; class Bacteroidia; order Bacteroidales; family Bacteroidaceae; genus Bacteroides. The sequence goes on along the minus strand of CAMTOV010000002.1, from coordinate 37,723 downwards.
CTATCGGGATGGCTGCATCTTTCAACGATTCATTATTATATGAAGTATTTAATGTGGTTTCGGACGAAGCACGAGCAAAGAATCGAGACTTCAATAGTCGTGGTGAGTATAAACGCTATCAAGGACTGACAATGTGGACACCCAACATCAATATATTTCGCGATCCACGCTGGGGACGAGGCCAAGAAACATACGGCGAAGACCCATACTTGACAACTCAAATGGGACTGGTAGTTGTTAATGGTTTGCAAGGTCCCGACTCTGCTAAGTATAACAAATTACATGCTTGTGCCAAACATTATGCGGTTCATTCAGGCCCTGAATGGAATCGCCATAGTTTTGATGCCAAAGATATTGACCCACGCGATTTGTGGGAAACTTACTTGCCAGCCTTTAAAGTGTTGGTGCAAGAGGGCAATGTAAAAGAGGTGATGTGTGCATACAATCGCTACGAAGGCGAACCGTGTTGTGGAAGCAAACGTCTGCTTACTCAAATCTTGCGCGATGAATGGGGGTTTGATGGTATTGTTGTATCAGATTGCGGTGCTATTAGCGACTTTTGGAGAGAAAAGCGACACCTTACTCACAAAGATGCTGCGCATGCATCGGCCGATGCTGTGCTTAGTGGCACAGACTTGGAGTGTGGTGGAGATTATCGCAAACTAACGGATGCGGTAAAAGCTGGGTATATTGATGAAGAACAAATTAATGTATCGTTGAAACGCTTGCTTAAAGCTAGATTTGAATTGGGTGAAATGGAAGAAGAGTATCCTTGGCAAATACCCTATAACGTAGTAGATTGTGAAGCCCATCAAGCATTGGCTCTAGAAATGGCGCGTCAGACAATGACGTTATTGCAAAACAACAATCAAGTATTGCCATTGAGTAGAAAAACCAAGGTAGCGTTGATTGGTCCTAACGCAAATGACTCTGTAATGCAGTGGGCCAATTACAATGGTTTTCCTTCTAAAACCTCTACATTATTATCGGCAATGAAGGAATATCTACCCGAATCTCAGTTAACATTTACTACAGCATGCGGCCCTACCGATGGAATTACTTTCGAGAGCCTATTCAATCAATGTAGTAGCAATAAGCTATCTGGATTTAATGCAACCTATTGGAATAATAGAGAATTTGAAGGTGAAGCAGCAGCTAATCTTCAAATCAATACACCTTTTCAGTTTAATGTGCTAGGCGCTACTACCTTTGCAGCTGGGGTAAACTTAACTAACTTCAGCGGTAAATATCAAACAACATTTGCTCCAACCAATAATTGCGTAGCAATTTTTAGAGTTCAGACTAATGAAAACATTAGAATTTTGATAAATGGGAAAGAAGTAGTGGATAAAACAAATATTAAAAACCCACAAAACCTATATACACTACAAGCTAAGGCTGGCGAGAAATATGATATTGAGTTATTATATACATCAAAACGTAATGACTCGTATCTTAAATTTGATTTAGTAAAAGAGATGCCATTCAATATGCAATCATTACTTAATGATATACAAGATGCCGACGTTGTGGTGTTTGCCGGAGGTATATCTCCCCTATTAGAAGGTGAAGAGATGCCAGTTAATGCAACAGGTTTTAAAGGAGGTGACCGCACCAATATAGAGCTTCCTGCCATACAAAGAGAGATACTTGCAGCACTTAAACAGGCTGGAAAGAAAGTTGTATTAGTAAATTACTCAGGATCGGCTATGGCATTAGAACCCGAAACTAAAAGTTGTGATGCTATTTTACAAGCTTGGTATCCAGGACAAGCTGGTGGTCAAGCTGTAGCCGAAGTATTGTTTGGAGATTATAATCCAGCAGGTAGACTTCCGGTAACATTTTATAAGAACACCAATCAACTACCCGATTTTGAAGATTACTCGATGAAAGGACGCACTTATCGTTATATGACTGAGGAGCCTCTATTCCCATTTGGATACGGATTGAGTTATACTCAGTTTGCCTATGACTATGCAACACTTACACAAAACTCGATAAATGTTGATGATACTGTTGAGATGATCCTACCTATCAGCAACACTGGCAACATGGATGGAGATGAGATTGTGCAAATCTATCTAAAACGAAGTGGCGATAAAGAAGGGCCTACAAAAGCACTAAGAAGCTTTAAACGTGTTTCTCTCAAAAAGGGCGAGAAACAATCTATATCGATTCCTCTTTCGTACAAAGATTTCGACTGGTTTGATACACAGTCAAACACCATGCGCACCATTCCTGGAGAATATGAAATATTATATGGTTGTAGTTCTAGAAATGAAGATCTAAAGAGCATAACAATTCTAGTAGATTAAAATAAGTAATCATATGAAAAGAATAATTGCATTTGTTTTCTTATTGACCACGCTAATAGTACAAGCACAAGTTACTGAGTTAAAGCTATGGTATAATCAACCTGCCGAAAAGTGGGTTGAAGCACTACCATTAGGCAATGGACGACTAGGCGCAATGGTGTATGGCAATCCCATTCATGAGGAGATTCAACTTAACGAAGAAACAATTTGGGGAGGATCGCCTCACAACAATACCAATCCGAAAGCTAAAGATGCACTTTCAGAGATTCGTCAACTGATATTTGAAGGAAAAAATATGGAGGCGCAAAAATTATGTGGCGAGGCTATTAGTTCTACATCTGGCAATGGTATGCCTTATCAAACCATCGGCTCATTACATCTCGATTTTGATGAAATTGATAAGTACACTAACTATTATCGTGATTTGAATATTGAAAATGCAATTGCTACTACTCGCTTCACAGCCAATGGGGTAAATTATACTCGAGAAGTCTTCACGTCTTTTTCTGATGATGTACTTATCATTCGCCTAACAGCCGACAAAAAAGGAGAAATATCCTTTAAGGCAAGTTATACTACCCCTTATAAAAATGACATAACACAAAGTATAACATCACAAAAGGAATTGCAGTTAGATGGCAAAGCTAGCAATCATGAAGGCATAGAGGGCAAGATTCGTTTTACTACTTTAACGCGTATAGACCATCAAGGTGGCAAGCTAACTACCGACGGAGATTCCGTATTGCATCTATCTGGAGCAAATAGCGCCACTATTTACGTTTCGGCTGGTACTAATTTTATAAATTATAAAGATATTTCGGGCGACTCGCAAAAGAAAGCTCGAGAATATCTACAAAAAACGAGCAAGAACTATCAAAAGACGAAGATTGCACACACGCAATATTATACCAATTTATTCAATCGTGTGTCGCTCGATTTGGGAAGCAATGAACAAGCTTTGAAACCAACTGATGTTCGTGTGGAAGAGTTCCAATCTACTTTCGATCCGCAAATGGCTACTTTGTATTTTCAATTTGGTCGCTATCTATTGATTTGCAGTTCGCAACCCGGCGGACAAGCTGCCAACCTACAAGGCATTTGGAACTATAAACTACTAGCTCCTTGGGATGGAAAATACACTACCGATATCAATGTAGAAATGAACTATTGGCCGGCAGAGATAACTAACCTCCCCGAAATGCATGAGCCTTTTTTGCAATTGATAAAAGAAACAGCCGAACAAGGCAAACAAACTGCCGAAATGTATGGATGTCGTGGATGGGCATTGCACCACAACACAGACATCTGGCGATCTACTGGATCAGTAGATGGTGCCGCGTGGGGAATTTGGCCCACTTGCAATGCTTGGTTTAGTCAGCATTTATGGGATAGATTTTTATTCTCGGGCGATAAAGATTACCTAACAGAAGTGTATCCATTGATGCGAGGTGCATGTGAGTTTTACCTTGACTTCCTTGTGAAGGAGCCGCAAAACAATTGGTTGGTAGCTTCTCCTTCGTATTCTCCCGAAAATAAACCAACTGTCAATGGGAAACGTGATTTTGTGGTAGTAGCGGGGGCAACCATGGATAATCAAATGATTGATGATTTATTTAGAAATACAATACAAGCTGCTCAATTAATGAATGAATCTCCACTATTTATTGATAGCTTACAATCGGTAGTAAACCAGTTAGCACCCATGCAGATAGGCAGATGGGGACAACTACAAGAGTGGATGGAGGATTGGGACAATCCTAATGATCGACATAGACACATATCACACCTATGGGGTTTATATCCTGGCCGACAAATCACACTAGATACGCCTATTTTAATGGAAGCAGCAAAGCGTTCTTTAGAAGCACGAGGCGATCATTCTACTGGTTGGTCTATGGGATGGAAAGTTTGTTTATGGGCACGATTGCTCGATGGGAATCATGCCTACAAACTTATAACCGATCAAATAACTCCTACAATAGAAGAAACAGGTCAAAATGGTGGAACTTATCCAAACCTATTCGATGCACACCCTCCGTTTCAGATAGATGGGAACTTCGGCTGTGCTGCAGGCATTGCTGAGATGTTAGTTCAAAGCCATGCAGGGGTTATTCATCTTCTTCCTGCTCTGCCCGATGTGTGGAGCAAAGGAGAGATAAAAGGAATTCGATGTAGAGGAGGTTTTTTAATTGATGAGATGAAATGGAATGACAATGAATTGAAATCGGTAACTTTAGATTCTACGTTAGGAGGATTGTTAAGACTTCGCAGTTCAACTCCGTTATATTATAATGGAGAGAAACTAAGCCCTCTGTCGGAAATACAAGAGTCAAACAATATATTATTGAAAGAGCAAGGATTAAAGAAACCTTTAATCTCTCCAAAAGCGCCTATAAATACATCAAATCAGCCCACTTCTTATCTTTATGAGATAGATACAGAAAAAGGACAGAGTTATCAATTTACTATACAATAAAAAGAATGATAAGAGTTGTAACACTGCAAGATGCACAAGCTATTGCCGATATTTATAATGAATATGTGATAAATACCACCATTACCTTTGAAACCGAGCCGGTTAGTGTTGAAGATATGCAAAATCGTATTCACACTTTATCAAGCCGTTTTCCTTATTTCGTTTATGAAGAAGAAGGGCAAGTCATTGGTTATTGTTATGCTCATCATTGGAAAGAGCGTGCAGCATATAGATATACATTAGAAACTACCGTTTATCTTGCACCGCAGTCTATTGGTAAAGGTATTGGAATGGTTTTAATGAACAAACTTATTGAAGCTTGCAAAAAGCAAGATTATCATAGCTTAATAGCTTGCATCACCACTGGCAATCAAGCAAGCAATCATCTTCATGCTAAGCTTGGATTCAAGCAAGTATCTCATTATAAAGAAGTAGGATTAAAGTTTGGTAGATGGCTCGATGTAATAGATTACGAACTGATTATCAGCCAAAATAGAAATAGGGAATAACACAACGTTATCCCCTATTCTATTATAAGCCAAATAGTCCTTTAAATGCTACTAACCGATAAATACATTTATATTCATTGAAACTCGAACTTCATCTTTTTCATTGTGTTCAAATCCAATTTTATCCTCTCTTGCAAGCCATCCTATAGCTGTAGCAAGTTCTTTATCGTTTAAACCAGACGCTTTTTTCAGTTTAGCGAAACTCCATTTTGCATTATCGCTAAGAAGATTCCAAACAATTCCTGCATTTACTCCAATTTCATGTTTATTCATAATTATAATGTTTAGAGATGAGTATAATTTAAGAGACAGTACAATATAATAACAAACTATAGCACTATTTTGTTATCAAAAATAGCATAAAATTTTCAATTATTATAAAATTCACTTAAAAAAACATCAATTCAGCTACTTTTAACATTGTAATAAAAAAATAATCCCGCTTTCAGATAACTCCAAAAGCGGGATTTAATATATGGTATCAACAGATTATTACATCATGCCACCCATGCCGCCCATACCTGGAGCACCCATTGGCATTTCAGGTTTATCTTCTTTCTTTTCTACTATCACACATTCTGTAGTCAAGAACATACCTGCTATAGAAGCAGCATTTTCTAGAGCTACACGAGCTACCTTAGCTGGATCTACCACACCTGCAGCATAAAGATTTTCATAGATATCCATGCGAGCATTGTATCCAAAGTCACCTTTAGCTTCGCGTACTTTTGCTACTACAACAGCACCTTCTTTGCCAGCATTAGCTACAATTTGACGAAGAGGTTCTTCAATAGCACGTTTAATGATTTCCACACCTGTTGTTTCATCTGGATTATCACCCTTCATACCTTCAAGTGAGTCGATAGCACGAATGTAGCCTACACCACCACCAGGAATGATACCTTCTTCGATAGCAGCACGAGTTGCACGAAGTGCATCATCTACACGGTCTTTCTTCTCTTTCATTTCTACTTCAGAAGCAGCACCTACATAAAGCACAGCTACACCACCAGACATTTTAGCCAAACGCTCTTGAAGTTTCTCACGATCGTAATCAGACTTAGTAGCTACGATTTGGGCTTTAATTTGATTGCAACGTTCTACAATCGCTTCCTTATTTCCAGCACCGTTTACGATAGTTGTGTTATCTTTCGATACAGTTACCTTGTCAGCAGTACCAAGCATTTCAAGCGTTGCCTGTTCAAGAGTCAAACCTTTTTCTTCGCTAATAACGATACCACCTGTAAGGATAGCAATATCTTCAAGCATTTCTTTACGGCGATCGCCAAAACCAGGAGCTTTCACTGCACAGATTTTTAATTGCGAACGAAGACGGTTTACTACCAATGTAGTTAATGCTTCGCTATCTACATCTTCTGCAATCACCAATAGAGGGCGACCTGTTTGCACAGCTGGTTCAAGAATAGGCAAGAAATCTTTCAAGTTAGAAATCTTCTTATCGTATATTAAGATGTATGGTTTTTCCATTTCACACTCCATCTTCTCTGTGTTAGTCACAAAGTATGGAGAAAGATAACCACGATCAAACTGCATACCCTCTACCACTTCGATAGTTGTCTCAGTTCCTTTAGCCTCTTCAATAGTTATAACACCATCTTTAGAAACCTTGCGCATTGCGTCAGCTATCAACTTTCCGATAACTGGATCATTGTTTGCAGAGATAGTTGCCACTTGTTCAATCTTATCATAATCATCACCTACAGTTTCTGATTGAGCTTTGATAGCCTCTACTACTTTAGCCACCGCTTTGTCGATACCACGTTTGATATCCATTGGGCTTGCACCTGCAGTTACATTTTTCAAACCTTCGTTTACGATAGCTTGAGCCAACACAGTTGCAGTAGTAGTTCCATCACCCGCATCATCACCTGTTTTAGAAGCAACTTCTTTCACTAATTGAGCACCAGTATTTTGGTAAGCATCAGTTAGCTCTATTTCTTTAGCTACAGTCACACCATCTTTAGTAATGTGAGGAGCACCAAATTTCTTTTCAATAATTACATTGCGACCTTTAGGGCCTAAAGTTACCTTTACTGCATTAGCCAATGCATCAACACCTTTTTTCAATTGATCGCGAGCTTCGATATTGAATAATATTTCTTTTGCCATAATGTTCTAATACTATTTTAAGAATTAAACTATACTATAAATTAACCCAACACTGCAAGTACATCACTTTGACGCATGATAAGATATTTAGTACCTTCCATTTCGAGTTCAGTACCAGCATATTTGCCATAAAGCACTATATAGCCTACTTTCAATACCATTTCTTCATCTTTCGTACCGTTTCCTACCGCAACAACTTCACCTTTCAATGGTTTTTCTTTTGCTGTATCAGGAATAATAATACCTCCAATTGTTTTTTCTTCAGCCGGAGCAGGAAGCACCAACACTCTATCTGCTAATGGTTTAATGTTCATAGTTGTTTACTTTTATGTTATTTATATTAAATGTATATTTGAGTCTTCTCTATTTACCTAAAAAAGACACAACAATAATAACCAAAACCGTGCCAAAATGTTTTCTATCATCATTGTCATATCTCTTCTGCCAAAATGACACTTAAAATTCGTAAAGAATTAAAAATTAATCTCTACCTTTGTGCCATTATTTCATTTACAAATACAACACATTTATCATGAAAAAGAAAAACCTCTTGTTGTCAATGCTTATCTGTTTGAGCGCCTTAAACATTATGGCACAAGAAAAGAAGTTTAAAATCGATTTTTATGGCCAAGTTCGCACCGATATTTTCTATAATAGTCGTGCCAGCCAAGAGATGATTGATGGTTTATTTTACCTTTACCCATTAGATAAAGAGCTCGATGCCAATGGTAGAGATTTGAACGAGCGTTTTAGTGGCAATTTCTATGTATTAACTAGTCGTTTAGGAATCAATATTACCGGCCCAAAACTAGGCAATGCAACTACATTTGCCAAAGTAGAAGGAGATTTTCGTGGAGCAGGTTCCAATATATATACTATTCGCATGCGTCATGCTTATTTTCAATTAAATTGGAGTAAGGCCGATTTACTATTAGGACAAACTTGGCATCCCATGTTTGGTGAAGTATATCCTAAAGTATTAAACCTCTCTACGGGTGCACCATTCCAACCTTTTAGCCGTGCCCCACAAATTCGTTATCGCCACTCATTTGGTGGATTCCAAGCAATAGGAGCTTTAATGTGGCAATCACAGTTTACCTCAATCGGACCAGACAACGTGCGTAGCGTCAATTATCTTAAAAACAGTGGCATTCCAGAAGTATATGTAGGTATTAACTACCGCAAAAACGGATGGTTAGCAGGTGTAGGCGTAGAATTTATGTCGATGATGCCCAAAACACAAGTCAGCATCACTAACAATCTTGGTGGAGTAACTGCCGAAAGAACTTATAAAACAAAAGCACGTGTAACTGGTATCTCTTATGATGCCTATGTGCAATACAAATCAGACAATCTACTTGTGTCTGCAAAATCTATATTTGGCGAGAATCTAACGCAGCTTTGTATGTTGGGTGGTTATGGTGTCACATCAGTTAGCTCGCTCAATGGTAGAGAGAACTACACCCCTATCCGCAACTCAAGCACTTGGATTAATGCTGTTTACGGCAAAAAATGGAGACCCGGAATCTTTGCCGGTTACATGAAAAATCTAGGAACAAGTGAAAGAATCATTCGCACAGTTGGATTAGGAACAAATATCGATCAATTAACCGAAGGTGGCGTAGAGCTATCATACAATAACGGACCATGGTCGTTTGGTGCTGAAGTTACAGCAACTACTGCTTGGTATGGCACAGTAAAAAGAGACGACGGTAAAGTATATGACACAAATGCTGTAACCAACTATCGTATTGTAGGAGTTGCTTCATTTAGTTTTTAAAGAGCAATTAGTATTATTATAAAAATAACGGGCTAAGCATTAATACTGCATAGCCCGTTATTTTTATATAATGCAGGAGCATCACAAATGTATATATAAAAAATTGCACTGCTACTTTCACAAGCACAATGCAATATCTTCATCAATTATCAGAATATTACTACTCCAATAATACGAGCGAAATGTTTAGCATAAGAAAACTATAATGTTATCTGTAGATTAATCATTAGCCACTACGTTATTATCCATTAGGCAGTGCATTATTATAGCTTAGCCATATCATTCTAGTCAGTTTCATTGAGGCGAAACTTTGGTTTCATCAAGGCGAAACATTTGTTTCACTGCAATGAAACTATTGACATTGCAAGCATTCATAACAACTATACACATCAATATCATAAATCCCAACCATTACATAGAGAATATAGTTTATTCTTCCATGTCAGACCATGGTAGTTTTTGCGCCACTTGCATCGTCTGTTTTTGATACTTCTTTGTAAACCGAATCAAAGAACTACCCATATAACATAAAAATACCACTCCCGATATAAGCATCATTGTACCAATCATAATGGCACGCATATGATACAACAACTCCTGTTTCTTTCGCATGGTCATTTTATTTTAGTTTATTGACACTACAAAGATACAGGAGATACCATACAATAACTTTACAATGAAGTTACATCTTATTTACATTAGTAAACCAACTATGATTTCACTTTCTTAATAAGCGAAGCGGGAAGAATAGGCATAGCGCCATGCTGAGAGCATACGTAAGCTGATACCTCAACAGCTAGCTTATGTGCATCCTTTATTGATTTATCATAAAGCAACGAGGCACAAAATGTTGCAGTAAACGAATCGCCTGCTCCAACTGTGTCGGCCACTATTACTTGAGGAGTTTCTTGAAATGACATTTCGCCTGGAGCAAATACATAACTACCATTCACCCCACAAGTAAGAATCACCATTTTCAGATTATACTTTGCCAACAATATCCAACACTTATCTTCCATATCAATGTCGGGAAGGCCAAACATTTCACTAATTAGAATCAATTCCTCATCATTAATTTTCAACACATTGCAATATTTCAACGAATCTTCAATTATCTGTTTGGTATAAAACTCTTGACGCAAATTGATATCAAATATCTTAAATTGCCCATCACCATCGGCGATAGATTTCACAAATTGCATAATGGTATGACGACTCTCTATGCCTCGTTGCGCCAAAGATCCAAAACAAACTGCACGCGCACATAGAGCTAGCTGCCTCATTTCTTGGGTAAAAGGCATATAATCCCAAGCCACATTTTGCTCAATATCATAGGTAGGTATACCCTCACTATCAATAATAACTTGAACCGTTCCGGTGGGATGGCTGACTTGTGGCAACAAATAGTGAAGATTTTTACTATCAAAGGTTTCGATAATTTCCGTTCCCAAAGCATCCTTCCCGATAGCACTAATGGCACAACCATCAAAACCAAATTGTGAAGAGTGATAAGCAAAATTGGCCGGAGCACCACCTATTTTTTTTCCTTCGGGCAACATATCCCAAAGTGCCTCACCTATACCAACTACCACGCTTTTCATACCATTCTTTTTATTAGTTAAAACTCATCTTTATATCAAAGATATACATATTACCCTAAAAAGGGGGTAAATTTGCAAAAAGAATTGATTTGCAACTAATGAAATTATGGTTATAAGTAAACATATTGCTATCTTTGTAGTCTCTTATATAACCTAATTAAACGTATGGCATTTACTAATAATGTGATGATTGTCCGCCATAAACTACTAGCGGACCTTGTAAAACTCTGGAAAAAGGATGAATTAGTTGAAAAAATAGACCGACTTCCTCTTGAATTAACCCCTAGAAAATCGAAAGCTTTGGGCCGTTGCTGTGTACATAAAGAACGCGCCGTATGGAAATACAAATGTTTACCTCTTTTGGGCATGGATATGTCTGATGAGCATGACGAACTTGACCCGCTTTCAAAGTATGCTAAAGATGCATTAGACCGAGAAGGCGAAATAAAGGATAATATTCTGTGTGTAATTGATGAAGCTTGTTCATCATGTATTCAGATAAATTACGAAATCACCAATCTTTGTCGTGGTTGTGTAGCACGCAGTTGCTACATGAATTGTCCTAAAGATGCTATTCGTTTCAAGAAAAACGGACAAGCCAAAATAGACCATGAAGCATGTATCAGTTGTGGCATCTGTCACAAAAGCTGTCCTTATCATGCCATTGTTTACATACCAGTACCTTGCGAAGAAACCTGTCCGGTAAAAGCTATCACCAAAGATGAAAATGGTATAGAGAAGATTGACGAAGAGAAATGTATCTATTGCGGCAAATGCATCAATGCATGTCCTTTTGGCGCTATCTTCGAAATATCGCAAGTATTTGATGTGCTTGAAGGCATCCGCAAAGGCGAAAAGATGGTGGCAATTATTGCACCTTCTATCTTAGGTCAGTTTAAAACAACCATCGAGCAAGTGTATGGTGCTTTCAAAGAATTGGGCTTTGCCGATGTAATTGAAGTGGCTCAAGGTGCTATGGATACTACCAAAAACGAAGCGCACGAATTACTAGAAAAGTTAGAAGAAGGACAGGCATTTATGACTACTTCTTGTTGTCCATCTTATGTAGAGTTGGTAGACAAACACATCCCTACTCTTAAACCATATGTATCTACTACCGGTTCGCCAATGTACTATACTGCGCGCACAGCTAAGGAGAAACACCCCGATGCAAAGATTGTATTTGTTGGCCCATGCGTAGCTAAACGAAAAGAGATTCGCAAAGATGGTGCAGTAGACTACATGATTACTTTCGAAGAAGTAGGTTCGGTACTCGATGGTATGGATATTCAATTAGAACAATCTACTCCATTTTCTGTTGTATTTAACTCAGTGCGCGAGGCACATGGCTTTGCTCAAGCAGGTGGTGTGATGGGCGCTGTAAAAGCTTATTTGAAAGAAGAAGCTGACAAGATTAATGCAATTCAGATATCGGATATCAATAAAAAGAACATCGCTTTGCTACGTGCTTGCGCCAAAACAGGCAAAGCTGCCGGACAGTTTATTGAAGTAATGGCTTGCGAAGGTGGCTGTATCACCGGACCATGTACTCACAATGATATTGTATCTGGTCGTCGCCAATTGGCACAAGAGCTGATTAAGCGTAAAGACTCGTATGAAAATATGGATTGATTGCTTACGGAATGAGCATCATCTGCCCACAGAGGCATATCATGAACTCTTAACTTGCCAAGATGCAGAGGTTACTGACTATCTGCATCAACAGGCAAGAGAGGTTTCATTGACTCAATTTGGTAATAAAGTATATATTCGTGGACTGATTGAAATAAGTAATTGTTGTAAAAACGATTGCTACTATTGCGGTATCCGTAAGTCTAACACTCATATAGAGCGATACAGATTGACGAAAGAGCAAATTCTTGATTGTTGCCGTGAGGGATACAAACTAGGATTCCGCACATTTGTGATGCAAGGCGGCGAAGATAGAGCACAATCGGTAGATTGGGTAATAGAGGTGGTAACTGCTATACGTAGCGAGTTTCCCGACTGCGCTATTACTCTCTCTCTAGGCGAAATGTCTTATCAAGATTATGAACGATTGTATGATGCTGGTGCCAATAGGTATTTGTTGCGCCACGAAACGTATCAATCGAGCCATTATCAGCAACTTCATCCACAAGAGATGTCGGCACAACATAGGCAACAATGTTTGCGTTGGCTCAAAGAGATTGGTTTTCAAACAGGCACGGGTATCATGGTTGGCAGTCCGCACCAAACAATTGATAACATCATTGAGGACATCTTGTTTATTGAACAACTAAAACCACAAATGATTGGTCTCGGCCCTTTTATTCCGCACCAAGATACGCCCTTTGCGCAGCATCCTGCGGGTAGCGTAGAGTTGACATTGAAACTTCTTTCTATCTTCCGTTTGATGTTTCCTCAGGTGCTTATTCCATCTACAACGGCTCTGGCCTCATTGGGTGGAGATGGTAGACTAAAAGGCATACTAGCAGGTGCAAATGTAGTGATGCCCAATCTTTCGCCTAGCAACACGCGAAAAAAATATGAACTATACAATAATAAAGCCTCGCTAGGTGCGGAAGCTGCGGAGGGATTGACCCTACTCAATGAGCAATTGAAAACCATTGGGTATGAAATATCTATGGAGCGAGGCGACTATAAATGATAAATATAAACTATGGCTTATATAGTAAATTCAGATAAAGCCGAAGAATTTATCGACCATTCTGAGATTGAAGATACATTGGCTTATGCCAAAGCGCATGAGCACGACCGCACATTGATTGAACAAATCATTGACAAAGCGGCTTTGTGCAAAGGGTTGAACCATCGCGAAGCGGCCGTACTGCTTCTTTGCAAAGAGCCCGATTTAGTGGAGCGTATCTTTGCATTGGCTAGAGAGATAAAACAGCGTTTTTATGGCAACCGCATTGTGATGTTTGCACCGTTGTATCTCTCAAATTATTGCGTAAACGGTTGCACTTATTGCCCTTATCATGCTAAGAATAAAACGATTGCTCGCAAGAAACTATCGCAAGAGGAAATTGCCAAAGAGGTAATTGCCTTGCAAGATATGGGGCATAAACGTTTGGCTCTTGAAGCGGGCGAACACCCCAAACATGCACCTATCGATTATATACTCGATTCTATAAAGACTATCTACAGCATTAAACATAAGAACGGAGCTATCCGCCGAGTGAATGTGAATATTGCTGCAACTACGGTTGAGAACTATCGCAAGCTGAAGGATGCCGGGATAGGAACTTATATCTTGTTTCAAGAGACATACGATAAGGAAAATTACGAAAGATTGCATCCTACGGGACCAAAGAGTGACTACGCTTATCACACCGAAGCAATGGATAGAGCCATGGAAGCTGGTATCGACGATGTAGGTATAGGGGTATTGTTTGGTTTGAATACTTACAAGTATGACTTTATAGCGTTGTTGATGCATGCCGAGCACCTAGAGGCTCGCTTTGGCGTAGGACCGCACACCATTAGCATGCCTCGTATCTGTCCGGCAGATGATATCAATACCAATGATTTTCCTAATGCTATATCGGATGAGATATTTAAACGCATCATTGCAGTAACTCGCATTGCAGTGCCCTACACAGGAATTATAATCTCTACACGCGAATCGGAGAAATCTCGTAAAGAGGTGCTCGAGATAGGTGTATCACAAATAAGTGGTGGTTCAAAGACTTCGGTAGGTGGATATGCTGAACCTACAACCGAAAGTGAAAGTTCGGCTCAGTTTGATATCAGCGACCAACGCACTCTTGATGAGATTGTGAGTTGGCTGCTCGACTTAGGGCATGTGCCTAGCTTCTGCACGGCTTGCTACCGAATGGGGCGTACAGGCGACAGATTTATGTCGCTTATTAAATCGGGGCAGATAGCCAACTGTTGTGCACCAAACTCACTCATTACCCTCAAAGAATATCTGATGGATTATGCATCGGAAGAAACTCGCCAAAAAGCCATCAATATGATTGAGCAAGAGGTAGAGAAAATTCCGAATGAGAAAATAAAAACAATTGCTAAGCGCAACCTACAAGAGATTGCGCAAGGAAAAAGAGATTTTAGATTTTAATTGATATGAAACATCCTGCTACACCTCGTGCCAACCGTTTGCACATTGCCTTAATGGGGCGAACTAATAGTGGTAAATCATCGCTGGTGAATGCATTGACAGGGCAAGACACGGCTTTGGTCTCTGCCCTGCCGGGCACAACAACCGACCCTGTAATGAAATCGATGGAGATACATGGCATTGGTGCTTGTACTTTTATTGACACTCCAGGGTTTGATGATGTAAGTGAACTGGGCGAAAAACGTATAGAGCGCACCGAAAAAGCAATGGAGAAGGCAGACATCGTATTAATGCTTTGTCAACCAGACATGACGGAAGAGCTAACTTGGTTAAAACGTCTACAAAGTAAAAAGATTCCGGTTGTATTGATATTAAATAAAATCGATATCAGAGATAATGCTGAAGGGGATAGTGCTGTTATTAAAGAAAAGTGTGGCGAACGACCTGTTTTAGTAAGCGCTCTTAATGGTGATGGCATGGAAGAAATTCGTAATGCCATTACTGCTAGCATGCCCGAAGATTATGATGCACAGTCTATTACAGGCTCTTTGGTTGAAGAGGGCGACTTAGTATTACTTGTGATGCCACAAGACTTACAAGCGCCTAAAGGAAGATTGATATTGCCACAGGTGCAAACCATGCGTGAGCTGTTAGATAAACGATGCTTAGTGATGAGTTGCACAACAGACAAGCTATCGTTGACGCTGCAAGCTATGGCTTATCCTCCGAAATTGATTATCACCGACTCGCAAGTGTTCAACACGGTATACGAATTGAAGCCTGCCGAAAGTATGCTTACCTCTTTCTCTGTTTTGTTTGCTGCTTACAAAGGGGATATAGATTATTATGTGCAAAGTGCCCCAACAATTGGGCAGCTAACAGAAAACTCTAAAGTGCTTATTGCGGAGGCTTGCACACATGTACCACTCAATGAGGATATTGGTAGAGTGAAATTGCCTAGGCTGTTGCGTCAGAAGATTGGAGAAAAGCTTCATATAGATATTACCGCCGGCAATGATTTCCCCAAAGACTTAAATGGTTATGATTTGGTTATCCAGTGCGGTGCATGCATGTTCAATCGGAAACATGTGTTAAGTCGTATTGAACAAGCTGAAGCACAACATATACCTATGACCAATTATGGAATAGCTCTTGCCTATCTGGGAGGAATATTAGATAAAATTGAATGGTAAAACAAACGCCGCTTTGAATAGTTACTCAAAGCGGCGTTTGTTATATTGTAATGGTTTAATGCTTATTTAGCAACAATAGCAATCAACTCATCTCCATCAACAAGTTGTTGTTCACCACTTTCCATATTCTTAAGCGTCATTTTACCTTCATTCATTTCGTTTTCGCCAATGATAGCAACGAATGGTATATTCTTGGCATTGGCGTAGCTCATCTGTTTTTTCATTTTAGATGAATCTGGAAAAATCTCTGCACAAATACCGGCAGCTCTAACTTTTGCTAAAAAAGGCATAGCATATGCAGCTTCTTTATCTCCAAAGTTCACAAATAAAAGACGTGTGCCATTGACAGCTTCTTTAGGATATAAATCTAATTGATTTAGCACATCAAAGATACGATCAGCACCAAATGAGATACCTACACCCGATACTCCCGACATACCAAACACTCCGGTAAGATTATCGTAGCGACCACCACCAGTGATACTACCAATCTGTACATCCAATGCTTTTACTTCAAAGATAGCACCTGTATAATAGTTTAATCCGCGAGCCAAAGTCAAATCTAGTTCAATTTCATTTTTCAAGCCCATTGTTTCGAGTGTAGAAAGAATAAACTCACTCTCCTCTACCCCTTTCAATCCTACTTCGCTAGCAGAAAGAACATCTTTTAAAGTTGCCAATTTTTCAGCATTGCTTCCACTCAACAAAATAATAGGTTGTAGTTTTTGAATAGCCTCATCGCTGATACCCTTGCTTTGTAGTTCAGTATTTACATTCTCCAAACCAATTTTATCAAGCTTATCAATAGCTACGGTAATATCAACAATCTTATCGGCTTCGCCTATAATCTCGGCTATACCCGAAAGTATCTTACGATTATTGATTTTAATACAAACACGAATACCGAATTTGCTAAATACAGTATCTACGATTTGCATCAATTCTACTTCATTCAATAGCGAATCGCTTCCCACTACATCGGCATCACATTGATAAAACTCACGATAACGACCTTTTTGTGGACGATCGGC
The DNA here is from genome assembly GCA_947074235.1 of uncultured Bacteroides sp. GTDB lineage: Bacteria > Bacteroidota > Bacteroidia > Bacteroidales > Bacteroidaceae > Bacteroides. Next base: position 20,604 of record CAMTOV010000002.1, on the reverse strand, counting down.
ACGCCACACTGGTTGAATTTGGTAACGTTTGAACGGGAAAGTGATTTCATCGCGATGCATCACTACGTAGCGAGCAAAAGGTACAGTTAAGTCGTAACGCAATCCTTTTTCACAAAACTTGCTTGCCAACTTAGCAGCATTGCGGCTCAATAACTCTTCATCGGTAATACCTTTGAAATAGTCACCAGAGTTTTGAATCTTGAAAAGTAACTTATCACCCTCTTCTCCATACTTACCCATTAATGTAGTAAGCATCTCCATAGATGGAGTTTCAATTTGCTGAAATCCATAAAGATGATAAACGTCGCGAATGGTATTGAATATATAGTTACGCTTCGCCATTTCTACAGGCGAAAAGTCACGAGTTCCTTTTGGTATGCTAGGTTTTGATGCCATAATCGTCTTATTATTTATTTGAGTTTGCAAATTTACAGCAAATTATTGATTCTATATACCTAGAGAGCTGACTTTATTAGATATATAAACAGTTGATATATGGATTGTTTAATAAAAAAATGATAAACTTAGAATGAGGATGTAAACTGAAAGAAGATTATTTTGTTACAATAATTTAATAATAGATATTCTATAAATTTTCAATCATGTCAAATAAATGTGATATTCATCAAGATTATACAGATGGATTACCGATGCCTTGTCGCACATGGGCTGTAATTGCTTTAGGTTGTGCTGTCTGCATGTCTATACTTGATAGTTACATTGTTAACATCATATTGCCCAATTTAGCAAGAGATTTTAAGGTATCACCATCAACCATTACCTGGATTGTAAATGGATATCAATTGGCCATTGTTGCTAGTATTCTCTCATTTTCATCGCTTGCCGAAATTGTGGGGTGCAGAAAGATATTTCTGATTGGAACTGCCATGTTTAGTGTGACATCACTAGTATGTGCACTCTCTGATTCTTTCAGCACTTTATTTATGGCTCGTATATTGCAAGGATTTAGTGCATCTGCCATAATGAGTGTAAGTACAGCATTAATAAAAAAAGTATTTCCGGCAGCACAAATAGGTCGTGGTATGGGTATTAATGCAATGATTGTTTCAATCTCTGCTGCATCTGGTCCTTCAATAGCCAGTGGCATATTAGCCATCGGTTCATGGCATTGGTTATTCGTAATTAACATTCCATTGGCCATAATTGCCTTCTTAATTGGTATCAAATATCTACCAAAAACCGAACATGACAAGAGTAGGAAGTTTGACTACATTAGTGCAATTGCAAACGCTATCACGTTTGGACTATTATTCTATACGCTTGATGGGTTTGCACATCATGGTTCGATAGTGAGATTGATGATTCAATTGGTAGTAGTATTAGGTATTGGTTATTATTTTATTCATCGTCAGTTGCATCAAGAATCACCTTTACTCCCGATTGATTTGCTCCGCATTCCTATGTTTAGGCTCTCTATATTCACATCCATTTTTTCATTCATTGCCCAGATGTTAGCTATGATTACTCTCCCCTTTTTCTTGCAAAACACCATGAAGCTGACAGAGGTAATGACAGGTTTGCTACTTACACCATGGCCAGCAGCGGCTCTATTTACAGCACCTCTGGCGGGTTTTCTAATTGAAAAGGTAAAACCTGCATTGGTGAGTAGTGTAGGGTTAATAATCTTTTGCGGTGGATTATTGTTATTGTCATTCTTGCACGCAGATTCATCACATATAGATGTGGCGTGGCGTATAGCAGTTTGTGGTATTGGGTTCGCTCTTTTTCAAACACCCAACAACAGTCTTATTATGGCATCGGCACCAACAAAACGCTCAGGGGGTGCAAGTGGTATGCTTAGTTTAGGTAGGCTTATAGGCCAAACATTTGGTACTACCTTTGCAGCTTTGCTTTTTAGCTTTATTGTGCAAAGCAAAGCCACCGCTACCTGTTTTTTAATAGCTAGTGGCATTGCTATAATTACCGTATTCATTAGTAGTCTACGTATGAGGAAAAATATCAGTGACAATATAAAAGTTTAAAACACTACTTTTTGTGTTTCAAAGTTATTATCATTTGCTATTTTTATCATATAAACACCTTTTGTTACTAACGATATTTTAATCTCATCTGTTTCAGCTGTATTAGAAAATATCAGTTGCCCATTAGAATTATATAAAGTAACCAACGAGCCTATTTCTAATTGCGTCAGCCTCACACCATCATCTTCGTTTACAATTTTCCATTTGGATAAATGAGAATCTTCAATATTAGTTTTAATATCTAAAATAGGATCGATATTAAGATAGGTGCAATTAGTAGGAATAGTGTAAGTTAAAGAGTTGCCTACGATTGTTTCAGTTGTTTGAGTTCCATTAATTGTTTTAATTAATTTCCAACCTGACACTTCTTTATCATTTGCAGTAGCTTGCCCATTTAAACGAATTTCTCTATTGGTATAAAAATATCCTTTGAAAAAAGAACGACTTAACTTGTTCTCATTGAAGTCAATCATTACATCATTTGGAGAATTTGTAGCTGTATTAACTCTTATTGAAACAAGATTTCCTAAGCTGAAGTAATCTTTTAAATGAATATACATATAATTTGTACGATTGCTCATCCATGTTTTCATTTTTGTTGTTTCATCATTCCAATTCAACCAAGAGTTATAATCCGAATAACGAGAACGGAAGTATGGATATTCGTAAGCTATATTATTTTTTAAGCTATCAATTATAGTAGCACCAAATTCATTGCAAAGATAATCGCCCAGAGCTACAGCAAAGCGGTCGATAAATTCGTTTTTAAATTGTTCATTTCCAATCAATCTACGGAATAATCGGGTTGCATCCCAAGTATTAGCCCAGTTCTCTTCATGGGTTCCAGTACGAAGAATAAAGTTTAAATAGTTATAGGTATATGGCCTATCATACAAACCAAGTCCAAAATCTGTATCTTTTATAATCCATCGCCAACGTCCACCTTCTGCTATGGGTCTCCACATCACAATATTATTTCCTGGGAAGTCTAAATTTACATGATATGTATTGATAATGAACATATTCATAAACTCACTCACATCCATCCATTGTTCCCATTCTTCATAGGTATTATTAGATTTGCTATAGAACTCTTGAAATGCATTTAAATTGTCCCAAGTACCCGATTTCAATTCTCCCCAGTTCTCAAACATATCAATATCTTCAAGCTTATTATAGTTTGAATAAATATGATCTTCATTGCTACGTTCGCGAAGATTGATGATGCCCATATATGATCCATTCAAATACCAAATAGTAGGTTGATAAGCTTGCCAATCAATGTCCATACCACCACGATGACAAATCAATTGAATGGCTGCATCTCTCATATGTCCCCATAAAAAGTCATTTCCCCCATTACGCATCAAGAAAGATTTAATAGGAATTTCGGGTTTATCATTAAATAATGGATAAGCAAAATCTTTTGTCCCGAATCGCTTATTACTATATACAATCAATGATTTCATAGGCGCTTCGCGCGATGCCCCACCTGAAACACGAGTTTCACATAATTGATTCAAAACAGCTTCTTTATTATCATCTAAGTCAAAGTATTCAAAATTGATAGGTCTACGCCAATTATACCTAAAGTTTTCTGTACCTGGTGAATATTTACCATCATGATAAATGCCTATATAATCGTCATAGAAATTCTTCTTATCTGTTGTAACAGAAATAATTGGTAGAGTGACTTTACGCCCATGAAAAATATATGTATGCGTTGTAGACATAGGCGAAATAGCATTATCTGAGAACAACTTGGCACGAACAACTTTTGTGGAGCTAATACTCATTGAGGCTCCATTAGAAAACACTGCACTCGTTTTAATTGGTTCACTCCCATCAAGGGTGTATCTTATAACTGCATCAGATGGAGCATCCTCGGGCTTAGCAATTGAGAGCATAAACGAAGAAGTAAACACTCCACCTTTCACACTAAACAAAGGAGCGGGAAGAATCACATCTGTTGCAACTGATGTGATATTACTTTTACCGGGAGTTGGAGTTACAAAATAATTCCAATTTGGACCACCGTCAGTAGTTCGACCATAAGCTACATCCGGCGAAGGCATAGCAGCCAAATTAGTAATAGCATCAATCTGAGTTTCTGATGAATCAAATAAATATAAATTACCTTTCGAACCACTCTCTACTCTAAAATCAGCATGCAGTCCACTACCCTCTTTATCACAGTATATCACTACGAAAGACTTAGGTTGAAGTGAGTAAGATGGGAGCAAATAATTGGAAGTATATTTCTTTTTAGTTCCTAAAGCATAGTTTTGAAGGTTAACTACATTATCCCCAGCATTATACAGCTCCACCCACGAGTCGGGATAATCATTCAAATCATCCATAATAACGTTGAGATTGGATTGCATGATCTCGTTTATAACTACCTGTGCTTTAGTGTTGGTATAATTGAAGGTAACAATAAGTAATGCAATAAAGCATTTTACAAAGTATTGGTTTTTCATATAATAATAAATAAGATTAAGCTATCAGAAGTGTTTATCAGGTTAAAGATAAGAAAATAAGTATAACTTGCAAACTTTACAACAAGTAATTAATTGATTATTAGCAATCTAAAAATAAAGGAGATGCATAATGACACCTCCTTTATTAAATATAATTTACTTAAAAAGCCTTTGAGCAAATGTAGTGAGATAAATACGCCAATTTCGCCAAATATGACCACCGTCGGTTTCTACATATTCATATTTATACCCTTTTGAATCCAAGTAGTTACGATAAGTTTCATTGGCTTGATACAAGAAATCGGTATTACCAATAGCTATCCAATATAGCTTAGGATTATTCTCAAACATTACTTTCAGTTGCTCGGCAACAATAGGATCGGCTTCGTTTTGTGGATTAGAAGTTTCCTCTAATCTAAAATTGTTTTTGAGAGAAACAGCTGCCGAGAATAAACCCACATAGTCAAACAATTCAGGATATAGTTTTGAGATGCTAAATGAATGACCTCCACCCATAGATAGACCGCATATAGCTCTATGTTGTTTATCAGTGTATACATTGTAATTATTATCTACAAAGTTCACTACATCCATAAAACTCTCTTCCATAGAAGCAACTGGCGCTGGGTTCATATGTCCCATAAAGGATGGTTTATACATTCCTTTCGACCACTCACCAGGAGCAGCCTCACAGTTAGGGTTGCCATTAGTCATCACAACAATCATGGGCTCTATTTTTCCTGCTGCAATTAGATTATCTAATACTTGTGAGGCACGTCCTAAACTAACCCAAGCATCTTCATCGCCACCAGCACCATGTAGTAAATAGAGAGCAGGGTATTTATCTCCTTTTTCATAACCGGGAGGCGTATAAACAGTCATACGACGATTCATTTTCAATGTAGGACTATCATACCACACCTTAGATACATTGCCATGCGGCACATCATTTACGCTGTATAAATCCCCTTTATCACCTTTCTCCTTACTCACGATAAATATATTTGTATAAGATGCAATGTCTCTACACATATATACATTTGATGGATCAAGATAATCAAGTCCGTCAACTTTAAACTTATATGAATATAATTCTGGAGATAATGATGTAGGAGTAGTATAACTCCATACACCATTTGCTTGAACCATATCAATAGTTTGAGGTTGTTCAACTTCACCAAAGGGTGTTTGAACTTTGATGTTTGGCAAAAAATCACCTGTCACTTGCACTTGCTTTGCATTGGGTGCAAACAAGCGAAAGGTTACAAATCCATCACTATTGACCTCGGGTGAAACTATTTCATTGCCACCAAATAAAGCTTGTTGTGCAACAGATGTTAAACAACAAAGCGTGGCTATTAAAAACAAAATATTCTTTTTATATAGAATGTTCATAAGTATATTCTATCAAACATTATTTCATTCCCAAAACATCATGGCACTTTACAACCTGAGCTTTGGCCTTAAAATCTACATTCTGACGAATATCGGCAGCCGAACTTGCAAAACGAGCCACATAGTTTCCTGCATCGGTTACGTAGGCTTGTTTTGATTCATCGTAAGAAGCTAAATCATAGTTTGTAAATTCCATAATTACTCTTTGACTCTGGCCTGGTTGTAATTCCTTTGTTTTACCAAACGCTTTCAATTCGTATACAGGTTTTACTAAATCACCTTCAGGAGCTGTAATATATAGTTGTACAGCCTCTTTCCCTGGATAGTCTCCAGTATTCTTCACAACAACCGAAGCGATATACTTATCTCCTTTTCTTTGAATTTTAGCATCGCTATATTCAAAATCAGTATACGACATACCAAAGCCAAAAGGATAAGAAACTTCTTTGTTTGAGGTTTGGAAGTAACGATAGCCAACATCCATTCCCTCTTCATAATTTGTTTCTCCTAAATGGGGCAATTTATTGATGTCCTCATGCGACATCATCATTTCTTCTCTCCAAGTGAAACCATCAGGGAAGTTTTTAGTTGATGGAATATCAGTCAACGTAACTGGCCAAGTCATAGGTAATTTACCAGAAGGTGTTGATTTACCTGTAAGAACATCTACTATACTATTACCAGCTTCTAAACCAGGTTGCCAAGCCAAGAGAATTGCATCTGCATATTTTTGAATAGGAGCAGTTTCAATTACACCACCCACATTTAAAATAACTATAACCTTCTTGCCACGTTTATTAAAAGCTTCGTAAGTTTGTTTCAACATATCCAATTCGTCAGGGTTTATATTGAAATCCTCTGATGCACGATCGCTACCCTCGCCCGAACTTCTACCTACAGTGACAATTGCAAAATCACTTCTGTCGGCCGCATGTATATAAGTATAATCATTCATTTGAGGCTCTTTTATACGAGAGCGTGGGAAATATGAATTAGAGGTCAACTCTCCCATTTCTGATTCTGCTGCATGATGAGCATATTCGCGATATTTACTATAAACAGTGTTTAAGGTATCATCAATAATAATACCAGCATTATTAAGCCCTTCTACCAAATCAACCACATAAGGTTTGTTTACATTACCCGAGCCTGTGCCACCTGCATATAGATTATAAGATGTGTGACCTAAAAGGGCTACTTTCTTCTTTGAACCATCCAAGGGCAATATATTATCATTATTCTTTAGCAATACCATTCCTTCGGGTGCAGCTTTGCGAATAATTGCTGCATGTGCTTCTAAGTCGGGGTTATTAGAATACTCATAACCTTGAAAACGAGGTGTTTTTACTACATATTCTAAAATGCGTTTTAGATTACGATCAACATCCGACATAGCAATAGTTCCATTTTCAAGTCCTTCGATAATTTGAGCAATCTGTTCAGAATTTCCAGGTGTTAACAAATCATTTCCAGCATGTACCTGTGCTGCAGTGTTACGAGTATTAGTCCAATCGGTAAGAACGATATTTTTAAAGCCCCATTCATCGCGTAAAATGGTAGTCAGTAATTCATAACTCTCTTGAGTATAGTCGCCATTTATAAAGTTATAGCTACTCATGATTGTCCATGGTTGACTCTTCTTAACCATGATTTCGAAACCTTTCAAATAAAGTTCACGCAATACACGTTGGCTCAAAATGGCATTATTGAAATTACGATTACCTTCTTGATTATTCACCGCAAAATGTTTGGGAGATACACCTACACCATTACTTTGTATACCGTTAATAATGGCAGCAGCAATCAATCCACTCAAATAAGGATCTTCTGAGTAATACTCAAAATTACGACCACAAAGAGGATTACGCATTAGGTTCATTCCAGGACCAAGTATTACATCCACACCATATTCTTTAATTTCCTTACCAAATACTTCGCCTATATTCTCTACTAAATCAACATCCCATGTAGATGATAATAGCGAACCAATAGGAAAGCCTGAGCAATAATATTTATTAGGGTCACCTGGGCGTTCAGCAGATACATGCAATCCTGCAGGGCCATCAGCAAGCACCGTATGAGGAATGCCTAATCTGTCGATTTTAGCAGTATTTCCTGCAGCACCTAGCACAATAGCTCCCGCATTTGGATCAGGATTAGTGGGTAGTCCCCAATAAGATTTACCAAAAGAATAACCTACCAGCATATTTGCTTTTTCTTCGATAGTCATTTCCTTAATAACATTGTCAATGTTTTTAGGAGTTAGTTTAATTTGAGCTGCCAATGTAGTAGATAGCAGCGCTAGACCGATAACAATGGTTGTCTTCTTCATTTCATGATATTTAATAAGTGATTTCAATAATATTACTTTCCCAAATGATTTTATAAACTAAATCATTTAATTATTGAGTGCCAAATTAACAATTTCATTTTTATAATTGATATATTTACAAGCAATTATAAATGTCTATTTACAAATTATATCCATGATATTATCAATTAATACACGATAGGCCATTGATAGTTTCTGTAAAATATATAATTGATGTAGACAATACAATCACCTTTGCTTTAGTGGAAATAATATTATACTATGATGAAATATTTTATTTTTACCATTATTTTAATTATATCGATATCTGCCAATAGCCAAAATTATATCCCTATTGATAGTACTGATCCTATAAATTTTCACAATGATTATATCATCTATCGAGGAGACACCATTACATTAAATGAGAAAGCATTGTTTGTTGACGGCTCATTAAACAAGGAAGAAGTAGAACTTTTGCCATATGTTTTTAACTCCTTTAATGAAGCAGTAAAAAACCTTAAAGCTGGAAGTGAAGACGAACCTATGACTATATACATAGCTCCTTATGTATACTGGATAGATAATCCCGATGATGAACAAATTCGCAGACCTTTGGCCCAACAAGGCATCCCATTTGCTTTAACCATTAATTGTCCCTGGCTCAAGCTATATGGTTTAACTCAAAATCCTGCCAATGTGGTGTTGTCAGCCAACCGTGGTCAGTCTCAGGGTGCTGATGGGAATTTTACTCTTATAGATTATGTTGGCGATGGATTGCAACTTCATAATATAACTCTAGGCAATTATTGTAATATTGATTTAATCTATCCCTTGAAAACTGAGTTAAATCGTAAACGTCGCATGAATGCCATTACCCAAGCTCAGTTGTTGATTGCTCGAGGCGATAAAAATCAAGCTCACAATGTTCACTTCTTAAGTAGATTAAATTTATGTCCCATGTCTGGTTCAAAAAGAGCACTTTTCAATCAATGCTATTTTGAGATGACCGATGATGCTTTATGCGAAAGTGGAGTCTACTTAAATTGCAACTTTACTTTTTACGGATCAAAACCTTTTTATTCAACTCAACCACAAGGAGGAGCCATTTTTCTAAACTGTGATTTTAATTTAAAGACTAACAGATACCAGTATTTCGTTAAGAGCAACGGACCTGTCACTGTGATTGATTCTCGCTTTCATTCAGATCACCCGATATATATTGGCTGGCATCAAGAACCATCTTTAGATAAGAGATTTTATCAATCAAATGTAACTCACAATGAAGCATCCATCATTATAGATGAGGAAAATCCTGATGTTACTGTTGATATAACGAACACTCCTCTTCTTAATGCATATAAAATAATGCATAATGATGAAATAATATACAATACCTACAATCTGCTTGCAGGAAATGACGATTGGGATCCTATGGAAGTTAAACACAACATCCATGCTGCGCAAAACAATCTTGGCATAGAACTAATTAAATTACCTACACATCTCAGTGCTATATGCAATATAGATACTGTACAAGCCGAAAAAATAGGTGGAACTATTATCGCTATTGCTAAAATGCTAGGAGGATATAATAGTTTCACCCCCAATTTGAAATGGGAATATGATCCGTCATTATTTAAAATAGATGGCAAAAATAATAAGAAATCAATTTATTGCATCAATGACTCGGATACTGCTACAACCACTGTGATTAACATAAAATCAGATTATGGACTGGAAGCAGCCGTAACCCTAGTGGCAGAACCTAAAATGATGGAAGCGCCAACTTTCAAGAAAAATCCTAAAATCATTTTGAATAGAAATAATGAGCTTTCATTACAATATCTTTTAAATCTTCAAGATAAAACAGACGAATCTAACATTACTTGGTATAGATGTACTTCTAAAAATGGAGATAATGCCATTCCGATCAAAGTGAGTAGATTGAATAAAGCAGTAAAAAACTATTCGCTATCTTTAAATGATGTAGGCTATTATATTATGGCAGAGATATCTCCAAAACATAGTAAAAGTATAGAAGGTGATAAAAAAAGAGTTTTATGGGAAAAAATAATAAAGGAGAGCGATGTAGATAATGATTATGATTATTTCACCAATTTCATAGATTTCCCCGAAATTCAGCAGCCTCTAATAATACCTGGTTTTTGGACGGTAGATGGATATAAACCTACAGATACCTCCTATTATACCGAATGGAAGGCAGATAGCATACAGAATTGGCATTACGGTAAAGGATATGATGGAGCTCGCAATTATAGTGGATTATTACAAACATCAAAAGGTGCACGTTTAATGTTCACTCCTATAAACAGAGAATATAAAGATATGGTTGTAAATCTATCTGTTGCTCCCTGCAAACAAATAGGCCAAGGGTTTGGTAGCGCAACTGGTCAGTACATGGATATATGCATTAAATTTGACACCAAAACACTAACTGGTTATGGATTACGTATTATTAGAACTACCAAGTTTCACAATGCAGTAGATTTCTATTTAGTAAAATATACAAAAGGAGAAACCAGGCAAATAAGCGAAGCTATTACTGGCATCTGCTATCTGCCACTATGTAACATAACAGTAAAAACAAAAGGGAATAGGCTATTTGCAGAAATAAAAACTACAGCAGAGATAAGAGAGAGTGATAACCCTATGCTTCATAAAACTGTAAACCTTGAAAGCGAAATGGATGATGCATCTAGTTGGGGAGGAATTGCTATTCAGCATACAGGATCAGGTTGGGCAAATTCAACTCTACTCCATACATTAAAAGCTACGTGGAAATAAATAATAGCATTTTATAAACATACAATGGTGTATAAAGAAAATATCCGTGAACAAAACTAATTGTTATTGTTCACAGATAATTATATTCTAAAACAAATTCAGTTTATTCATCTTTGCTTCCTCAATAGACACCACAGAAGGTTGATTTAAGTTGTTTTTCTGTTGCAAAGCTTGGTATTCATTACTCAACTCTGCTTTGAGTTCTTCGCGACTATCGGCATGAAGCAATCGAGTAGCTACCCCTGCATTTTGCGAAGCATCTTTTAAGTGAATAACAGGCGCACTATAAACCGGAGCTATTTTTAGAGCAGTATGCAACTTTGAGGTTGTAGCTCCACCAATAAGAAGAGGTATATCCATATCTGCTTTTTCCAGCTCTTGAGCCACATGAACCATCTCTTCGAGCGAAGGAGTGATTAAACCACTTAATCCTATCATATCAACCTGTTCTTCCTTGGCACGTTGCACGATTGTTTCCGCAGGAACCATTACACCCAAATCTATAATTTCGTATCCGTTGCATGCCATAACTACCGAAACTATGTTCTTGCCAATATCATGCACATCGCCTTTTACAGTTGCCAATAGCACTTTACCAGCCGATTTACTTCCCTCTTGCTTTTCAGATTCTATAATGGGTTGCAATATAGCAACTGCTTTCTTCATAGTGCGTGCTGTTTTTACAACTTGAGGTAAAAACATTTTGCCAGCTCCAAACAACTCACCAACATAGTTCATTCCATCCATCAATGGGCCTTCGATAATATCGACTGCTTTATTGTATAACGTTAAGGCTTCAGCCAAATCCTCATCCATGTAGTCGCTAATTCCCTTTACAAGAGCATGCTTTAAACGTTCTTGCACAGTGCCTTCTCTCCAAGCATCATGGCGAACTACTGACTTCGAATTATTAAGTGTTGAGTCATTTTTTAACACCTCAGCCAATTCAATCAATTGCTCAGCTGCATCAGCACGGCGATTCAATACTACATCCTCTATCTTTTCAAGCACATCTGCAGGTATATCTGTATAAAGAACACTTGTTGTAGGATTAACAATACCCATATCCATACCCGCTTGAATAGCATGATATAAGAATACAGCATGCATTGCTTCACGAATATAATTATTGCCACGGAAAGAGAATGATAGATTGCTTACTCCCCCACTCACATGAGCGCCTGGAAGATTATTTCTTATCCAACGAGTAGCATTGATAAAATCTACTGCATAATTATTATGTTCTTCAATCCCAGTAGCTATAGCCAATACATTAGGATCGAAAATTATATCCTGTGGTAGGAAATTTGCTTTATCAACCAAAAGACGATATGCTCGTTCGCAAACCTCTATTTTGCGTGCTGCTGTATCAGCTTGACCTTTTTCATCAAAAGCCATTACCACAGCTGCCGCACCATATTGACGTATTAGGCGCGCGTGTTCAAGAAACTTCTCTTCTCCTTCTTTCAAAGAGATGGAGTTCACTACACATTTGCCTTGCAAACATTTCAAACCAGCTTCGATAACCTCCCATTTAGAAGAATCAATCATGATAGGCACACGGGCAATTTCGGGTTCTGAGGCTATCAAATTCAAGAAGGTTGTCATTTCTTTACGCGCATCAAGCAAACCATCATCCATGTTCACATCTACAATCAGTGCACCATCTTCAACTTGTTTGCGTGCTATAGATAACGCTTCATCATATTTCTTTTCATTAACAAGACGAAGAAACTTTCGAGATCCTGCCACATTGCAACGTTCACCTATGTTTACAAAGTTTATTTCGGGCTTTACCTCTAGCAATTCTAGCCCCGAAAGTAGTAAGTGACTAGATGGAGATGCAGGAATGTGAGGTTTTGCATTTTCGATAAGTGCAGGATACTCGGCTATATATTCATTTGTAGTACCACAACATCCACCAATAATGTTTATCAAACCTTCTTGCAAATACTCTCTAACCTCATGAGCCATATCTTCTGGTGTCTGGTCGTATTTTCCCAAACTATTAGGTAGACCAGCATTAGGATAAGCACTGATATAATATGGAGCACGCAGAGCCAGTTGTTCTAAAAATGGTTTTAGTTGACGAGCGCCAAACGAGCAGTTTAGGCCGATAGAAAGGATATTGGCATGTTGAATCGATGCAAGAAATGCATCTAGTGTTTGTCCTGAAAGAGTGCGACCACCCATATCAGATACAGTGATAGAAAGCATAATAGGAACATCAATTCCTGTTTGTTTCATCGCACATTCGGCAGCATAAATCGCAGCTTTTGCGTTCAACGTATCAAAGATGGTTTCTATTAATATACCATCAACACCACCTTCCAATAGAGCAATCATTTGTTGCTGATATGAATCGGCTAGTTCATCGTAAGACAAAGCTCTAAATGCTGGATTATTAACGTCCGGACTCATAGAGCAAGTTTTGTTGGTAGGGCCTATAGAGCCAACCACAAAGCGAGGTTTATTGGGAGTTATAGCTGTATATTCATCCGCCACTTCGCGGGCAAGACGCACAGCTTCTTTATTCATCTCTACCACATAGTCTTCAACATGATAATCGGCCATCGACACCGTAGTAGAGCTAAATGTATTAGTTTCTATTATATCTGCACCAGCTGCTAAGTATTTACGATGAATATCTTGTATTACATCAGGACGAGTAAGACACAATAAATCGTTATTCCCTTTCAACTGTCCGGGGATATGTGCAAAACGACTTCCTCTGAAATCATCCTCTTGCAAATCATACTGCTGAATCATAGTGCCCATTGCACCATCCAAAATAAGAATACGTTCGGCAATTAATTGCGCGATATTATTTTTTTTCATGAATCAATTGAATAGAAAATAAATATAGAATCTTTATCTTTTGAACATTCTGTCCATGTCACGGCGGTCATCTTTCTCACGAAGTGACTGACGTTTATCAAATTGTTTTTTACCTTTTGCTAAGGCAATTACTAGTTTAGCAAGTCCTTTTTCATTAATAAAAAGCCTAACAGGTACAATCGTAAAACCAGTATCTTTTATTGCCCGTTCCATCTTGCGCAACTCTTTTTTACTCAATAAAAGTTTACGTTCACGACGTGCGTTATGATTATTATAAGACCCATAAAAGTATTCGGCAATGTGCATATTCTTAACCCAAAGCTCATTTTTAACAAAATAGCAATAGGTATCTACCAGGCTAGCTTTACCAAGTCTTATTGATTTTATTTCGGTACCGGTAAGCACAATGCCGGCTGTAAATGTTTCGAGCAACTCGTAGTCAAACGTAGCTCGTTTATTTTTTATATTTATAGAGACTGGTTTCATAAGAGAATGTTATTAATTTAATATCATTGTCAGTTTATCAAATATAAACTCTATCAACACCGGACAGATTAATAACAATAAAGATGCTAATATTGTAAACTGAAAACGCTTATTTTCTTCAACTTTCATCATAACAGGAATACCTTCCCACACTACATAGACCAAATAAAACTGAAAAACCCAGCCTATTAAAGCAAAATCGGGCAATATTCCATTTATAAACCAAACAATAAAAGTTATAACCAGTGCATAGCCTGCAAATTGCTGAGCCAGCAGCAAATCGCTTGTAGCACCATAGAAGCGTACTCTCAACTCATTGATGCCGTATGCAGCTAAAAAATAACCACCAAATAGAGCTACAGCCACCACACAACAGCGAGTCATTGCTATCTGGAAACATTCCGGGCCACTCCATCCATTACTTATCAGCGAGCCAATCAAAAAAGACAACCCGCATAAACCAATCATAGGATAAACAAAAGCCATAAAAACTTTTCGTTTATCCTCTTCTAAGTTAATTTCCTCCCATGCCTTGGCAGGAGAGGAAACTAATGATAATACAGTTTTAAATAAATCTTTATAATTCAAATCAATTTGTTTGATTAAATTTATGAGTTAATTTATAAACAACAGGCATTGCATCTTCCAATTTATTTGAACTCAAGTTTTGATCAACATGAACTTCAATTTCTAACTCATTTTGAGTTGAAGCAATTGGCATATAAGATAATATGTCGTATGAATATATATACACATATGGATAGCCAGATTGGAAAGCACCATAAGATGTTGTATATACATTAGCTAACTCTGGATTTCCACTATGACGCAAATGAAGAATTAATTTACCTTCTACTTGCTCTTCTGGATAGTAAACCATGGTTAGATGATGCAACTTAGTTAACGAAAAATAGTATTCAGCCCCAGTCATCAAATAACGTCCGTTATGTAAATACAAAGCATCTTTACTATCTACGCTAGAGCTCATCAAGCTTCTCAATCTAATAATTGGAGCTGTAGAAACTGAATCGTTAGCAGCACCTTCATTTGCAACACGTTCAATTTTACCATCTAAAGCAACTCCATAAGTAAGAGTAGCATTCTTAATTTTTTTGTCAGTAGCTACCGCTTCATTGCCTTCTTCAGGGTAAGTATAAAGAACATAAGCTATTTTTGTTTGCGAAGGTTTAAAGTTCATACTCGATTCGATTGTAGATACACTACTTTGAGTTGGCTCTATTGTAAAACCGCTAAAATCTTTAAAATAAGTATATCCATAATTATTATAAACTTCAGCTACTCCTCCACCCGATGGAGTGTAATTAGAAGACTCCATACATGAAGAAAGGAAAATACCCATAAAAAGGATTTGGGCTAACAATAAGGTTTTAATTTGTTTCATAATTTTTTTTTTAGTGTCTGTAAAAGATATAATTTTTCATTTTTAATGATAAATGCATACATTTAAAGAATATTGCATTAATTATGAAATTATTTTCGCAAAAAGTTCTAGATGTTCGTCAATATAGCGTGCTATAGTTTCTGTCACATCCTCTTCCATTTCAAAATATTCCTCTTCTAGATCATCAAAAGCTTCATATTGTTCATACATAGCCATAAACTCCTCTTCGGTGCGTTCGCGCTCTAAATCAACTTTATTAGCATCATATATTTTCTTAGCTTTATAAATAAGTTTCGAAAAAGCATCTAAGCCCCACAAACGCATTACCTTAGCAAAAGGATTATCGAATATATAACCACCATATCCATTTTGAATTAGTTGGCAGAAACCACCGATCATTATTTCGTCTCTAAACAATTGATATGCAAGCAAAGAGTGTTGTTCGCCGGTTAGTTCGCCCATTGTTTCAGCTGTCAATTCATCATGTATCACCTCTTTATATTTATCAGTAAATACTTGAATAAACTCATCCATACCTTCGCTAGCAGCTTTTTGAAGTGCTATTTCTTTTACTTCTATCATTTTTAAATCATTTTTGATTGGTGCAAAGGTACACATTATTATGAAATTAGAATATTGTTTAGCCACTATTCTAAACTTAATCAATGAAATGTGAAGTATCTCATTTTAAAATCAATAATTGCAAAACAACCTTTGGCTTCTCAATAAAAACTCAAATCTTACACGCCATTGAAGAATTTTTCCACATACGTCATAACAATGATTAGTAAATTTGTAGAATTAATAATATAATACCAAATGAAGAAATTATTACTACTATTTACTATAGGGATTATGTCTCTATATACCATGGCACAAACGCCAGCATTTCCTGGAGCTGAAGGATTTGCACGATATACTACTACCGGAGGAAGAGGTGGAGATGTATATCGCGTTACTAACTTAGATGATACTGGAGAAGGTTCGTTGCGTGATGCCGTGAGCAAAGCCAATCGCATCATTGTGTTTGATATATCAGGAACAATTGAACTGACAAGTACACTTAAAATAAGCAAGAACAATATAACCATAGCTGGTCAAACAGCACCGGGTGATGGAATATGTATCAAAAACTACACCGTACAAGTTTCCGCCGACAACGTTATTATTCGTTTCATTCGCTTCCGCATGGGCGATGAAAAGCAAACTGCAGATGATGCACTTTGGGGAAGAAATAAAAGCAACATAATCATCGACCATTGTACCATGAGTTGGTGTACTGACGAGTGTTCATCCTTTTATGGAAACAAGAACTTCACCATGCAATGGTGTATACTTAGCGAAAGCTTAACAAATTCTGTACATACCAAAGGTTCACATGGTTATGGAGGTATCTGGGGTGGAGAAAAAGCTTCATTTCATCACAATCTACTAGCCCATCACAGCAGTCGCAACCCTCGTCTTTGCGGTAGTAGATACACTGGACGACCCGAAGACGAGCTTGTTGACATGCGTAACAACGTATTTTATAACTGGGGACCGGGTAATAGTGGATATGCAGGCGAAGGTGGAAGCTATAATTTCATTAATAATTATTATAAGCCTGGCCCATCAACAGCTACCAAGTCTGGCATTACCTATCGTATATTTGAGCCATATGCCGATGATGGAAAGAATACCAATGCAAAAGGCGTATGGGGTACATTTTATGTAGCTGGGAATTATTTTGATGCATCTTGCACTAGTCTTACAAATACTCATAAAACAAATATCGCAAACACCAATGCAGACAACTGGGTAGGGATTCATCCAAATACTACCAATGCCCCTCTACCTGGTGGTAGCAAAGAAGGATTAAAAAGTAATACCGAGTATGATGTAATTGCACCAACTACTCATACAGCTCATTCAGGTTATGAAAAGGTTTTAGATTATGCGGGAGCAAGCCTTAAAAGAGACATTATTGACCAACGAATTGTTAATGAAGTAAAAACGGGAACATTCACCTACAACGGAAGCAACGGTAGCAACAATGGGATAATTGATACGCAAACCGACACTGAAGGCTATATTGAGTATGTAGGAACCACAAAACCCACCGATGCAAACAATGACGGCATAGCCGATGAATGGGCCGCACAATACATGCCAACAGGAAAGACTTACAAAGATACCGACGATGAAACAGGATATACTTATTTAGAGCTATATATCAACAGCCTTGTAGACGATATTATGAAAGCAGGATGTGAAGGTGTAGAAGATTCTCCAAGCAAAAACGACTTCAATCTCAAAGGTACTTCTACCAATATAGAAAATATGTATGATGACGCTAACGCTCCAAAGCTTTATAAACAAAACGGCATAGTTTATCTTGCCAATATTGAAGAAGGAAGCCATATATACATATATAATATAGGTGGTCAATTGACATTCTCGTCTATTTCTCAAAATAATACGATGGAATTAGTAATCAACCAACCAAGCATTGTGAAGGTAGTAGGAAGAAGCAAAACAACAACTTTCAAAACCATGTAAATCAAACAGTTATATAACTATATCATTTTAACGCGTTAAATGCTTAACTTTATCTCCATAAATGTTACATTTAACGCGTTACTTGTTATAGTTATAATTTTTATTTGATATAGTTTACCTTTTAAGATGAATGCAAAGACAAACCCAAGTATACTTCAAAGAAATAAGGAATGAGCCAAATACACCACAAAAATATACTCAAACGATTATAGTAAAGCCGAGCAGTTGGAGTTTTAACTGTTAACACCCAGATAGCCCACATGGCATGAGCCATCATTATAAATATGGTAATAACACCTACAACAGTGTGCATTTCATTATTCATACCCGTAAAGTGAGCCACACTTTTCATAAGCCCCGTTCCCACCGCATCACACACCAACCCAGCCAAAATTAGCCCAACGTGCCAAAATTTAAGTCTCCCCTTCACATGCTCTATCCAGACGCCTATACTATAAAATAGTAAAGCAGCTGTGATGACACAGGTCGATGCAATCAGATAGCGCGCTTCTACAAGATGAATAACCATAATTTGTTTTTTTATTTGAAACAAAGTTTAACACAAATAGTTCAACAGAAAAATGCTATCTCTACATTACAATACCTTATCATATCTCCTTATATTTCAATAATTTCATAAAAAAGTAAGACACCTCTTTTGGCTTAAAGCAATAAAACAGCTAACTTTGCACCCGATTTAAGAATCAAGACTACGTATTTATTAATTATATCACTTTTAAAACGAGCTAATTATGACTTATTCACACGAAGTGGAACACATGTGTGTTGTAAAGAAAGGTCCAAACCACGGACCAGCTCCCATACCCGAAGAAGGCAAATGGGTTAAATCAAAAGAAATCGTTGATATTTCAGGTTTAACACACGGTGTAGGTTGGTGTGCTCCTCAACAAGGTGCTTGCAAACTAACTTTGAACGTTAAAAACGGTATTATCCATGAAGCATTAATCGAAACTATCGGTTGTTCAGGTATGACTCACTCTGCAGCAATGGCTTCAGAAATTCTTCCAGGAAAAACTATTTTGGAAGCGTTAAACACAGACTTAGTTTGTGATGCTATCAATACTGCTATGCGCGAATTATTCTTGCAAATCGTTTACGGACGTACTCAATCAGCTTTCTCTGAAGGTGGTTTGATTATCGGTGCTGGTTTGGAAGACTTAGGTAAAGGTTTACGTAGCCAAGTTGGTACACTTTATGGTACTTTGGCTAAAGGTCCTCGCTACTTAGAAGTAGCTGAAGGCTATATCAAAAACCTATTCTTAGATAAGAATGACGAAATTTGCGGTTACGAATTCGTTCACATGGGTAAATTCATGGACGAAATCAAAAAAGGAACTGATGCAAATGAAGCATTGAAAAAAGTTACAGGTACTTATGGTCGTGTAACAGAAGAGCAGGGAGCAGTTAAAAGTATTGATCCACGTCACGAATAATAAAGGAGGAACAAAACTATGATTAGAGAAGTAAAATTCGAAAGCCAAGACCGTCGTATTAAGCAAATCATCGAAGTATTGAATGCGAACGGCATCAAAGATATTGAAGAGGCAAACGCAATTTGCGATGCTCATGGACTTGATCCTTATTTGACTTGTGAAGAAACTCAACCAATCTGTTTCGAAAATGCGAAATGGGCTTATGTAGTAGGTGTAGCTATCGCAATCAAAAAAGGTTGTAAAAACGCTGCTGAAGCTGCCGAAGCAATCGGTTTGGGTCTTCAAGCATTCTGTATCCCAGGATCTGTAGCTGCAGATCGTAAAGTAGGTATCGGCCACGGTAACTTGGCTGCTATGTTGCTTCGCGAAGAAACTAAATGTTTCGCTTTCCTTGCAGGTCACGAATCATTCGCTGCTGCAGAAGGTGCAATCAAAATTGCTGCTAAAGCTGACAAAGTACGTAAAGAGCCTTTGCGTTGTATCTTGAACGGTTTAGGAAAAGATGCTGCACAAATCATCTCTCGTATCAACGGATTTACATATGTACAAACTGAGTTTGATTACTATTCAGGAGAATTGAAAGTAGTACGCGAAATCGCTTACTCTGAAGGTGCTCGTGCAAAAGTAAAATGCTACGGTGCTGACGATGTACGCGAAGGTGTAGCTATCATGTGGAAAGAAGGTGTAGATGTATCTATCACAGGTAACTCTACTAACCCTACTCGTTTCCAACACCCAGTAGCTGGTACTTACAAAAAAGAACGCGGATTAGAAGGTAAACCATACTTCTCAGTAGCATCAGGTGGTGGTACTGGTCGTACGCTTCACCCAGATAACATGGCTGCTGGTCCTGCTTCTTACGGTATGACTGACACTATGGGTCGTATGC
>CAMTOV010000001.1 GCA_947074235.1 uncultured Bacteroides sp. | reverse complement strand
CGATTGATATTGTGGGCACAGGCGGCGATGGCAAAAACACCTTTAATATATCTACAGCAGCTTGTTTTACTGTGGCTGGTGCGGGTATCCCCGTTGTGAAACATGGCAACTATGGCGCAACGTCTATCAGTGGTGCCAGCAATGTGATGGAGCAACACGGTGTGAAGTTTACTACCGACAACGATAAACTAAAACGCTCGATGGAAGAGTGCAACATGGCTTATCTGCATGCACCTCTCTTCAACCCTGCGCTTAAAGCCGTTGCCCCTATTCGCAAAGCTTTGGCCGTGCGCACATTCTTCAATATGCTTGGCCCGTTGGTCAATCCGGCTTTACCTCCTTATCAGTTGTTGGGTGTATATAGCTTGCCACTGCTACGCTTATACAGCTATACCTATCAAGAAACAGATACCCGATTTGCCGTAGTGCACAGCTTGGATGGATATGATGAAGTGTCGCTAACCGACAATTTCAAGGTAGCCACATCGGACAATGAGAAAATATATACTCCACAAAGCATTGGTTTTGCTCAATGCACAGAGCAATCGCTCGAAGGGGGTGACACCCCTGAAGATGCAGCTAAAATATTCGACAATGTATTGGGCAATCAATCTACTGAAGCCCAAAAGAATGTTGTGATAGTCAATGCCGCCTTTGCCATTCGTGTGGTTCATCCAGAAAAGAGTATTGAAGAGTGTATTGCCATTGCTCGCCACTCACTTGAAAGCGGTAAGGCACTAGAGACTTTCAAAAAATTCATCGCACTCAATAGTTAATCGTCATGAAACAAGATATATTATCCGAAATCATAGCCAACAAGCGCTTTGAGGTTGATTTTCAGAAACGTTCTATCTCGCTAGAGCAATTAGAGGAGAGTATCAGTTTGGCCACTCCTACCCGCTCTATGAAAAAGGCATTGCAAGATTCTGCTACGGGTATCATCTCTGAATTTAAACGCCGCTCACCATCGAAAGGCTGGATAAACAAGGAGGCACAACCGGAATTGATTATACCCGGATATGAAAAAGCGGGAGCATCGGCACTTTCAATATTGACCGATGAGAAGTTTTTTGGTGGAACAATGCGCGACATTCGCACGGCACGACCATTGACTTCACTCCCCATTTTACGCAAAGATTTTATTATTGATCCGTATCAAATTTATCAAGCTAGAATAATTGGTGCAGATGCCATATTGCTCATTGCCGCAGCACTAGATGTAGATAAATGTAACGAACTTGCAATAAAAGCGCACGAATTAGGATTAGAAATCCTATTAGAAATACACAGTGAAGATGAATTGTGCTATATTAGCAAAGAAATTGACATGGTAGGTATCAATAACCGCAACCTAGGGACTTTTCATACCGATGTAGACAACTCTTTTAGATTGGCAGAAATGCTACCCGAAGATAAATTATTGGTATCGGAAAGCGGTCTATCCAAACCCGAAACTATTCGCCGACTTCAACAGGCTGGTTTCAAAGGTTTTTTGATGGGCGAAGCATTTATGAAAACAACCGATCCTGCCATAGCCCTTTCTGATTTTATTTCATCGATATAATTATCAAAACTTAAAACAAAACAACTATGGTAAACGACAAGATTATTAAAGTATGTGGCATGCGAGATGGAGACAACATTCAACAATTAGAAATGCTACCAATAGATATGATTGGATTTATATTCTATCATAAATCGCCGCGCTGTGTATTTGAAATGCCCGATTATATGCCGAAGAACTGTTTACGCGTAGGTGTGTTTGTAAACGAAGATAAAGATACAATTGAGATGTATGCCGACCGATTTGGATTGCATTATGTGCAACTACATGGCAGTGAATCGCCCGAATATTGTCGCACGCTAGAGGCGCATGGGTTGAAAATCATCAAAGCCTTTCCGGTGGGAGATGTAAAAGATTTAAATTCCGTACATCTATATGAACCCTATTGCCGCATGTTTATTTTCGATACAAAATGCGAGCAGCATGGGGGGTCGGGCAATCAATTTGATTGGAGCATTCTTGAAGCCTACAAAGGTGAAACTCCATTCTTATTGAGTGGTGGCATAAATTGTTATAGCTCTCGCGCATTAAAAGAGTTTAGCCACCCTGCATTGGCCGGATATGACATCAATAGCCGGTTTGAAACTAAACCGGGAGTGAAAGATATCAATAGAATTAATACGTTTTTGAACGATTTAAAAGAATAAGAAGAAATCAATTATGAATAGAATAAATAAGCTATTCAATAGCAACAAATCAAACCTGCTATCTATTTACTTTTGTGCAGGTGCTCCTCAGCGCGATAATACCGCAGAGGTAATTAAAGCTTTAGAAGAAAACGGAGTGGATATGATAGAAATAGGTATCCCCTTTAGCGATCCTATGGCCGATGGTGTGGTGATACAAAATGCAGCTACTCAGGCTTTGCACAATGGCATGTCGCTTCGCCTCTTGTTTGAGCAGCTAACTAATATCCGCAATACGGTTAATATACCTCTACTATTAATGGGTTATTTAAATCCTATTATGCAATTTGGCTTTGAGAACTTTTGCAAAAAGTGCAACGAGTGTGGCATTGACGGAGTGATTATCCCCGACCTTCCCTTCAAAGATTATCAAGAGAAGTATAGAGCCATTGCCGAGGGATATGATGTAAAGATTATCATGCTCATCACTCCGGAAACTAGCGAAGAGCGTATTCGTGAAATTGATAACAATACTGACGGCTTTATTTATATGGTGTCATCGGCAGCTACCACAGGCGCACAAAGCGATTTCAATCAGCAAAAGCTCGATTATTTTAAGAGAATAGACAATATGAAACTACGCAATCCTAGAATGGTAGGCTTTGGTATATCAAATCAAGCCACTTTTCAATCGGCCTGCGAGTATTCGCGTGGAGGAATTATAGGAAGTAGCTTTGTCAATTTATTAAATGAAGTAAAAGACCCCAATAAAGCCATCGAACTTTTACTGAAAGCTATCAAATAGTTGGAATTTACAAATGGCAGCAAGGTGCAACAATATTCTTTAAAGATTACAACTGCTGCCATTTGCTATTCGTCTCAATTATCTTTAACTTTGCCACATAATAATAAAGAGTTGTTAATTATGATTGTAAAAAGCCCTTCCGTATTGTTGATTTATACAGGTGGTACTATCGGGATGATAGAAAACCCGGAAACCGGTGCGCTCGAAAATTTCAATTTCGATCATCTGCTTCGCCACGTACCTGAATTAAAAAGATTCAACTATCGGATATCTTCTTATCAGTTTGACCCCCCTATTGACTCTTCCGACATGGAACCCTCTTTTTGGGCGCGCCTCGTTAAGATTATCAACTACAATTACGATTATTATGATGGCTTTGTGATATTACATGGCACCGACACCATGGCCTATACAGCATCGGCACTAAGCTTTATGCTCGAAGATTTGAGCAAGCCAGTGATATTGACCGGATCGCAACTTCCTATAGGCACACTTCGCACAGATGGAAAAGAGAATTTAATTACCTCTATAGAAATAGCTGCTGCTAAAGATAAAAATGGTAATGCTATTGTTCCTGAAGTATGCATCTTCTTTGAAAACCATTTGATGCGCGGCAACAGAACAACAAAGATCAATGCCGAAAACTTCAACGCGTTTCGTTCGTACAACTATCCCCCATTGGCTAAAGTGGGTATACATATAAAATATGAGACACACCTTATACGCAAGGTAGATTATAATAAACCACTTAGGCCTCACTATCTATTCGACACAAATGTGGTGATACTTACCCTGTTTCCAGGCATACAAGAGAGTATTATAGATGCTCTATTGAAGGTTCCGGGATTGAAGGCAGTAGTATTAAAAACTTTCGGTTCGGGCAATGCTCCACAGAAACCATGGTTCTTGAAAATTTTGAAGGAAGCAACTGACAGAGGAATTATTATCGTGAACATCACTCAATGTTCTTCGGGTAGAGTTCAAATGGAGAGATACGAAACTGGTATTCATTTGCTCGAATCGGGAGTTATCAGTGGATTTGACAGTACACCAGAGTGTGCTTTGACGAAACTTATGTTTTTGTTGGGACACAAATTAAGCGAAAGAGAAATAAGATATAAAATGAGTTCTTGCTTGATAGGTGAAATAACCAAAGGCAGTTAAACAAGCATATTGGGGCTATAAACGAAGTGATTGGAGTAAAATTCTAACTACTAATAGCTACTATCATCAATAAAATACCTAATTAAAGGGATTGCCACATCCTGTGATACCCACTATCTTTGCAGTATCAGAATTTAATTAATTAGTCATAATTTTATTGCGTAGCCACGTTTTAAGTAAAATGCAAGTATCCCTTCGAAGTGATTTCGGAGGGATACTTGTTTTTAGAGGTTTGCTACTACAAAATGAAATTACAAATCGTGTTCTTTTAAACGTTCTTGTAGTTCCAATGCTTTTTCAGCAACTTTTCCGGCAACCTTAGCTCCCGAATCTTTTGTTTTTTGTTTAGCATTACCAAATGCTTCTTCAGCAGCCACTTCAATTTCTTGCAATGAAGTCAATAGATCTGCTTTCATTTTTTGCGCACGTGCAGTGCGAGAATAGTGATAAGCCACAGCACCAATAGCGGCACCGAGTCCTAGTCCTAGCCAAAATTTACCTTTATCACAACTCATAATTTCAAAAATTTATATATTACTATATCACTTAGAACGATGACTGAATAGTGAGGCAATCCATAGAAAGATAACGGCACCAACTACCGAAGTAACTAAGCTCCCAATAATACCGGTAGCTGCAAACCCAAATAGTGAGAAAACCCATCCTCCGAGAATACCTCCGATGATACCTAGTAATAAGTTAATAATTAAGCCGAAGCCACCACCTCTCATGAGTTTACCAGCGATGAAACCAGCTAACGCACCTATCAAAATAAACCAAATAAAATCCATATCATTACTTTTTTAAGTGATTAATAAAAAAACATATCTAATAAATTAAAGTTCGGAAGAATGCGTTTTTTATAGTATTATAGAAGTAAATTAGGTTTCTATCAATACATAAAACAAAAGCCAGATTAACCCACAATTAGTTAATCTGGCTTAATTAAAACAAATATAATAAATTATTTATATTCTTCCCAGCTTTTTATAGAAATATCATCAATACTTAAAGTACAGAAAGCGCTAATAAATGCACTAGCCAATCTTGCATTTGTAATCAATGGCACATTTAAGTCGATAGCGGCACGTCTGATTTTATAACCGTTGTCTAACTCACCAGCTGTCAAGTTCTTTGGAATATTCACAACCATGTCAATCTCTTTGTTTTGCAACATTTCGAGAGCTTGAGGATGCTTATCTTCTTCGCTTGGCCAATAAACCAATGTATTTTCGATTCCATTTTCGGCAAGTGCCTTATGAGTTCCACCCGTTGCAAACAGCTTATAGCCTTTTTCTACCAACATTCTAGCAGCATCCATCATATCGGCCTTTTGCTTCATAGTACCCGTAGAAAGAAGGATATTCTTCTTAGGAATACGATAGCCTACAGAAAGCATTGCCTTCAATACAGCGCTTGATGTATCTGAACCAATACAACCAACTTCACCTGTAGAAGCCATATCTACTCCCAATACAGGGTCGGCTTTTTGCAAGCGGTTGAATGAGAATTGAGATGCCTTGATACCTACATAATCCAACTCGAATAAGTTCTTAGATGGTTTTTCTACAGGTAAGCCCAACATCACTTTTGTAGCAAGTTCAATGAAGTTAATCTTCAAAACTTTACTCACAAAAGGGAATGAACGACTGGCACGAAGATTACATTCAATTACCTTTATATCATTGTCTTTAGCCAAATATTGAATATTGAATGGACCTGAGATATTTAATGCTTTAGCAATTTCTTTGCTGATGCGTTTAATACGACGTACAGTCTCAACATATAGTTTTTGTGGAGGGAACTGAATTGTAGCATCTCCAGAGTGAACCCCTGCAAACTCAATATGCTCACTGATAGCATAAGCCACAATTTCTCCGTCTTTTGCTACAGCATCCATTTCAACCTCTTTGGCATGTTCAATGAATTGACTTACAACTACTGGATGTTTTTTAGATACATTAGCTGCTAGTTTCAAGAAGCGTTCTAGCTCTTCTTGGTTTGAACATACATTCATTGCAGCACCACTCAATACATAAGAAGGACGAACCAATACAGGGAATCCTACTTCATCAACGAAACCATTGATATCATCCATTGAAGTTAGTTCACGCCAGCGTGGTTGATCTACTCCAATGCGGTCGAGCATAGCAGAGAATTTCTCACGGTCTTCTGCATTATCAATACTCTTAGCATTTGTACCAAGAATATTTACATTTTGTGCATCCAAGCGTAAGGCCAAGTTATTTGGAATCTGACCACCGGTAGAAACAATAACACCCTGCGGATTTTCTAGCTCTAAAATATCCATTACACGTTCAAACGTCAACTCATCAAAGTATAGACGGTCGCACATGTCATAATCGGTAGATACTGTTTCGGGGTTGTAGTTTATCATAACACTACGAAGACCCTCTTTGCGAATTGTATTTAAAGCTTGCACTCCACACCAGTCGAACTCTACCGATGAACCAATGCGATAAGCACCAGAACCCAATACAACAATCGATTTGTGGTCGCCAAGGTAGTGCACATCATTAGCTACACCACTATAAGTTAAATATAGATAGTTGGTTTGAGCTGGGTATTCAGCAGCAAGTGTATCAATTTGTTTCACCACAGGCACAACACCTACTTGTTTACGGTAATTGCGTACCATCAAGATACCATCTTCAATATCTCCTTCGAATCCAATAGCACGTGCAACCTGAAAATCTGAAAATCCTTGTACTTTAGCTTTTCTTAATAATTCGGTAGGCATATCAAGAAGTTGCTTATGGTTATTACCCCAGTTGTGCAGCTCTTCAGAAGTATTCATGATATTCATTAACTTCTGCAAGAACCATTTATCGATTTTGGTTAAGTCATGAATTTGATCGATAGTATAGCCGGCACGCATTGCTTTCGAGATAACAAAGATACGTTTGTCGGTTGGTTCTCTTAAAGCTTTATCTATATCGGCAATCACAAGTTCTTTGTTTTCTACAAAGCCGTGCATTCCTTGACCAATCATACGAAGACCTTTTTGAATAGCTTCCTCGAATGTACGACCAATGGCCATCACCTCTCCTACCGACTTCATTGAAGAACCAAGTTCTTTGTCAACTCCGTGGAATTTACCTAAGTCCCAACGAGGAATTTTACATACCACATAGTCGAGAGCAGGCTCGAAGAAAGCACTTGTAGTTTTAGTTACCGAGTTGTTCAAATCAAACAGTCCATAACCCAAACCTAGCTTAGCAGCAACAAAAGCCAAGGGATATCCTGTAGCTTTTGACGCAAGAGCAGACGAACGGCTCAAACGAGCATTCACTTCAATCACACGATAATCTTCAGACTCGGGATCGAAAGCATATTGCACATTACATTCGCCCACGATACCGATGTGGCGAATAATGCGAATTGCTAATTCGCGAAGTTTGTGATACTCATGATTGGTTAGTGTTTGAGAAGGAGCAATTACGATAGACTCACCGGTATGTATGCCTAGTGGGTCGAAGTTCTCCATATTACAAACAGTAATACAATTATCAAAACGGTCGCGCACTACTTCATATTCCACTTCTTTCCAGCCACGAAGAGATTTTTCAACCAATACTTGAGGAGAGAAAGCAAAGGCTTTTTCAACCAAGGTATTCAGTTGTTCTTCATTATCGCAAAAGCCAGAACCCAAGCCTCCAAGGGCATAAGCTGCACGCACAATCACTGGATAGCCCAACTCTTTTGCAGCACGACGAGCGTCTACAGCGTTTTCTACAGCTTCACTCTTAATTGTCTTTACATCAATCTCGTTAAGCTTTTCAATGAAAAGTTCGCGGTCTTCAGTATCAATAATAGCTTGAACAGGAGTACCAAGTACTTTTACATTATATTTTTCGAGAATACCTGTTTTATATAATTCAACACCACAGTTCAAAGCAGTTTGTCCACCAAACGCCAACATGATGCCATCAGGTTGCTCTTTTTGAATAACCTTTTCTACAAAATAAGCCGTAACAGGCAAAAAGTAAATTTGATCTGCAACACCTTCGCTTGTTTGTACAGTAGCAATATTTGGATTGATCAGAATTGTTTCAATACCCTCTTCTTTCAACGCTTTTAATGCTTGCGAACCAGAGTAATCAAATTCACCAGCCTCACCGATTTTTAAGGCACCGGAACCTAGCAATAATACTTTCTTTATATTCTTTTCTTTCATATTGGTTGGTTATTATAGCAATTTTACAAAATCATCAAATAAGAAATCAGTATCCGTAGGTCCACTCGCAGCTTCGGGGTGAAACTGTGCAGAAAACCAAGGGTTATTTTTATGACGAATACCCTCATTAGAGCCATCGTTCATATTGATAAACAAAGGTTCCCAGTCAGTTCCCAATGTGTTATTATCTACGGCATAACCATGATTTTGTGAAGTAATAAAGCAACGATTTGTGCCTACCATTCTTACCGGTTGGTTGTGGCTGCGATGTCCATATTTCAATTTATAAATCTTAGCACCACCTGCTTTTGAAAGCAATTGGTTACCCATACAAATACCAAAGATTGGAAGTTTCTCGTTTTGCATAGCCTTACGGATATTCTGAACTGCTGCATCACAAGTATCAGGATCGCCAGGACCATTAGAAATAAACAATCCATCGAATTCCAATTCATTGAAATCATAATTCCAAGGCACGCGAATTACCTCTACGCCACGCTTTAACAAACAGCGAATGATATTGGATTTCACACCGCAATCTACTAAGACAACCTTCTTTTTGCCCTCGCCTTCATTGTAACGGATAACCTCTTTGCAGCTAACTCGATCTACATAATTGATACCTTCATAAGCAGCTTCAGGAACATTTTCTGGTTCATCATCAAACACGATTTTTCCCATCATCACTCCATGTTCGCGAAGAACTTTTGTCAACTCACGTGTATCAATGCCTGTAATACCGGTAACTTGCTCACGCTTTAACCAATCAGCTAAACTTTCAACAGCATTCCAGTGGCTATACTCCTCCGAATAATCGCTCACAATGATAGCATCAGCATGAATTTTACCACTTTCCATAAATGTAGCCAACCCGTTGGATTCGAAGGTAAATGCTGGAACACCATAATTACCTACCAACGGATAAGTGAGCGCCATTAATTGACCCGCATAAGAAGGGTCAGTTAAGCTCTCAGGATATCCTGTCATGGCAGTATTAAAAACTACTTCACCTGCCACCGGCTTCTCATAGCCAAACGACTTGCCATGAAAACGGCTCCCGTCGTCAAGGATTAAAGTTACATTTCTCATCTATTTCTATATATGTGCTAATGTGACAATATGCCAATGAACCAATAAATAAACTCACATAATTGAAAGTTGTTTGGTACATAGGCATATTGACACATATTAATTAAATTAATTAGAATTGATATACTTGCTCGATGTAATTAATAAAAGCTTCGTTTAATAACTTAACTCCACCAGGCGTAGGATAATCACCACTAAAATACCAGTCGCCTTTATTATTGGGACAAGCTTCATGGAGACCCTCGAGCGGCTGATACACTATCTCAACCTTCGCTTTTGTGCCCTTAGGTGTTAATAATTGAACCATCTTCTCCGATATCTCTTCATCGGTAAATGGAGCATATATATCTTTTACGTAATTGACCATTTGCTCTTTTGGTAAACCCACCTGATCTTTTGATTTGCGATAAGCGGCAGAAATCACATCCTTCATATCGCGCTCTTTCAATAACTCAATGGCAGCTTTAAAAGCAATAAATTCACTCATCTTAGCCATGTCAATACCATAATAATCGGGGTAGCGAACCTGAGGTGATGAACTGACAATTACGATTTTCTTTGGTTCGAGCCTATCTAATATACTGATAATACTTTGTTTTAAAGTTGTGCCTCGCACAATACTATCATCTATTACTACTAGATTGTCTACTCCAGCCTTTAAGCTACCATATGTAATATCATATACGTGTGCAGCTAAATCATTACGGCTATTTCCTTCGGCAATAAAGGTGCGCAGTTTAATATCTTTAATTGCAACCTTCTCACTTCGGATGCGGTGCGATAAAATATGTTCCAGTTCTTCTAAGTTAGGATTATGTCCCAGCTCAGCTATTTTTTTAACCTTCTCTTGATTCAAATAGTTATCCAATCCTTCTAGCATACCATAAAATGCAACTTCAGCAGTATTAGGTATGAATGAGAATACAGTATTGTCTAGGTCATTATTAATTGACTTCAAAATACGTGGAATAAGTTTTTCGCCAAGCAACTTGCGCTCTTTATATATATCCTCATCACTACCGCGAGAAAAATAAATTCTTTCAAAAGAGCAAGCTTTTCTTTCCTTAGGTTTAATGATTTGTTGTGTACGCACTTTACCTGCTTTATTGATGAATAAAGCTTGACCAGGTTGCAACTCTTTAATATCTTCAAGAGGAACATTAAATGCAGTTTGTATCACAGGACGTTCGGAAGCCAATACAGCAACTTCATCATCTTGATACCAGAAAGCAGGGCGAATGCCCCAAGGGTCGCGTATAGAAAATGATTCTCCACTACCAGTAAGACCGCAAATCACATATCCCCCATCCCACTCTTTGCTTGAAGTGCGAAGCACGTTTGCTAAATCAATTTGATCTTCAATATAATGAGTTATATCCATTCCTGTTTTACCTTCAGCCTCAGCTAGGTTAAACAAGCGCTCTACTTCACGGTCTAGCCTGTGACCTATTTGTTCGAGCATAATATAAGTATCTGCATACTTACGTGGATGTTGTCCGATAGCAGTAATACGAGCAAATATCTCATCAACATTTGTCATATTGAAGTTACCACATAGAGATAAGTTTTTTGCTCTCCAGTTGTTTCTTCTTAAAAATGGGTGAACATAAGATATTCCCGATTTTCCGGTTGTTGAATAGCGCAAATGCCCCATATATGTTTCACCGGCAAAAGGTAAAACACGTTTTGCATAATTTGCATCGTGTAGATGCTCTTTGCTTAAACCTTTAAAGTTTTTTTGAACTTCAGCGAAAATTTCAGTAATTGCTCCAGACCCTAGAGCACGTTCACGGAACATATATTCCTCACCTGGATTTGCTTCAAGTTTCACGCAAGCCAATCCAGCTCCTTCTTGACCACGGTTGTGCTGCTTCTCCATCAAAAGATAGAGTTTATTCAAGCCATACATCCATGTGCCATATTTTTCTTCGTAATATTCTAGCGGTTTCAGCAAGCGTATCATCGCAACGCCGCATTCGTGCTTTAGTTGTTCCATTAATTTATCTTTATTCTACAGTTACAGACTTTGCCAAATTTCGTGGTTGATCCACATCCATACCTTTACAAACAGCTATATGATAAGCCAACATTTGAAGTGGTACAGTAGTGATTAAAGGATCTAGACACTCTATAGTTGAAGGAAGCTCTATACATATATCAGCAATCTTGCTAATAATTGTATCGCCTTTATTTACAACAGCAATCACTTTACCTTTTCTTGCTTTTATTTCTTGTATATTGCTCAGCACTTTTTCATAAAGAGCATTGTGAGTAGCAATGACAACCACAGGCATTTCGGCATCTACCAATGCGATAGGACCATGTTTCATTTCAGCAGCAGGATAACCCTCTGCATGTATATAGGAAATTTCTTTTAGTTTTAATGCACCTTCTAGAGCCACAGGATAAGAATATCCACGACCTAAGTAAATAAAATTGTGTGCATAAGTGAAAATTTTAGAGAGCTCTGCTATTTTATCATTCAATAAAAGCACCTCTTTCATCTTTTCAGGAATAGAATTCAGTTCACCCACCACTTCCAAGAAATCTTCTTGATTAATGGTACCTTTCTCTTTTGCAAGAGTTAAAGCTAACATAGTAAGCACAGTTACCTGTCCTGTAAAAGCTTTGGTAGAAGCAACACCAATTTCAGGACCAACGTGAATATATGAACCTGTATTTGTAGCACGTGGAATAGAAGAGCCAATTGCATTACAAATACCATATATAAATGCACCTTTACTTTTAGCCAACTCTACAGCAGCCAAAGTATCGGCAGTTTCTCCACTTTGCGAAATAGCAATTACTACATCCTCATTATTTATAACAGGATTTCTATAACGGAATTCTGAA
Organism: uncultured Bacteroides sp.; assembly: GCA_947074235.1. Taxonomy (GTDB): domain Bacteria; phylum Bacteroidota; class Bacteroidia; order Bacteroidales; family Bacteroidaceae; genus Bacteroides. Next base: position 84,390 of record CAMTOV010000001.1, on the reverse strand, counting down.
GCATATTCAACCTCAACTGGTATTCTACAGAAGTTTTCTATCAGTTGCTTGCCAATAAGAGCAGCATGCCATGATGTTCCACAAGCCACTATTATAAAACGCTTAGCACGCAACATCACCTCTTTATGATCTATCACAGCAGAAAGAGCTACATTTGTACCCTCTACATTTACACGACCACGCATACAATCATGAATACAATCTGGTTGCTCAAAAATTTCCTTAAGCATAAAGTGAGAATAACCTCCTTTTTCCAATTGTCCCAAGTTCATTACAACTGTTTTTACATCAGGTGTAATTTCTGCGTTATGCAAATTTACAACTTTCAATTCTGTTCCATTGCTTAAGACAGCAATCTCTTCATCATTCAAATATACTACTTTATCAGTATATTCTACAATTGGTGTTGCATCTGATGCTAAGAATAGCTCACCATCTCCTATTCCAACTACCAACGGACTGCTTTTACGAGCCGCTATAATTTGTTCAGGATGATTTTTCTCAATCACAGCAATTGCATAAGCACCAATCACCTCTTGCAAGGCTAGCTGAACAGCTGTAAGAAGATCTAAATTATTGGTAATTTTGATGTACTCTATTAATTGAACCAAAACTTCGGTATCAGTACTACTTTTAAAAACGTATCCTTTAGCTTGAAGCTTTTCTTTAAGAACAGCGTAGTTTTCAATAATGCCGTTATGAATGAGTGCCAGAGATTCTGAAGAAGAAAAGTGAGGATGAGCATTTTCTGAACAAGGTTCGCCATGAGTAGCCCAACGAGTATGTGCAATACCTATATTGCCGGAAATATTTTTTTGTATAACAAAATTCTCAAGTTCAGATACCTTTCCTTTCGTTTTGTACACGTTTAACTGTTGATTATCATCTATTAATGCGACGCCTGCACTGTCATACCCTCGATATTCCAGTCTTTTTAGACCTTTTACAAGGATAGGATAGGCTGGTTTACTTCCAATATAGCCTACAATTCCACACATATTTATTTCTTATTTTTTTGCGATGCAAATATAGGTATTATAATGACAACCTAAATATAATTGGAAATAATAATTTGCATAAATCTAATGAAATAAATCTTTTTTATCTTCGTTTGTTATAATAGTAACTCTAATGAAGAGCAAACACTCCAATAACAAGATGGTTATTTTTGAGCAAATATTGTTTTATTTTGAAACATATTGCACTATTTTTATAACAATTATAAACATACCGATACCAAACACTTAAATAATGTTATCAAAAAATGCATTTAATATATCATAATGAAATTAAATTATTATTTTTGCGAGACATTTTGAAAGACACAATAGGTATAATTGAACATTTAAGCTAAATAGAATGAAAAAAAAAGAACTTTTTAACAACAGAACAAAAGAACTATCATTCCAACAACAACCAAATCAGATGGGTTTATACGACTCAGCCAACGAGCATGATGCTTGTGGTGTAGGTATGATAGTTAATATTCATGGAAAGAAATCACACGACATAGTCGAAGCAGCGTTAAAGGTACTTGAGAATATGCGCCATAGAGGTGCAGAGGGTGCCGATAATAAAACAGGTGATGGAGCAGGTATTATGCTTCAAATTCCTCATGAATTTATTCTACTTCAAGGTATACCTGTTCCTGAAAAAGGAAAATATGGTACCGGCCTTATCTTCTTTCCCAAAAATGGCAAAAGCCAAGCTGAAATATTAAGCATAGCTATTGAAGAAATTGAGAAAGAAGGCTTAACATTAATGCATTTGCGCAATGTACCTACTTGCCCAGAGATTTTAGGTGAATCTGCATTGGCCAATGAGCCAGAAATTAAACAGATATTTGTTACTGGTTTTTCTGACACTGAGTCTGCCGAACGCAAGCTTTATTTAATTAGAAAGAAAATTGAGAATAGAGTTAGAAATTCATCTATTCCTAATAATAATGATTTTTACATTGTTTCTTTATCTGCAAAAAACATCATATATAAAGGTATGTTGTCTTCTATGCAATTGAGAAACTACTTCCCCGATCTTACAAACAGTTATTTTACAAGTGGTCTAGCTTTAGTTCACTCTCGTTTTAGTACCAATACATTCCCTACTTGGGGATTGGCACAACCTTTCAGACTATTAGCTCACAATGGCGAAATCAATACTATTCGTGGTAACCGTGGATGGATGGAAGCTCGCGAAAGTGTTCTTTCATCTCCAGCATTGGGAGACATCAAGCAGATTCACCCTATTGTGCAACCAGGTATGAGTGATAGTGCATCGTTGGACAACGTATTAGAATTCTTGGTTATGTCTGGTTTGAGTTTACCACATGCTATGTCTATGCTTGTGCCAGAATCGTTTAATGAAAAAAATCCAATCAGCGAAGATTTAAAAGCATTCTATGAATACCACTCTATATTGATGGAGCCATGGGATGGTCCAGCTGCCTTGTTGTTTAGCGATGGTAGATTTGCGGGTGGTATGCTCGACCGTAATGGTTTGCGCCCAGCTCGCTATTTAATTACTAAAAACGACATGATGGTTGTGGCCAGCGAAGTTGGTGTAATGGATTTTGAGCCTGGTGATATTAAAGAGAAAGGTCGTTTGCAACCTGGAAAAATAATCATGGTTGATACCGAAAAGGGTGAAGTGTATTATGATGGAGAACTAAAAGAAAAGCTATCTCTTGCTAAACCTTATCGTTCTTGGTTGGCTACAAACAGAATTGAGCTTGACGAACTAAAAAGTGGTAGAAAGGTAAGCCAAAGTGTTCCTAACTATAATGCTTTACTCAATGCTTTTGGTTATTCAAGAGAAGATATAGAAAAAACAGTTACCCCAATGGCGGCAACTGGTGCAGAGCCTATTCATTCAATGGGTAACGACACACCACTTGCTATTCTTTCTGATAAACCTCAATTGCTTTACAATTACTTCCGTCAACAATTTGCTCAGGTTACCAATCCTCCAATTGACCCTATACGCGAAGAACTTGTAATGTCATTGACTGAATATATCGGTGCAGTAGGTATGAATATTCTTACACCAAATGAAGGTCATTGTAAGATGGTTCGTCTTAACCACCCTATCTTAAATAATACTCAACTTGATATCTTATGCAACATTAGATATAAAGGATTCAACACCATCAAACTTCCTATGCTTTTCGAAGCTTCAAAAGGAAAGGTAGGATTGCAAGATGCTCTTGCTAATCTATGCAAAATGGCTGAAGATTCAGTAAGTGATGGTGTAAATTACATTGTGTTATCAGATAGAAATATTGATGAGAAACATGCAGCTATTCCTTCATTATTGGCAGTAAGCGCTGTTCATCATCACCTTATCTCTGTAGGAAAGCGTGTTCAAACCGCCTTGATTGTAGAGAGTGGAGAAATACGTGAAGTAATGCACGCGGCACTTCTTCTTGGTTTTGGAGCCAGTGCTTTAAATCCATATATGGCTTTTGCTATTTTGGATAAGCAGGTAGCCGACAGGGAAATTCAACTTGACTATGCTACTGCAGAAAAGAACTATATAAAAGCGATATGTAAAGGCTTATTCAAAGTAATGAGTAAAATGGGTATCAGCACAATTCGTTCTTATCGTGGAGCTAAAATATTTGAAGCGGTAGGCATGAGTAGTGAATTGAGTAACACTTATTTTGGTGGATTAAACTCTACAATAGGTGGTATTCGTTTAGACGAAATTGCTCATGATGCCATTGCAATGCATAGCGAAGGATTCAAGAAAGATGATATTGAAGGCATTCTTCCTAATAAAGGTATTTATAGTTTCCGCAAAGATGGCGAAGAACATGCATGGAATCCTGAAACAATCAGCACATTGCAATTGGCTACTCGCTTGGGCAGTTATAAGAAATTTAAAGAATACACAGCGTTAGCTGATGATAAAAAGGCACCAATCTTCTTGCGTGACTTCTTATCATTCAAACGCAACCCAATTAGCATAGATAAAGTTGAACCTGTTGAAAGCATCATGCGTCGTTTCGTAACAGGTGCAATGAGTTACGGTTCTATCAGTAGAGAAGCACATGAGGCTATGGCTATTGCTATGAATAAGATTAAAGGACGTAGCAACACAGGTGAAGGCGGTGAAGATCCTGATAGATTTTTACCTCTTGAAGATGGAACCTCTTTGCGTAGTGCTATCAAGCAAGTTGCTTCTGGACGCTTTGGTGTAACTGCCGAGTATCTTGTTAATGCAGATGAAATTCAAATTAAAGTAGCACAAGGTGCTAAACCAGGCGAAGGTGGTCAGTTACCGGGTTATAAAGTAGATAAGATTATCGCTAAAACTCGTCATTCTATTCCGGGCATTTCATTGATTTCTCCTCCACCCCATCACGATATTTACTCTATCGAAGATTTAGCACAGCTTATATTCGATTTAAAAAACGTGAATCCTAAAGCTAAGATTAGTGTTAAGCTAGTTGCAGAAACAGGTGTAGGAACAATTGCAGCTGGTGTTGCTAAGGCAAAAGCCGACTTAATTGTTATATCTGGAGCTGAAGGCGGTACTGGTGCTTCACCAGCATCTTCTATTCGTTACGCAGGTATTTCACCAGAGTTAGGACTTAGCGAAACACAACAAACACTTGTATTAAACGGACTAAGAGGTCAAGTGATGCTTCAAGTGGATGGGCAACTTAAGACAGGCCGCGACATTGTGTTGATGGCAATGCTTGGTGCAGAAGAATTTGGTTTTGCCACATCTGCTCTTATCGTCCTAGGCTGTGTAATGATGCGTAAATGCCACATGAATACTTGTCCTGTGGGTGTTGCTACACAAAATGAAGAATTGCGTAAACGCTTTATCGGTCGTAGCGAATACTTAGTAAACTTCTTTACTTTCTTGGCACAAGAGGTTCGCGAACACCTTGCAGAAATTGGGGTTGAACGCTTGGACGACATCGTTGGTCGCACAGACTTAATCGAACGTAAATCTGATGATAAATGCGAAAAACATCAGCTAATAGACTTTAGCAGAATGTTGGCTCGCATTGACAATAGCGCTGCTATTAGAAATGTATCTGAGCAAGACCACGGTATATCAAATGTAAAAGATGTAGATATGCTACATGCTGCACAAGATGCTATTGAAAATCAAAAAGAAGTATCTCTTGAATATACCATTGCCAATACCGACAGAGCTGTTGGAGCAATGTTATCGGGTGCTGTAGCAACAAAATATGGCCAAAAAGGATTGCCTGAACATACAATCAACGTTAAGTTTAAAGGATCTGCAGGTCAATCATTTGGAGCATTCTTAGCACCGGGTATTAATTTCAAACTTGAAGGAGAGGCTAATGATTACCTTGGTAAAGGTTTGAGTGGCGGTCGCATTGCGGTACTTCCTCCTATCAGAAGTAATTTTGATGCTGAAAAAAATACAATTGCAGGTAATACTATTTTATATGGTGCCACTAGCGGTGAGGTTTATATCAACGGTAAAGTTGGTGAACGTTTCGCAGTACGTAATTCTGGTGCGATAGTAGTTGTTGAAGGTGTAGGTGACCACTGTTGTGAGTATATGACAGGCGGACGTGTAGTAGTGCTTGGTGAAACAGGAAGAAACTTTGCTGCCGGTATGAGTGGTGGAGTTGCTTATGTGTGGAACAAGGAAGGTAACTTTGATTACTTCTGTAACATGGAAATGGTAGAGCTTTCACTAATTGAAGAGGCTAGCTACCGCAAAGAGTTACACGAACTTATTCGTCAACACTATTTATATACAGGATCTAAATTGGCTCGCACAATGCTTGACGATTGGAGTCGCTACGTGGATCAATTCATCCAAGTAGTGCCAATTGAATACAAAAAAGTATTGCAAGAAGAGCAAATGAAAAAATTACAACAGAAGATTGCTGATATGCAACGCGATTACTAACCGATAAAAGAAAAAGAAAAAATGGGAGATTCAAAAGCATTTTTAAATATACACCGTCAGGAGGCCGGATATCGCCCCGTTCACGAACGTATTACAGACTTTGGAGAAGTTGAGCAAACACTCAACACAAACGATAGAAAAAAACAAGCATCTAGATGCATGGATTGCGGAGTTCCATTTTGTCATTGGGCATGCCCACTTGGCAACAAGCAACCCGAATGGCAAGATGCTATTTATAGAGGTAAATGGCAAGAAGCTTACGAAATACTTTCTGCTACTTGTGATTTTCCAGAATTTACTGGAAGAATATGTCCTGCTTTATGCGAAAAAAGTTGTGTTCTAAAACTTTCATGTGATGAACCTGTTACCATTCGTGAAAATGAAGCAGCTATCGTAGAAGCAGCATTTCGTGAAGGATATATCAAACCAAGAGTACCAGCAAGAAACGGTAAGAAAGTTGCAGTAATTGGCGCAGGACCTGCCGGATTGGCTACAGCAAATCAGCTTAACCAAATGGGATATCTAGTTACTGTATTTGATAAAGCAGAAGCCCCTGGTGGCTTGTTGCGCTACGGTATTCCTAATTTCAAACTGAACAAAAACATCATCGATAGAAGAATCAATCTGATGAAGGCTGAAGGTATCATTTTTGAAATGGGTATGAGCGTCGATTTACAAAAACTACCTCAGGGATTTGATGCGTACTGCTTGTGTACTGGAGCAGAGACTCCTCGCGACTTACCTATACCAGGTCGTGATTTGAAGGGTGTTCATTTTGCTTTAGAGATGTTGTCTCAACAAAATCGCATTCTCGATGGTATCAACTTTACTAAAGATCAATTGGTAAATGCTAAAGGCAAGAAGGTGCTAGTGATTGGTGGTGGTGATACAGGTTCTGACTGTATTGGAACAAGTGTAAGACATGGAGCTACCAAGGTTACTCAAATCGAAATCATGCCACAACCTCCTGTTGGACACAATCCGGCTACACCTTGGCCACAATGGCCTGTTGTTTTGAAAACAACATCAAGCCACGAAGAAGGCTGTACACGTCGTTGGTCTTTAGCATCAAACCAATTTATTGGTAAGAATGGTAAAGTAACCGGTGTAGAGATAGAAGAAGTAGAATGGATACCAGCTACAGATGGTGGACGTATGACAATGAAGCCAACAGGCAAAAAAGAAGTTATTGAAGCCGATATGGTTCTTTTAGCAATGGGATTCTTAAAACCAGAACAACCCAAATTTGCAGATAATGTATTTTTGGCCGGTGATGCTTCAATGGGAGCTAGCCTTGTAGTAAGAGCAATAGCTGATGGACGCAAAGCGGCTAAAGCAATTGATACTTATTTGAAAAATAAATAAAACATTTAATATCTAAATTATATGTGTGGGATTGCAGGTATATTAAATATAAAAACGCAAACACCTGAACTTAGGAAAAAAGCGTTAGGCATGGCTCAGAAGATACGTCATCGCGGGCCAGACTGGAGTGGAATTTATTGTGGTGGAAGTGCAATTCTAGCTCACGAGCGTCTATCTATTGTAGACCCAAAGAGCGGTGGTCAGCCTCTTTACTCACCAGATAAGAAACAAATCTTAGCTGTGAATGGTGAAATATACAATCACAGAGAGATTCGTAATAAATATGCTCAAAGATATCACTTCCAAACAGGTAGTGACTGCGAAGTAATTCTTGCTTTATACAAAGATAAAGGAATCGATTTCTTAGAAGATCTTAGCGGTATTTTTGCTTTTGCCCTTTATGATGAAGAAAAGGATGAATTCTTGATTGCAAGAGACCCTATAGGAGTTATTCCATTATATATTGGTAAAGACGCTGATGGCAAAGTCTATTTTGGTAGTGAGCTAAAGGCGCTTGAAGGTTTTTGCGAAAGCTACGAACCATTCCTACCTGGACACTACTATTACAGTAAAGAGGGTGAAATGAAGCGTTGGTATAATCGCGACTGGATGGAATATGATGCTGTAAAAGATAATGAAGCTAGCGTAGATGCTATCCACGATTCATTGGAAGATGCAGTGCAAAGACAATTGATGAGTGATGTGCCTTATGGTGTATTGCTAAGTGGTGGTCTTGATTCATCAGTAATATCAGCTGTTGCTAAAAAATATGCATCTCGCCGTATAGAAAACGATGGTGCCAGTGGTGCTTGGTGGCCACAACTTCACTCTTTTGCTGTAGGTTTGGAAAATGCTCCTGATTTAATCAAAGCTCGTGAAGTAGCAAGTTATATCGGCACAGTTCATCATGAAATCAATTATACTATTCAAGAAGGTTTGGATGCTATTCGCGATGTGATTTACTTTATAGAAACTTATGATGTAACTACTGTTCGCGCATCTACTCCTATGTATTTGTTGGCTCGTGTCATCAAGTCTATGGGTATCAAAATGGTATTGAGTGGAGAAGGTGCTGATGAAATATTTGGTGGATACCTATATTTCCACAAAGCCCCTAATGCAAAAGCTTTCCATGAAGAAACCGTGCGTAAGTTGTCTAAACTACACATGTATGATTGTCTTCGTGCCAATAAGAGTTTATCTGCATGGGGTGTTGAAGGACGTGTACCATTCTTAGATAAAGAATTTCTTGATGTAGCTATGCGCACCAATCCTGAAGCAAAAATGGCTCCTGGCAAAGTAATCGAAAAGAAGATTGTTCGTGAAGCATTTGCTGATATGTTGCCCGAAAGTGTGGCTTGGAGACAAAAAGAGCAATTCAGTGACGGCGTAGGTTATAGCTGGATTGATACTTTGAAAGAGGTTACTTCGGCAGCTGTAAGCGATGAGCAAATGGCGAAAGCTGCAGAACGCTTCCCTATCAATACTCCAATGAACAAAGAAGAGTACTACTATCGTTCAATTTTTGAGGAACACTTCCCTAGTGAAAGTGCAGCTAAGAGTGTGCCTAGTGTGCCTAGTGTAGCTTGCTCTACACCCGAAGCACTTGCCTGGGATGCTTCATTCCAAGGACAAAACGACCCAAGCGGTAGAGCCGTGAAGGGTGTTCATGACGAAGCTTATTAGATTTCAATATTACCTAAAAAGGGTTGTAGATGTTTTTTCATCTTACAACCCTTTTTTATTTGTCAGTATTGTTAAGCTCATTTCAAAACTCACTCAATACCAATCTTAACTCATCGATAGTAATATCGCTTATCTTACGCCATAATTCATACTTATGATGCATTAAGATAAAAGTTGGTACACTCTCTACATTATATGAGTCGGCAAGCATTTTATTTTCTTCAATGTTCACCTGAACATATTTTACCGTTCTCTTTTCGTAGGTATCCAAAGCTTCTTGTATCCATTCATAATGCGGACACCAATCTGCATAAAAGAAAATAAATACCAGATAATTAGTTTCGGCCAAGTCTGTTAATTGTTTTTCAACATCCATAATTTTATTCTTTTAGATTATTGATAAAACAACAAACATCAACATTCAAAAGTTTATTTATTCTTACATAAAAACAAATAAGCTATCTAGCAAATTATTGTTCATTTAACATTGTTATGACCACTCAAAATTTACAAATTCAAAACTTCAACATTTTACCTTGTAATCCTTTACATTCTACAGATAAAATGTTAACATTTAATTTCTTAAATGCTTCATTTATAAAAACATCTTGATACTATCTATTTATTCCGCATTTATATAGCGTATCTTCAATATATCTTTTCACTCCTTCATTATCTGAAGCAATAGGCGCCCATGGTGCAATATTAGAAGGTATAATCGGTGCATAAGGCCCTTGTTTAATCTCATATATCACAGTATTGGGTTCTAATACGATAATAGAATGCCAAGTGCCGGCTGGAATCTCCACACCGTAAGTACCTTTTGCAGGCGAAAGAATATCTGAAGTCAAAATCGTGCCATTATCATCAAAAGTGATAGCAAGCAAACTGCCTCTAAGCACAAGGTATACCTCTTCTTTATCGGGATTGGAGTGGCGATGTGGAGGAAGATAAGTATCGGGTTCAAGTGCATTCAATAATCGATGAATAGGCTCATCCATTGATTCGTGAAAGTTATAATTCATACGCAGTCGTTCGTTTTGCTTGGCTTGATTGGATACTTCATTAAGAAGCTTTTCTGTGATTAATTTCATTGTATATTTATATTTAAAACTATTATTTATTTTAGTGTGTAAAATAAACGTTTAATTCATTTCATTTATTCAAATAAAGTGTAATTTTGTATATAGATATTAAAATAACATGCCGCTATAGCTCAGTTGGTAGAGCAGCGCATTCGTAACGCGCAGGTCGTCAGTTCAAGTCTGATTAGCGGCTCAAAGCAGTAAATAGTGATAGTATTTATTGTTTTTTCGAAACAACACATTCTACAAATCTAATCAAAATGAAATTTATCGAAACCACTATTTTGTTTATATTATGGTCTATGATATTGTCTTGCACTCCCCCACCTGCAAATAGAATTGACGAAGTAACACCTCAACGCAAAGGTAATTTCTGCATCAAAGATGGTTTTATATATGTAGATGCTATAATAAACGACACAGATACCATTAATGCACTATTCGACACTGGTGCTCCGTGCGGGCTACATTTGCCTAAAAACGACACGATCTTTAGCAATAGAAATGTATCGGTAGCTTTTGATAACGGTTTACGTTACAATACCAAAACCTCTAGGTGGTGGGGTAAATCCTATCTTATTGGTCTAGACAATATGAATCAGTATAGATATCTCTCAATAAACTATGACTCATTGAGGTTGCAACAGCTTCCTGATAGTTCAATCATAGATCATTCGGGAGCCAAAGTTTTCGATTACGAACTCAATACGGGTGTTCTGTTTATCGAGGTTCCTATCGCCTATTATCGACATGGCAAAGAGTTTAAGAATAAATATAAATTTCTGGTAGATACAGGTTGGACAAATGGTTTGGCAATAACCGATCCTCCGAAAGAGTTTGATGCATTTATTCACAGTTTAGATTATCGTTATAGATATATGAATGAGAACGATAATAAGAAAGATAATCTACTTTTTGAACTCGATAGTATTGATTTTGCTGGATATAAAATGGATGATATACATGGACTCTATGTTTATAGTCGTTCGCTAAAAGATTACCACAAAAATAACGCAATAGGCATTATTGGACTAGAGATACTTAAAGAGTTTAATACTATTATCGACTTCAAGGATCAACAGCTTATTCTTAAACCAACGACTAATAAAGAGGCATTTCCGCTTGATTATTTTGATTGGACATTAGGGTTTAACATCTCCATGAAAGACAAGAGTGTGCATATCATTGAGAAAGGTAGCGAGGCAGAAAAGGCAGGTATTCAGTTAGGAGATACAATATACTCAATAAATGGCATCCCCTCTTCTCTACTTGATAAAGCCGCTATGGACTCTTTGGTTTTATTAGAATTAGGCAGCCAAGCCAATGTATCTGTTAAACGAGGAAACGAAAAGCTCGAATTTATTTATAACATTAAATAGAGTATCACCTGTTTTCCTTCATTCAAAAGGTTTATTGCAAACAAATTGCACATCCTCTTGTTATCTATTTTAAAGATAACAAACTATAAACCTTTGATATGAAAAAGTCTGAATTGATTCTCATTATAACTGGGTTATTGCTAATTGCATCGCTCTCAGTTTTCGCCGGATCGCCAACTAACTTACAAGCGGCGCTTCAAAAGATGTATCCAGATGTTACAGATGTGCAATGGAGTAAAAAACATGATTATCAAATAGCCACTTTTGTAGAGAATGGCATTGGCATAAATGTATGGTTTACTGATGATGCGAAGTGGGTTATGACCGAAAAAGATGTAGATTCTTTATCGTCTATACCATCGGTAGTGGCCGATAAATACATGAACAGCACATTGGCTGCGGGCAGATTGCGTTATATACGCATTGTTTATTTACCTCACCAAGAGCCACCGGTTATCATAATTGATGTGCAATCTTGGAATTCGCCCGAAGAGTTTCAAGTATTTTATTCTCCAGAAGGGGAGTTATTACAAACGCTAAATGTGACTGAAACAGGTGGAATAATCTATCCGGGATTGTTTAATTAGAGCCATAGAATTTATATATAAAAAATCTTCTTAAATTTGTGGTCTGATTATTAAATCCATTTAGACCCATTGTATGAGCAAAAAGAAGATTATCCTTTTAACTCTTGCTGTACTTTTAATTATTAGTGCAGCAGGAGTTGGTTTTATATATTATTATCTCCTAACTCCTCAGTTCTACCCCGAAAAGACAACCTATATTTATATAGATAGAGACGACACAGCCGACTCTGTTTACAATAAAGTAAAGGCAAACGGAAACGCCAAGCATTTTATTGGTTTTGAGTGGATGGCCAAATACCGCAAACTGGAAGATAATGTTCGTACGGGTAAATATGCTATTAAACCTGGCGACGATGCTTTTCACCTATACAACCGTATAGCAAGAGGATTTAAAGAACCTGTAAATTTAACAGTTGGTAGTGTGCGCACTATAGATAACTTAGCACGCAACATGAGTCGCCAACTGATGATTGACTCTACCGAAATAGCAACGCTAATTCACGACTCGGCATTTCAAGCTTCACTTGGCTATAACGAGCAAACTATCAGCAGCTTATTTATACCCGATACTTATCAAGTTTATTGGGATATTAGTGCGGAGGATTTAATGAAAAGAATGCAATCGGAACATGCCAAATTTTGGAATGATGAACGATTGGCTAAGGCAGAAAGTATCAATATGACTCCGATAGAAGTGGCTACTCTTGCCTCTATTGTAGAAGAAGAAACCAACAACAATGAGGAGAAACCCATGGTGGCGGGTTTGTATCTCAATCGTTTAAAAAGAGGTATTCCGTTGCAGGCAGACCCTACGGTTAAATTTGCTCTTCAAGATTTTGGTTTACGGCGCATCACTAACGAACATCTCAAGTTTCAATCGCCCTACAACACGTATTTAAATGCAGGATTAACTCCTGGTCCTATACGAATTCCTTCAAAAAGAGGATTGGAGAGTGTGTTGAACTATGCACAGCACAATTATATTTATATGTGCGCTAAAGAGGACTTTTCAGGCACACACAATTTTGCAGTTACACTGAGCGAACATATGCAAAATGCTAGAAAATATTGGAATGCGCTGAACGAAAGAAAGATTTTTAAGTAAATGCCTTGAAAATAGCCTTAAAAATGTATCTTTGCCTTCTAAGAGACAATCAACGTGTTAAACGCTTAATAATATGAATAAACAACTTTTACTTGGCGACGAAGCAATTGCTCAAGGCGCCTTAGATGCCGGACTATCGGGTGTATATGCCTATCCGGGAACACCCTCAACAGAAATCACAGAATATATTCAAGCTGCTCCTATCACCAAGGAGAGAAACATACACAGCCGCTGGGCTGCCAATGAAAAAACTGCTATGGAGGCTGCTCTAGGTATGTCGTTTGTTGGCAAACGTGCATTGGTATGTATGAAACATGTGGGTATGAACGTAGCTGCCGATTGTTTTATCAATGCAGGTGTAACAGGGGTAAATGGTGGATTGATGGTTTTAGCTGCCGATGATCCAAGCATGCACTCTTCTCAAAACGAACAAGATAGCCGCTTTTATGGCGACTTTGCTTTGATTCCAATGTTGGAACCAAGCAATCAGCAAGAGGCATACGACATGACTTACAGTGGATTTGAGTTTTCTGAAAAGATTGGCGAACCTGTATTACTTCGCATCGTTACTCGTCTTGCTCACTCTCGCTCGGGTGTAGAACAAAAGGCTCAGAAACCGCAAAACGAGATTTCTTTTAGCGAAGATCCTCGTCAATTTATACTTCTTCCGGGTAATGCGCGCAAACGCTACAAAGCATTACTCGATCATCAAGCCGATTATATCAAGGCTTCAGAAGAATCTCCTTACAACAAATATACTGATGGACCTAACAAAAAAATGGGTATCATAGCTTGTGGCATTGGCTACAACTACTTGATGGAAAACTATCCTGATGGTTGCGACTATCCTGTTTTGAAAATTGGTCAATACCCTCTTCCTAAAAAGCAAATTCAACAATTGATTGACGATTGTGATGAAATTCTTGTATTGGAAGATGGACAACCATTTGTAGAAAAGCAGCTAAAAGGCTATATGGGCTTAGGCATTATTGTGAAAGGTCGTCTTGATGGAACTCTATCGCAAGATGGAGAGTTAAACCCTGACACCGTGGCCAAAGCGGTAGGCAAAGCCAACTTCTCTTTATTTGAAAAACCAAGTATTGTAGAGATGCGTCCTCCTGCTCTTTGCGATGGTTGCGGACACCGTGATGTATATCAAGCTTTGACTCAAGTGTTGGAAGAGGAATATCCATCGCACAAGGTATTTAGCGATATTGGCTGCTACACACTTGGAGCAAACGCACCATTCAATGCTATCGACTCTTGTGTAGATATGGGAGCATCAATCACAATGGCAAAAGGCGCTGCTGATGGCGGTTTATTTCCTTCGGTGGCTGTAATTGGTGATTCTACTTTCACACACTCTGGAATGACTGGTTTGCTTGATTGCGTAAATGAAAAATCGAATGTAACAATTGTTATTTCTGACAATGAAACTACTGCTATGACTGGTGGACAAGATTCTGCCGGGACAGGACGTATCGAAGCTATCTGCTTAGGACTAGGAGTTGAACCCGAACATGTGCGCGTAGTAGTGCCATTGAAGAAAAACTATGAGGAAATGAAGCAGATGATTCGCGAGGAAATCGAATACAAAGGAGTATCAGTTATCATTCCACGCAGAGAGTGTATCCAAACATTAGCACGCAAAAAAAGAAATAAATAATTGTCATGAAGAAAGATATTATACTATCAGGTGTAGGCGGACAAGGAATTCTGTCTATTGCCACAGTTATTGGTAAAGCAGCATTGAAAGCAGGTTTATACATGAAACAAGCCGAAGTGCATGGCATGAGTCAACGTGGAGGTGATGTGCAATCTAATCTTCGTATTAGTGACAAACCTATTGCTTCAGACTTGATACCTTCGGGAAAATGTGACTTAATTATTTCGCTTGAGCCAATGGAGGGTTTGCGCTACCTACCCTATCTTAGCAAAGATGGATGGTTGGTTACAAATGAAACTCCGTTTATCAATATCCCCAACTATCCCGAAGAGGAAAAAGTGATGGAAGAAATTAATAAACTACCACAAAAAGTAGTACTCAACGTAGACCGTGTAGCCAAAGAAATTGGCTCGAGCCGTGTAGCCAATATCGTGCTTCTGGGCGCTACTATTCCATTTCTTGGCATCAGCTATGAGCTTGTACAAGAAAGTATCAGAGATATTTTTGGACGCAAAGGCGATGCTATTGTTGAAATGAACTTAAAAGCATTGGCAGCCGGAAAAGAAATTGCTGAACAGAGATTATAATAGTTGATATTATGATATATACAATGTGCTAATCATCTTACTTATATAATTTTAGTTAGATATTAGCACATTGTCATATATTGGAAAGAACGTACTAAATATTTAATACCATGAATACAAACTATTGGGAAGAAGAGATTGAGACCATGAGTCGAGAAAATCTCGAGCAACTACAAGTAGAACGTCTAAAAAAGACAATCGATATTGCATCTAACTCGCCTTATTATAAAGAGGTATTCGAGAATAATAATATTACATCTGCAAGTATTAACTCTGTTGAGGATATACGCAAGATACCTTTTACCACCAAAGCAGATATGAGAGCCAACTACCCTTTTGGTCTTGTGGCTGGCAATATGAAAGATGATGGTGTACGTATTCACTCATCGAGTGGAACAACAGGTAACCCTACCGTTATCGTTC
Source organism: uncultured Bacteroides sp. (assembly GCA_947074235.1). GTDB lineage: Bacteria > Bacteroidota > Bacteroidia > Bacteroidales > Bacteroidaceae > Bacteroides. Next base: position 68,603 of record CAMTOV010000001.1, on the reverse strand, counting down.
ATTCGCAACATGATTTAGATTCATGGGCCAATCTGGTAGCTAGATGCTTGTATATGGTAGGTGTGCGCAAAACGGACGTTTTTCAAAACAGCTCGGGTTATGGCATGTTTACCGGTGGCCTAGGCTTTCAATATGGTGCTGAATGGTTGGGTTGTCTTACGGTGCCAGCTGCAGCTGGAAATAGTAAACGACAAATCAAGTTTATCACCGATTTCCACTCTACAACACTACACGCTATCCCTAGCTATGCTATCCGTCTGGCTGAAGTGATTCAAGAAGAAGGCATTGATCCTACTAGTACCACTCTAAAAACACTTATCATTGGTGCCGAACCACATACCGACGAACAACGCAAGAAGATAGAACGTATGTTGGGTGTTAAAGCATACAACTGTTTTGGTATGACTGAGATGAATGGCCCAGGTGTGGCCTTTGAGTGTAAAAATCAAGATGGTATGCATATTTGGGAAGATTGCTACCTGGTAGAGATCATAGACCCTGAAACAGGTGAACCAATGCCCGATGGAGAAATTGGGGAGTTAGTACTCTCAACACTCGACCGAGATATGATGCCTCTTATACGTTATCGTACTCGCGACTTGACTCGTATCATCAATGAACCTTGCTCTTGTGGTAGAACGCATCGCAGAATAGACCGTATCAAAGGAAGAAGCGACGATATGTTCATTATCAAAGGGGTAAATATTTTCCCTATGCAGGTTGAAAAAATATTGGTTCAGTTCCCAGAATTAGGAAGTAATTACTTAATCACCCTCGAAACTGTAAACAACCAAGATGAAATGATTGTTGAAGTAGAATTGAGCGACCTATCAACTGATAACTATATAGAACTAGAGAAGGTACGCAAAAATATTACTCGCCAGTTAAAAGACGAAATACTTGTGACACCCAAACTTAAACTTGTAAAGAAAGGTTCGTTGCCACAAAGTGAAGGTAAAGCTGTAAGAGTAAAAGATTTACGAGATAACAAATAAGGTATTACCATATGCAATTACTTAAGAAAAGAATTCTCCAAGACGGAAAATGTTTTGAAGGTGGTATTCTCAAAGTAGATAGCTTCATCAATCATCAGATGGATCCAGTTTTAATGAAATCGATTGGTGTGGAATTTTCACGTCGCTTTGGATGTACCAATGTCAATAAGATAATGACCATCGAAGCTAGCGGAATAGCTCCAGCAATCATGACGGGCTATCTTCTAGACCTCCCTGTGGTATTTGCCAAAAAGAAATCTCCTAAAACAATTCAGAATGTACTGAGCACAAAAGTTCGCTCATTCACCAAAGATAGGGAGTATGATGTGGTAATTAGTGCCGATTTCTTAACTCCCGAAGACAATGTGTTATTCGTTGACGATTTTCTTGCTTATGGCAATGCAGCACTTGGTGTAATAGAATTGGTGAAGCAAGCTGGAGCAAACCTTGTAGGCATGGGATTCATCATTGAGAAAGAATTTCAAAATGGACGTAAAAGAATTGAAGAACAAGGCATAAGAGTAGAAAGTCTCGCAATTATAGAAGATTTATCTCACTGCGAAATAAAAATTAAATGAGATACAAAAAAAGTCAGTACCTTCAATAGAATTAGGTACTGACTTTTTTACTATTAGACAGTGTGTTTTCATTCATTACGCACCGACTTATTTTATAGTATTAAGGATGAAAATATCTACCTTTATTTTTAGTGGCTCCACCATAACCAATAGCTTTCATTGGGCAAATATGAAAGCAAGCTAAGCAAGAAGTACACTTTCTACCCCACTCCGGACTCTTATCAACCAAAACTATATTTTTTGTAGGACAAACCTTCTCACAACGACGACATCCATTACACATGTCAGTTGAATAAAACTTCTGTGGAGATATTCCCCATTTAACAAAAAGCGGATAAATGAGCTTGGTTTTGAAATAAGCATAACTTCCTTCAGTGCAATCTAACCCTATATATGACTCTCGTAAAAGACTTGAAATGGTTTGCAACCTATTTGGAGCTTCTTCTAATTTCTTACGCATTACTTCATCCGAATCGACATCAAAACCTGGCAAGAGTACATAATTGTTTGGCATGATTACGGAAAAGCCAGCACTACACTTCCATTTTTTCTTCTCTACAGATTTAATAAATTGCATTGGCGCTAAACCCGTTTCATCCCCACAGGAGCAGACAAAGTATAAATATCTATTCTCACAAAGCTCATCTTTTAATTGAGCAATAAACTGTAAAACGATAGGAGGAATACCCCAAGAATAGATTGGAAACACAAAACCAATTTTCTCATCTTTTTTCAATGCAAAATTAGGAGTATCAAGTACAGATGGTATAAAGACCGTATTATCATCCATAGAAACAGCCAACTGTTGAGCTATCCATTTAGAATTTCCAGTACCGGAGAAATAGAATATCATACTATTAAATATTTATAGATGCAAAAAGAGCGGTAATCAAAATATTGATTCCGCTCTTTTGTTATAAGAAGCCGTGCCGTGAGTGTGATGAAACTCTGATAGAACAAGATTTGAGTGCTCGCCCCCTTTGTAATCCACCGGCTGAATGCTATCCCGAAGGAATGTGGCCCGCCATTAAGAACAGAAGCTTTTCTCGGTATATCAGAATAATTTGAAGAGTTTCCCAATCAGTCCGACACGGCTATATTTTCAACTACACAAATGTAGCTTATTTCTATATAATAAACAAGTGTATATCTATTTTGTTTAGTGTTAAATAGGCTTTTAGCATATATACAACGTTAATTATAAACAGAAAAGTCGGCTACTCAATGAGTTAGCCGACTTTCATAAATCCTATAAAGTGATGTTGATTAAGCTTCTTTAGCTTTAGCAACAATTGCTTTGAATGCTTCTGGATGATTCATTGCTAAATCGGCCAAAACCTTACGGTTAATTTCGATTCCTGCTTTGTGCAATCCACCCATCAATTTAGAATATGACATTCCTTCAAGACGAGCAGCAGCATTGATACGTTGAATCCAAAGAGCACGGAAGTTTCTCTTTTTGTTTTTACGGTCACGGAACGCGTATGTCAAACCCTTTTCCCAAGTGTTTTTTGCTACTGTCCATACATTTTTTCTTGCACCAAAGTAACCTCTGGTGAGTTTCAAAATTTTCTTTCTTCTTGCTCTTGAAGCAACATGATTTACTGATCTTGGCATAGTTTTACTGTTTTTGAATGTTAGCGCCGCGCCTATATGCTACGAACTTTAAGCTAATGCATTCGGTTAATAATAACTTTAAAATACTTTCACGCTTTGATTACTTCATCGCTAAGAGTTGCTTCACTTGGTCTACGTTTGTTGTATCAACAGTTGTAGAATAACACAAGTTTCTTTTTCTCTTTTTCGATTTCTTAGTCAAAATATGACTATGAAAAGCGTGCTTTCTTTTGATTTTACCTGTTCCGGTAAGGGTAAACCTTTTTTTGGCACCGGAGTTAGTCTTCATCTTTGGCATCTTGATTCTTATTAAATTATTAATATATATGGAAGCGCACTATACCGGCGCGCTACGCACTTTCTATTATTCTTCAGTTTTATTTTCCTCTTTTTTAGGAGCTGCTTTAGGAGCTACCTTTTTAGGAATATCTTTCTTTTTGGGAGAAAGGAAAATAATCATACGCTTACCTTCCAATACAGGAAGCTGATCTACTTTAGCAAATTCTTCTAAGTCGTTAGCAAATCTAAGCAATAATACTTCGCCTTGCTCTTTAAATAGAATAGAACGGCCTTTAAAGAATACGTAAGCTTTAACCTTGTCTCCATCCTCCAAAAAGCCTTTGGCATGTTTCAATTTGAAATTATAGTCATGGTCATCTGTTTGAGGTCCAAAACGAATTTCTTTCACATTTACTTTAACCTGCTTAGCTTTTTGTTCTTTCTGACGTTTTTTCAGTTGATAAAGAAACTTTGAATATTCAATAATACGGCAAACAGGCGGTTGTGCATTAGGTGAAATTTCCACAAGATCCATTTCATTATCACTAGCCATCTTCAAGGCCTGAGCAATGGGATATACTTTTGGTTCTGCATCATCAGACACAATACGGACTTCTTTGGCGCGGATTTGTTCATTAATCCGGTGTTGCCCTTTTAAGTTGTCATTCTTCATTAAATAACGTTTACTTTCCTATTTGTTTATTGTATACTAAAATTAGTTTATCTTTAATTGGCCGCAAATTTACCACTTATTTATCATATTCTGAACTTCTTCGTTCAAAATTTTAGCAAATTCTTCAAATTTCATACTTCCTTTATCACCTTCGCCTTGTTTTCTTACAGAAACTTCACCATTTTCGGCTTCTTTTTCACCAACGATAAGCATATAAGGAATACGTTTCATTTCGTTATCACGAATTTTACGACCTATTTTTTCATTACGATCATCAACAATTGCACGAATATCATTCAAACGAAGATATTCTTTTACTTGCTCTGCATATTCGTTAAACTTCTCACTGATTGGCAATATTGCAACTTGATCAGGGGTTAACCACAATGGGAATTTACCAGCAGTGTGCTCAATCAACACAGCAATAAATCTCTCCATTGAGCCAAATGGTGCACGGTGAATCATTACTGGGCGATGTTTTTGATTGTCTGAACCTGTGTATTCAAGTTCAAAACGTTCTGGCAAGTTATAATCCACCTGGATTGTACCTAGCTGCCAACGGCGACCAATAGCATCTTTCACCATGAAGTCTAACTTAGGACCATAGAATGCAGCTTCACCATATTCTATTTTAGCTTTCAAACCTTTTTCTTCGCAAGCTTCAATAATTGCCTGTTCAGCTTTTTCCCAATTTTCATCGCTACCGATGTACTTAGTGCGATTTTCTTTATCGCGCAAAGAAATCTGTGCTTCAAAGTTATTGAAATCCATTGAATTGAACACAATAGATATAATATCCATTACACGCAAAAATTCATCTTTCACCTGATCGGGGCGACAGAAGATATGAGCATCGTCTTGAGTAAAGCTACGTACACGTGTTAAACCATGAAGCTCACCACTTTGTTCATAACGACACACTGTACCGAACTCTGCAATACGCAAAGGAAGATCTTTATATGATTTAGGGAAATTCTTATAAATCTCACAGTGGTGAGGACAGTTCATTGGTTTCAAGAAGTATTCTTCGCCCTCTTCAGGAGTATGAATAGGTTGGAATGCATCTTTACCATATTTAGCATAGTGACCAGATGTCACATACAACAATTTATTTCCAATCGGTGGAGTAATAACCTCTTGATAATCATATCTATTTTGAATACGACGAAGGAAATCTTGCAAGCGAAGACGAAGTGCAGTTCCTTTAGGCAACCACATAGGCAAACCTTTACCTACAGTTTCAGAGAACATAAATAGCTGCATTTCTTTACCAATCTTACGATGGTCGCGTTTTTTAGCCTCTTCAACCATTGCCAAATACTCGTCAAGCATCTTCTTTTTAGGGAAAGAGATACCGTAAATACGTGTCAACATCTTACGATCTTCTTGTCCACGCCAATAAGCACCAGCTACAGTAGTTAGTTTAATAGCTTTAATTGGCGAAGTAGTCATCAAGTGAGGTCCACGACAAAGGTCGGTAAATGCTCCTTGAGTATAAGTTGTGATATGTCCATCTTCCAACTCAGAGATTAGTTCACATTTATAAGTTTCACCACGATTTCCAAATTTAGATAATGCTTCTTCTTTTGCGATATCAGCTCTTACTACAGATTCTTTTTTAGCTACTAGCTCAGCCATTTTAGCTTCGATTGCAGGCAAATCAGATTCTTTAATCACAGCCTCTCCTGGATCTACATCATAATAAAAACCGTTTTCGATAGCTGGTCCGATACCAAATTGAATACCAGGATACAATTCTTGCAATGCTTCAGCAAGCAAGTGAGCACTTGTGTGCCAAAAGGCATGCTTACCTTGCTCATCATCCCATTTATATAGAACTACAGATGAGTCTTCGTTAATAGGACGACCCAAATCATAAGTTTCACCATTCACACCACAAGCCAAAACGTCTTGCGCCAAACGAGAGCTAATACTCTCTGCAATTTGCAATCCAGTTACTCCTTTATTGTATTCACGAACGGAACCATCTGGAAAAGTTATCTTTATCATATTATAATGTATATTTTTATTTTCTTTAAATAAGCATGCAAAAATAAATAATTCTTTTCTACTATTCTATGTTTCACTTAAAAAAGTTATTCTGACTGCTCTGTAAAGCGCTTAATAATATTGTAAGCAGATATAATGCCCAACTCACCGGCCTTACTTAAATCAGAGATTCCTTTTCTGTTATTACCGAGGAATATATTAGTTAATCCTCTATTAAAATAAGCATCTGCAAAATTAGGATCCAACTCAATAGCTTTATCATAATCTACCAAAGCGGCTCGAAAATCTTTCAACATAGACAGTAAGTTTGCCCTATTATAATAGGCATATGCAAAATCAGGAGCCAATGATATCACCCTATTTAAGTCGGCAATAACAGCATCATACTCAACAACTGCTTCCTTCGAATTAAGTTCACCACTTTTTGCCCTAATTGCAGCTTCCTCTGCACGTTGATACTCCAACTGTTTGCATCGCACTAAAGCACGCATAAAATAAGCAGGAAAAAACGTATCATCTAGAAGTATAGCCTTAGTTAAATCATCAGTCGAACTAACAAAATCTTGTACAAGATAAAAATCCAATGCTCTAGCAAACCTTTTTGCAGCATTATTTTCATCGGCCACAATAGCGGAAGTATGAGAGTCAATTAATGCAAAGTGAAACCTAACCTGCTCTTCTGTCAAAGGAGCCTCTCGATTAGTAATTTGCAATCTTTTTGGGAAAATACCTGTTTGATTTAACTCATCGATAAAGATATTATAATTAACACCATTTCTTACAGCATTTATCTTCTCATAATAATTGATTGCAAACATTGGTTCAAGTTTGATATTAACATTCCTATCTTGAACACGTCCACGATAATCGCTCTTATATTGTCTCGTCTGTTCGCTATCGTCGGCAATCACAATTTTGCGAAAATTATTCATATTCTTATCCGACTTCTTACGAGTTTTATCACCCTCTTCTTTCTCATCATCATTTTCGTCGTTAGCCGTATTTTGCGCAGTTTGGCTTGAAGTAGTATTATTAAAACGATCAAGCTGTGCTTTCAACAATCTATTATCATCATCTTCGGCTCCTCTTTTATCACCGATTTTCTTCCGAGCTTCACTTCTATAATGATATCCGGCAAGGAAATTTGGATGTTGAGCAATTACAGTACTATAATCTTGTATTGCCCCCTTGTAATCGCCCGTTTGAGCCTTTAGAATAGCACGATTAAAAGTAGCCATCATATTATCGGGCTCCATTTGCAATACAAAATCAAAATCCTCGATTGCTCTATTATCATCTCCCACTTGAGCCCTCAGCAAACCACGATTGTAGTGCCCTATAAAGTTATTCGGGTCAATATCAAGAGCCAAATCATAATCATTCATAGCACCTCTCAAGTTGTTTTGATGAAAACGAGCCAAAGCACGATTAATATAATTGCCAGCATTGCGCACACTTAAACGAATAGCTTGATTCAAATCCGATTCAGCATCTGCATATTCTTTTTGTTGCAGTTTAACAAGAGCACGTGCCGACCATCCATCAGGCTCATATTTATCCAGTTCGATAGCCTTATTAAAATCATTTAGCGCCCGAATTGTATCTTGTTGTCTCATATTTACTTCTCCACGCATTAAATATGCACGAGTATATCTTGGAGCTATACGTAATAGATTCTCTAAATCTTCTTCGGCAGCTTTATAATCTTTCTTCTGCAAATGGCATAAAGCAAGATTATTCCACAACGTGATATTTTCGGGAGCATATTTTAGAGCCATTTTATAGTCATCAACAGCTCCTTCAAACTTATTTTGTCTAATTCGCGCCAATCCTCTAATTTGATAAACGCCTACAACAAATGGATTTCGTTCGATGGCCTTATCGCAATCTTCTTCTGCACCTTGAAAATCATCTAGATTGATTTTAGCCAATCCACGATAAAAATAAGGCTCATATAAATAAGGTTTAGCATTTATAACTTGATTGAAGTATTGAATAGATAAAACATAGTCTTCAAAATAAAGAGCATTACGAGCTATCATCATTACCCTGTCGGTATTAATTTGTGCTGATAAATATAGAGGAAGAAATAGTAGTATAAATAATAATCTTTTTGCCATCTAACTTATTTACTTAAATTTAAGAGAAACAAAAATAATGCTTTTTGACTATAAAGTGTATTTATGGTATATCTTTTTATATTTTTTGAGTATTCGGTTATTTATTGACCAAACCGAACACATATAAAAGAAAAGAGAATGCTTTATAAAAACATTCTCTTTTCTTTTATGATTTAACTTGTTTCATCTTATAAGAGCTTCGTGCTTTCCCTTTCAGCATAGCGTTCAGCTTTCCTTTAACCATTTGTTTACGCAAAGTAGATATATGATCTATAAACAACTTTCCTTCAAGATGATCGAATTCGTGTTGCATGACTCTAGCCAGATATCCTTCTACAACTTCTTCATGTTCTACAAAGTTCTCATCCATATATTTCACTTTGATACACGAACCTCTTTTTACAGTTTCGTGCACACCTGGCAAGCTCAGACAACCTTCATCCATTGCTACCTCTTCACCGCTTACTTCTAATATATGCGGATTGATATATACCTTATTAAAATCCTTAAACTCAGGATAATCTTCCGATAAAGGATCAAGGGTTATAGTAACTACACGAATTGGCAAACCGATTTGAGGAGCTGCAAGCCCCACCCCATCAGCTCTAACCATCGTTTCGAACATATTATCAATCAATTCTTTCAAATTTGGATATTCAGCTGTTATATCTTCAGCTTCTTTTCTCAAAACAGGTTGACCGTATGTATAAATTGGTAATATCATTTTTTTATATCTCTATTTTAATGTTACATTCGTTTACTTTCCAAATAAGACTGTAGAATTATCACTGCACTAATCTCATCTACCAAAGCCTTGTTTTGTCTATCTTTTTTCTTCAAACCACCATCTAGCATTGCTCTATGTGCCAAAACAGATGTAAATCGTTCATCTACATACTCTACAGGCATATCCGGCAATTGTTTTTTTAAAGAACGAACAAATGGCTCTATATATTTCATGCTATCCGATGCTTCGTTATTCATTTGCTTGGGCAAACCAACAAGTATACGCTCTACCGGCTCTGTAGAAATATATTTAAGAATAAAACTTAATAATTCGTGAGTAGCAACAGTCGTCAAACCGTTTGCTATAATTTGCATTGTATCAGTCACAGCTATGCCCGACCGCTTTCTACCATAATCTATTGCTAAAATTCTACTCATAATTATTTGCAAAAGTACTACATTATTTTAATTCCATTCTTATAATCATATTTAAAAATCATGATTAGAAATTATAAAGCACTAAAATTCAACTACAAATGATGCATTCAATCCTCATTAATTACGGCTCACAATTACGTATAATCAACAATAATAGCAGATTTAAATAATTTAACTACGATATCAACTAGCAGTTATCATATTTAAAGCTAATTTTGTAAATAAAACAATATTAGATATATATATACTTATGCAAAACAAAATCGTTTTCATATCGGGTGCTAGTAGTGGTATTGGTGAAGCTTGTGCCAAATTATTTGCTTCGCATGGGGCAAATATCATTTTAAATTCAAGAAACGTTGCCAAACTTGCTAGTTTAAAATGTGAACTTGAATCAAAATACAAAGTGCAGGTTCTTATTATTGCTTTTGATGTAAGAGACAGTGAAGCAGCGCGCTCTTCAATTGAATCGTTGGCTCCCGAATGGCAAAACATTGATATCCTTATCAATAATGCCGGCTTAGTAATAGGTGTAGATAAGGAATTTGATGGAGATATTGATGAGTGGAACACAATGATTGACACAAACATCAAAGGTCTTCTATATTTAACAAGATACATTGTGCCTGAGATGATAAATAGGAATAAAGGACACATTATTAATATAGGCTCTATTGCAGGCGAAGCTGCCTATCCGGGAGGAAGCATTTATTGCGCTACAAAATCGGCCGTCAAAGCCCTTTCCGACGGATTAAGAATAGATTTAGTTGATACACCACTGAGGGTTACCAACATTAAACCCGGCATGGTAGAAACCAACTTCTCGGTTATTCGATTTAGAGGGAATAAAGAGACAGCAGACAATTTATACAAAGGTATGCAACCTCTCACAGCCGAAGATGTGGCCGATTCTGTTTACTTTGCAGCATCTGCCCCCAGCCACGTACAAATAGCCGAAATCTTAGTAATGCCTACTTGTCAAGCAACTGCCACAATCGTACATAAACATTCACTTTAACCATGAAAAAAATCATATCCACAATACTATTATCTGTATCATTAATCACTTTTGTCTCTTGCTCTAAATCAGACAAAGACAAGCTTGAAGGCAAATGGCAGTTAAGACAATATGAACTACCTGATGGTAGCACAATCAAGTGCGATAGTGTGTTTTACAACTTCCAACATAGCAGCTTTTCGGCTATTTGTATAACCGAAACCGGAAGTTATCCTAGTTTTTTTGGGAATTATTCTTTGCTAGATAATAAAATTTCTATTATTTTGCTCCCCGATTATAATAGTGCAACATATGAAAAGTACATTGGTTGGGAAGATTGCCAACGAACATTTACATTAAAACATATTTCATCAAAAGCACTACAACTAGAGTACAACGACACAGTTTCAGTGTTTAGAAAATATTAAATCAATTGCAAAACTATCAATTCACAGTAAAATTATTAATTTAAAAAATAGATTATGAAAAAACAAGTAGCATTAGGACTTACCGCATGTGTATTATTGGCTTTCACTTCGTGTAAATCAAGCGAAAGCGCATACAAAAAAGCATACGAGAAAGCTAAACAACAAGAATTAGCTGAACCACAAGTAACAGAAACAGTACAAGTAGAGGTTGTAACACCAGTTGTTTCTGCACCTGTGCAGGTACAAAAAGCTACTGATGCAGCACATGGCGTAAGACAAGAAAAAGTAACCGTAGTATCGGGAAGCAATGATAGCTTGAAAGATTATAGCGTGATATGTGGTAGTTTTGGTTTAAAAGCAAACGCTGAAGGCTTAAGAGATTTCTTGGCTGGCGAAGGCTATGCACCAATTATTGTTTTCAATCCCGATGCTGCAATGTATCGTGTAGCTGTTTCTACATTCTCTGACAGAGCTTCTGCAGCACAAGCTAGAGATGCATTCAAAGCAAAATACCCAAATCGCAACGATTTCCAAGGCTCTTGGTTGCTATATCGCGTTTATTAATAAATAAACCAACGCAACTCAATAAGAGTTATCAATAACTATAAAATGCCCGAAACATTTATCCATAATGTTTCGGGCATTTTTGTTTCAGAGCAGAACACAGAAATAAAACACTAGCATATAAAACATAACTCACCAATCCATAACTATCTCATTTAACAGTATATTTCTACACATTTAACCTTGTAAAATGATTTAAAATACAATGTTAAATAAGATAGTTTTCAAACTCGCTGACTATACAAGGCTAATCAACATCCTAAACCCCTAAATCTTTTACTAAAAGATGTTATAAATAGACAGCCGAAAACTACCCCAATCTATAAAGTTTTTATTTTTGTAGCTTTGTAGTTAAGGCAACTATACAAAAACCTGACTCTTAGGTAAATAAAAATAATACAGTTATAATGCAAAATGTCTTACTGATAGCCATAAAAGCTGCTTTAAAAGCCGGCGAAGAGATATTAAACATATATGAAGATCCTACAATGGATTTTCAAATAGAGAGAAAAGCTGATAATTCTCCACTAACTATAGCGGACAAAAAGGCTCACGAAACAATCTTTGATTTACTAAGCACTACTCCTTATCCTATTTTGAGCGAAGAAGGAAAAAGTGTAGATTACGACATTAGAAAATCTTGGGACACATTATGGATTGTTGATCCTCTTGATGGCACTAAAGAATTCATTAAAAAGAATGGTGAATTTACTGTGAATATTGCATTAGTTCATGCAGGTTCACCCGTATTGGGAGTAATATATGTTCCGGTAAAACAAGATCTATATTTTGGTAGCCAAACTTTAGGGGCATATAAGATATCCAATATCACCTCCCTAAATTCAACACTTACTTCAATAGAAAAACTTATTGAAACATCAACCAAACTACCATTGGCTAAAAACGACAATGTGTATAGAGTTGTTGCTTCTCGTTCTCACCTTTCTCCTGAAACTGAAACGTTTATTGCTGAAGAAAAAATATTGCACCCTCAAATAGAGCTATTATCAAAAGGCAGTTCTATAAAAATTTGCTTAGTGGCTGAAGGAGCTGCAGATATATATCCAAGATTTGCTCCAACTATGGAGTGGGATACTGCTGCAGGAGATGCTATTGCAAGAGCAGCTGGCATGAAGGTGTGTCAAATTGATCGTACTACACCACTTCGATACAACAAAGAGAATCTACTAAACCCATGGTTTATTGTAGAGAAAGCTCTATAACCAACACAGTCTACAAATTATGACATTCGAAATAATATTTGTACTACTATCATTAACAGGGATGGTTATTGCATTGGTATCTGATGTAATGCGTCCTGGAATGATTCTATTTTCTGTAGTCGTATTGTTTCTTTGTGCTGGTATTCTCAGCCCCAAAGAAATGCTGGAAGGATTTAGCAACAGAGGGATGATTACCGTTGCACTATTATTTTTGGTAAGTGAAGGAGTAAGACAATCGGGGGCACTGGGCAAGCTTATCAAGAAGCTTTTACCAAATAGCAAGACTTCTGTTTTTAAGGCCCAAGCACGTATGCTTCCTTCAATTGCATTTATCTCAGCATTCCTCAACAATACCCCTGTAGTAGTTATATTTGCACCTATCATAAAGAGATGGGCACAAGCCAGACGACTTCCATCTACCAATTTTTTGATTCCATTATCTTATGTTACTATATTGGGCGGATTGTGCACACTAATTGGAACCTCAACCAACCTAGTTGTTCATGGTATGATATTGGAAGCTGGCTACAATGGTTTTACCATGTTTGAGCTTGGCAGAGTTGGTATATTTATTGCTATTGCTGGCCTTATATACATATTTTTATTCTCAACACGCCTATTGCCCAATAATAGAGATGATAATGAAGTGCCCGAAGAAGAGTTGGAAGAAGGCGAAGTGCTACACCGAGTTGAGGCAATTCTTGGTTCTCGTTTTCCGGGTATCAACCAAACGTTAGGAGAATTCAACTTTAAAAGACATTATGGCGCTGAAGTTAAGGAGATAAAAACTCGAAGTGGCGACCGATTTACTGACGATATAAATAATGTAGTGCTACGCGAAGGTGACACATTGGTAGTAATGGCCGATGATAGCTTTATCCCAACATGGGGTGAATCTTCTGTATTCGTACTTTTGTCTAACGGTAAAGATAATGAGCCCCAAGCACAAAAGTGGAAACGATGGCTTGCTTTATCGCTACTTACTCTTATGATTGTGGGAGCTACTATCGGAGAGCTGCCATGGTTTAAAGAGTCGTTCCCCAACATTAAGCTCGATATGTTCTTCTTTGTGTGTGTTACAACTATCGTAATGGCGTGGTGCAAACTATTTCCGGCACGCAAATACACCAAATATATATCGTGGGATATACTAATTACCATTGCTTGTGCATTTGCTATTAGCAAAGCGATGGACAATTCGGGGTTGGCAGATATAATCGCGAAATACATTGTAGGATTAAGTAGTAATTATGGACCGTATGTATTATTGGCCATTTTATTTATAATCACAAATTTCTTTACTGAAATAATAACCAACAATGCCGCAGCAGCTTTAGCATTTCCTTTGGCATTGGCCGTTTCTAAACAATTAGGAGTAGACCCTACCCCATTTTTTGTAGTAATATGCATGGCAGCTTCTGCTAGCTTTTCCTCACCCATTGGCTATCAAACCAACATGATTGTACAAGGTATAGGCAACTACAAGTTTATGGATTTCGTACGATTTGGTCTACCATTAAATATAATAGCTTTTTTGATATCCATATTTCTGATTCCATTAATATGGCCATTTTAAATAAAAACAATCATGGAAGATAAGAATTTAATATATCCCATCTTTGATCGAATGTTGGCAAGACAAGACAAAGAAGAGTTACTCAAGCAGAAAAGTGTGATGATTTGGTTCACAGGGCTAAGCGGTTCGGGCAAGAGCACCATTGCTATAGCTTTAGAACGCGAGCTTCATAAGCGCGGTTTGCTTTGTCGCATTTTAGATGGTGATAATATTCGTAGCGGAATCAACAACAACTTAGGATTCTCTGAAACAGATAGAGTTGAAAATATTCGTAGAATAGCTGAGGTATCGAAACTATTTATCGACACCGGCATTATCACAATTGCGGCCTTTATCAGCCCCAACGACGACATTCGCGATATGGCTGCTGATATCATAGGCAAAGAACATTTTCTTGAAATTTATGTTAGCACTCCTTTGGAAGAATGCGAAAGACGTGACGTGAAAGGACTTTATGCAAAAGCTCGTAAAGGTGAGATTAAAAACTTTACCGGTATATCAGCGCCATTTGAAGTACCTAAAAACCCTACTTTATCGCTAGACACTTCCAAACTTACTCTTGAAGAATCAATCAACAAACTTTTGGAACTAATACTACCAATGGTTTCTCAATAATCTTGAGTAAGGGATTAAAATTGAAAATAAAAACATTTATATATGAAAGAAGAATATAAATTAAGCCATCTAAGAGAACTCGAAGCAGAGGCAATACACATCATTCGTGAAGTTGCTGCCGAGTTTGAAAATCCTGTAATGCTATACAGTATAGGAAAAGACTCTTCTGTGATGGTGAGATTGGCCGAAAAGGCTTTTTATCCTGGCAAAGTTCCATTTCCTTTAATGCACATTGATTCTAAATGGAAGTTTCAGGAAATGATAGAATTTCGTGATAACTATGCCAAAAAACATGGCTGGAATCTTATTGTAGAAAGCAATACTGAAGCTTTTGAAGCAGGCGTAGGGCCATTTTCGCACGGTAGCAAAGTGCATACCGACTTAATGAAAACTAAAGCATTGCTTGCAGCTCTTGACAAATATAAATTTGATGCAGCCTTTGGCGGAGCACGTAGAGATGAAGAAAAATCTCGTGCCAAAGAACGTATATTCTCTTTTAGAGATAACTTCCATCAATGGGATCCTAAGAATCAACGTCCTGAACTATGGGATA
Organism: uncultured Bacteroides sp.; assembly: GCA_947074235.1. Lineage (GTDB taxonomy): Bacteria > Bacteroidota > Bacteroidia > Bacteroidales > Bacteroidaceae > Bacteroides. The sequence continues at coordinate 53,211 of CAMTOV010000001.1, read as the reverse complement.
TATACAATGCCCGTGTGCATAAAGGTGAAAGCATTCGCGTTTTTCCTTTGAGCAACTGGACAGAACTAGATATTTGGCAATATATTCGATTGGAGAATATTCCTATCGTTCCTTTGTATTATGCCAAAGAGCGACCAATCGTTGAGATGGATGGTAACCTTATCATGGCAGACGATGAACGCTTGCCAGAGAAATATCGTGATCAAGTTAAAATGCGCAATGTACGCTTCCGCACATTAGGTTGCTGGCCACTTACAGGTGCTATTGATAGCAAGGCAGATACCATCGAAGAAATTGTAGAAGAAATGATGACTACTACTAAGAGCGAACGTACAACTCGCGTTATCGACTTCGACCAAGAAGGTAGTATGGAGCAGAAAAAACGTGAGGGTTATTTTTAATTATTACCATTATGACAGAAAACAATTTAGATATAAAAGCATTCCTTGACAAGGATGAACAAAAAGATTTGCTTCGACTGCTAACTGCCGGATCGGTAGATGATGGAAAATCAACACTAATAGGACGCCTGTTGTTTGATAGCAAAAAACTATATGAAGACCAACTTGATGCACTTGAAAGAGACAGCAAGCGTTTAGGAAATGCAGGAGAAAATATTGACTATGCTTTGCTACTTGATGGCTTGAAAGCTGAACGCGAACAAGGCATCACAATTGATGTGGCTTATAGATATTTTTCGACAAACAATCGTAAGTTTATCATTGCTGATACTCCAGGACATGAACAGTATACTCGCAATATGATAACAGGTGGTTCAACAGCCAATCTTGCAATTATATTGGTAGATGCACGTATGGGTGTTATCACGCAAACTCGTCGTCACACATTTTTAGTTTCTCTATTAGGAATCAAGCATGTAGTATTGGCAGTCAATAAGATGGACCTTGTAGATTTTTCTGAAGATCGTTTCAATGAGATTGTAGCCGAATATAGAAAATTTGTTGAGCCCTTAAATATTCCTGATGTGCAGTGCATTCCTTTATCTGCACTACAAGGAGATAATGTTGTAGAGAAATCAGAAAGAACACCCTGGTACAAAGGCTTATCGCTTCTAGATTTTCTAGAAACAGTTCATATTGATAATGATAACAACCTAAAAGATTTCCGTTTCCCTGTGCAATATGTGCTACGCCCTAATTTAGATTTTAGAGGCTTCTGTGGAAAAGTATCTTCGGGTATTGTGCGCAAAGGCGATTCTGTAATGGCTTTGCCTTCTGGTAAAACATCTCGTATCAAGAGCATCGTAACTTATGACGGAGAACTTGACTATGCATTCCCACCTCAATCTATTACATTGACTCTTGAAGATGAAATTGATGTATCGCGTGGTGAAATGTTAGTTCATCCTGATAATCTTCCAATAGAAGATCGAAATTTTGAAGCAATGCTTGTTTGGATGGATGAAGAACCTATGGACATCAGTAAGTCATATTTTATAAAACAAACCACCAATACTTGTCGTTCTCGCATAGACAATATTAAATATAAGGTGGATGTAAATACAATGGAGCATTCTAAAGTAGAGTTCTTATCTCTAAACGAAATTGCTCGTGTTGTAGTGACTACTGCCAAAACAATATTCTTTGACTCGTATCAAAAAAACAAGTCATGTGGTGCTTTTATCTTAATCGACCCTATCACAAACAACACAAGTGCAGTAGGAATGATTATTGATAGAGTAGAAAAAGATAGTTTGACAAGTCATGATATCACACCAACCATCAATTTAAGTCAATTAGGCATTTCTCCCGAGCATTTTGAGTCGATAGAGAAAGTGATAAAAGAGTTGGATAGACTAGGTGTTGCAATCAATCTTGTGAAATAAATCATTTATTAAATAATCATAGAAATGGGATTATTAGAGTTTAATAAACTACCAATCAACACCCTTGTTGGGGCAGATTGGAAGACATTTAAGGCAATTACTAAAAATCAGGAGATAGACCCTGCATACAAAAAGAAATATCATCTTACAAAAGCAGTGTGTAGATTATTATCTACTCTATCTCCTATTCAGGATAGAAGATATAAAAATCGATTAGCTGATAAACCACTCGAACACGATCCGGTATTTATACTTGGACACTGGAGAAGTGGTACAACCTTTGTACACAATGTATTTTCGTGTGACAAGCATTTTGGTTATAATACTACTTACCAAACCGTATTTCCACACTTAATGATGTGGGGACAACCGTTCTTTAAAAAGAACATGAGTTGGTTGATGCCAGATAAACGCCCTACTGACAATATGGAATTGGCTGTAGACTTACCTCAAGAAGAGGAGTTTGCATTGGCAAATATGATGCCATATACTTATTATAATTTCTGGTTCTTGCCTAGAAATCAGCAAGAATATGCTGACAAGTATTTATTGTTTAATGATATATCAGAAAACGAACTAAAAACTTTTGAAGACGTATTTACTAAGCTAATCAAAATTTCTTTATGGAATACTAAAGGAACACAATTTCTTAGCAAGAACCCTCCTCACACAGGAAGAGTAAAAGAGCTGGTAAAAATGTTCCCAAATGCAAAATTCATCTATTTGATGCGCAATCCGTATACTGTATTTGAATCAACTAGAAGCTTTTTCACAAATACAATTCAACCCCTCAAACTACAAGACATAAGTAACGAGGAGTTAGAAAAAAACATTCTTTCTATTTACGCCAAACTATATCATAAATACGAGGAAGACAAACAATATATTCCAGAAGGAAACTTAATGGAAATAAAGTTTGAAGATTTTGAAGCAGATGCTATGGGCATGACGGAAAAGATATACAAAACATTATCTATTCCGGGATATGAAGAAGCTAAAGCCGATATTGAAAAATATGTTGGCGGCAAAAAAGGATATAAAAAAAATAAATATCAATACGATGAACGTACTATTAAGCTAGTACAAGAGAATTGGGACTTTGCTTTGAAGCAATGGGACTACCAATTGTAATTTTTTTTAAAGATATAGAAAGGAGCAGAAATGATTAGTATAAAACAATGGCGTTTTGCTACAGCTATAATTATTTTATTGTGTACATGCAATAATTTGTGGAGTCAAGAAAATATTAAAATGATTCCATTTGGCGATATGGATCAATGGATTACTCGCGAAATTAAAGAATCAAGTATTATAGGTGGCAACACAAAATACGTCTACGAAGTAGGACCCACACAAACTATAAAAGGCGACAATGCTTATGAAAACTTAGGAGGATCGCCTTGGGGAACTTCGAATGTGATGGCAAAAGTTGCTGGTATTACCAAAACCAACACTTCGGCATTTCCAGAAAAAAGAGGGAATGGGTATTGCGTAAGACTTGACACAAGAATGGAAAGCGTAAAAGTATTTGGTATTGTAGACATAACCGTATTGGCAGCAGGTTCTGTTTTTTTAGGCTCAGTATTCGAACCTATCAAGAGCACAAAGAATCCTAATAAAATGTTGCAAATGGGTATTCCTTTTACAGAGAAACCTCTAGCTATACAATATGACTACAAAATTAAAATGGCCGATTCTAAAAATAGAGTAAAAGCTACAGGATTTGGAAAGAAAACAACTGTTGATGGACAAGACTATGCTGCTACAATATTAGGTTTGCAAAAACGTTGGGAAGACAGCAATGGCAACATTTACGCAAAAAGAATAGGAACAATGGTTGTTTATTATGACACAACAACACCCGATTGGCAAAATAATGCAACCTACGAGATTTTATATGGCGACATTACAGGTCATCCATCATATAGACCTCAATTGATGCGTTTGAATGCTGACGAACGATATACAATGAATAGTAAAGGAGAGAATACAAAAGTTGTTGAAGTGGGCTGGGGAGAAACCAATGAAGAGCCTACACACTTGATGTTGCAATTTACTTCAAGCCATGGAGGTGCCTATATAGGATCGCCTGGCAATTCATTTTGGATAGATAATGTAAAGCTAGTATATTAAATACTAGCTTTAATTTTTGCAAGGAAAAAGAAAAGTTTTTCTTTTTTTTAAAACATACTTTCTTTTATAATGTTATATTTGTAGTAAGATAACTTTAAAAAGAATATAATTATGAAAGGAATTAATGTATTAGCAGCATTTTTAGGTGGTGCAGCTGTTGGAGCTGCTATTGGTATCTTGTTTGCACCTGAAAAAGGAGAAGACACTCGTGGTAAAATAGTAGAAATTCTTCGTAAAAAAGGTATTCGTTTAAGCCATGTGGATATGGAAAGTCTTGTAGATGAGATTACATCAGAACTTAAAGACGTAGAATAAATAATTTAAATTTAAAACGGAGCCATCATGTTTTCAGACGACAGTAGCATAGAAAACTTCAAGCAATTATTTTTAGAATTTAGAAAATATATTGACTTACAAAAGGAGTATACTAAATTAGAAATTGTTGAAAAACTAACAAAGCTTTTTTCAACTTTAATCATGATAGTTATTCTGATAGGTTTGGGATTGATGGCTCTGTTTTATTTACTTTTTGCATTAGCTTATTTAATTGCCCCAGGAGTAGGCGGATTGTCAGCAAGTTTTGGAATAATAGTTTTAATACTAGTTGTGATATGTAGTATAATAGCTATATTCCGTAAAGAGTTAATCATAAAGCCTATTGTTAACTTTTTGGCTAACCTGTTTTTAAATTCTCAAAAGTAATAAACCATGAGTACGCTCAAGAATCCCAAAATAACATTAGAAGATATAGAATTTCAGAAACAACAAAAGTTAGATGAGATTCTTTTTCAAAAAGAAGTTATAAGCGAGACGGTGCAGATGATATTTGCTCCTTTAGAACCTGCCACTACAAAGGCCGAATCTCTAATGAGAACTGTTAATACAGGAATGGCAATTTTTGATGGGGTAATGCTGGGAATGAAAACGATAGGTAGATTAAAGAAGTTATTTACCAAAAATCATAAAAAAAGAAAATAGGAATAAGATTAAATCTTATTCCTATTTTCTTTTTATCTAGAGTTTAATACTAAACGTAGGTCTCCAAGATTTTAACACCTCCCTCATTAGGGATAATCTTCACATCTTGGGTAGTAGCAGGCAAAAGTATAGTTTCACCAGCCGTCAAACTTAATTCATTTTTTTCATTATCTATAATTGTACAACTACCTTCAACACAAATAAAAATGACAAATGAGTCGAGTTCAGAATAATCACAACTTATCTCTTCTGTCATATCATAAATTGAGGTTGTGAAATAAGGACAGGCTACTAACTCAATAGGCTCATTCTTTTCCAAATCATAACTGGTTCTATAATCATCCAAGACCTCATAATTGATAGCTTCACGAGCCAACTCAGTATGAAGTTCGCGTTTATTTCCTTTATCGTCTGTACGATTAAAGTCATATATACGATAAGTCACATCGGAAGTCTGCTGTATTTCTGCTATAAACGACCCAGCACCTATGCTATGAATTCTCCCAGCAGGAAGAAAAAATACATCACCCGATTTTATTTCGTATTCTTGCAAAACATCGGTAATAGTATTATTGTGTACACGCTCTTTATATTCTTTAGGGGTAATTGATTCTGAAAATCCCGATCTCAATTTTGCACCTTTATCAGCGTCAATAATATACCACATCTCCGTTTTCCCTTTTGAATTATGGCGTTTCTTGGCTAACGCATCATCGGGATGAACCTGAATAGATAAGTCTTGTTTTGCATCAATAAACTTTATCAACAACGGAAAAGAATCACCAAATCGAGAATAATTAGACTCGCCAACTAGTTCGTCTCTGTACTTTCTTACCATTTGATTTAAAGTAAGTCCTCTGTCCGGACCATTCGACACAACTGATTCATTGTTTGCTACACCGGAAATCTCCCAACTCTCTCCTACTCCTTTTAAGTCCGAATTTAAATGTTTAAAAGGTACGATTTTATCTCCACCCCAAAGGATCTGCTTTAGTATTGGCTCAAATTTTAAAGGATACATTGTTTTACTTACTGTTAAGTTCTAAATTTTATATAATATCAAAATAATTTGTGACAACAAATTTATAAAAAAAATAATAACAAGTCATACTCAACCTATTAATTTAATATTTCGAGTATGCAATTTAAACAACAATCAAGACCAAAGGAAAGGTTATTATTGTAAACGCTAAACTTATTTAAAAGCACAATTAGTTTTCCAATATATAATTTGGGAGTACAAAAGAAATTCCCTTTATTTGCATAAATTTAAATTATATGTTATGAATAACACCGAAGCCTCTAAATTAAACCTTTCAGGTTTAAATCGTGAAAAATTTCAGAAAGAAATCAATAATAAAAACACCGACCTTTATATACTAAAAAATGACAATGGAATGGAAGTAGCTGTTACTAATTATGGTTGCGCTATTCTTTCAATCATGGTTCCAGATAAAAATGGTAAATACGAAAATGTAGTTCTAGGTCACGATTCAATCGATCATGTAGTAAACAGTCCAGAACCTTTTTTAAACACTGTTATTGGTAGATATGGCAATCGTATAGCCAAAGGGAAATTCACTCTATTTGGAGAGGAGCACCAACTGACTATCAATAATGGTCCAAACTCACTTCACGGAGGTCCTACTGGTTTTCATGCTCGCGTTTGGGATGCAAATCAAATCGATGAGAAGACTATAGTATTCACATATACTTCCGCTGACGGCGAAGAAGGCTTTCCTGGCAAACTAGAGGTAGAAATGACTTATAGTTTAGAAGATGATACCAATGCATTAGTTATTGAATATCGTGCAACTACAGACAAAGCAACTGTAATAAACCTCACAAATCATAGCTTTTTCAATCTTGAAGGCATATCAACTCCTACTCCATCTATTGAAGAACACATTGTAACAATCAATGCTGATTTTTATACTCCAATCAATGACGTTTCTATTCCTACTGGAGAAATTCTTAAAGTTGATAAATCACCTATGGATTTCAAGCAACCTCATGCAATAGGTGAAAGAATCAATGATGACTTCCAGCAATTAAAATACGGAACAGGTTATGACCATTGTTATGTTTTAAATAAAACAGAGTCGGGAGCTTTAGATTTGGCTGCAACATGTGTTAGCACAAAAAGCGGACGTTCTATGGAAGTTTATACATCTGAAGCTGGTGTACAACTATATACAGGAAACTGGTTGAATGGTTTTGAAGGAGCTCATGGAGCTACCTTCCCAGCTAGAAGCGGAATTTGTTTTGAAGCACAATGTTTTCCAGATACGCCTAACAAACCACATTTTCCAAGTGCAGTATTACTTCCTGGAGATGAATACCAACAAATCACTATTTACAAATTTGATATTATAAAATAGTTCAAACACGACTGAAATCAATTTTAAATCACAACTAACTTTATTTATAAACTAACATTTATTTTTTATCATGACACAACAGAAAAAGAGCTATTTGTTGCCAATAGCAATGATGTTTGCTTTATTTGCAATGATCTCCTTTGTTACGGGATTGCCCGCGCCTTTCGGAGTTATTGTACAAAGTGAATTCGGCGCAACTAATTTACAAGCAACTCTAGGGTTTGCTGCCAATTTTATTGCGTATTTCTTTATGGGTATTCCTTCTGGGATATTACTACAAAAAATTGGTTATAAGAAAACTGCTTTAATAGCAATTGCAGTTGGATTTATCGGTGTAGGAATTCAAGCATTATCTTCTCAATGGGGATTTGCTGTATACGTAACCGGTGCGTTTGTTTCTGGTTTTTCTATGTGTATGTTGAATACAGTAGTCAACCCTATGCTTAACACCCTTGGTGGTGGTGGCAAAAAAGGTAACCAACTTATCCAAACTGGAGGTTCATTAAATTCACTTTCAGCAACTATCGTTCCTATCCTTGTAGGATATTTAATGGGTGCGAATGTAAGCGAACGTACAATTGCAAAAGCGCTTCCTGCTCTTTACATTGCAATGGCTATTTTTGCTATCGCATTCCTTGTATTATTCCTTATGGCTATTCCTGAGCCTAGCTTGGCAAAACCTAAACAAGAAAAAGGACCATACAGTCCTCTTTCGTTCCGTCACTTTAAATTGGGTGCTGTAGCTATCTTCGTTTATGTAGGTATCGAAGTAGGTATTCCTCACTTTGCCAACTTATTTATGACAGCACAGCTTGCAGATGGCGGTTTAGCTATAGATCCAGCTATTGCAGGTTCTGTAGTTGGAACATATTGGTTTTTAATGCTTATTGGCCGTCTTATTGGTGCATCAGTTGGTGCTAAATTTTCAAGTAAAGCAATGCTTGTTACAGCGTCATTATTAGGATTAATCTTTATCGGTACTGCATTTATTACGCCACTTACCACTACAGTTGATATGCCTGTATTTAAAGGTGGAGCATCTATTTCATTCGGTCTTGCAGAAGTACCTGTAAGCATCATGTGCATGGCATTGTGTGGATTATGTACATCTATCATGTGGGGTGCAATCTTCAACTTAGCTGTAGAAGGCTTAGGTAAATATACAGAAACAGCTGCCGGTTTCTTCATGGTAATGGTATGCGGTGGTGGTTTACTTCCATTATTGCAAGGTGGTGTAGCCGATGGCGTTGGTTTTATGACAAGCTTCATCGTAATTGCAGTAGCCTTGGCATATCTTCTATACTATGCTCTTGCAGGTTGCAAAAATGTAAATACTAATATTCCTACAGAATAATATCTTAATATATAACTTTATAATACTACAGAAATCATGGATATTGAAAACGTAAGAAGTCGTTTTATCAAACATTTTGATGGAACAACAGGACATGTATATGCTTCACCCGGACGTATCAATCTAATCGGAGAACATACTGATTATAATGGTGGATTTGTATTTCCAGGTGCAATAGACAAAGGCATGGTTGCCGAAATTAAACCTAATGGCACTGATAAAGTTCATGCATACTCAATCGATTTGAAAGATTATGTTGAATTTGGATTAAATGAAGAAGATGCCCCACGTGCTAGTTGGGCAAGATATATTTTTGGTGTATGCCGTGAAATGATTAAAAGAGGTGTAGATGTAAAAGGATTTAATACAGCATTCGCAGGAGATGTTCCACTAGGTGCTGGTATGTCATCATCTGCAGCTTTAGAAAGTACATATGCATTTGCACTGAACGAAATCTTTGGTGAAGGAAAAATCGACAAGTTCGAATTAGCTAAAGTTGGCCAATCTACAGAGCACAATTATTGTGGAGTAAAATGTGGAATCATGGACCAATTTGCATCTGTATTCGGCAAAGCCGGAAGCTTAATTCGTTTAGACTGTCGCTCTTTGGAATATCAATACTTCCCATTCAATCCAATCGGATATCGCTTAGTATTGGTAGATTCAGTTGTAAAACACGAACTAGCATCATCTGCTTATAACAAAAGACGTGAAAGTTGCGAAACTGCTGTTGCCAAGATTCAAAAAAGACATCCACACGTAGAGTTCTTGCGTGATTGTAATATGTCAATGCTTGAAGAGGTAAAAACTGAAATATCTGCAGAGGATTATATGCGTGCAGAATATGTTATTGAAGAAATTCAACGCGTATTAGATGTATGTGATGCATTGGAAATAGGTGACTATGAAACTGTAGGAAAGAAAATGTATGAAACACATCACGGAATGAGCAAATTATATGAAGTTAGCTGTGAAGAGCTAGACTTCCTTAACGATGTTGCAAAAGAGTGTGGTGTAACTGGTTCACGCGTAATGGGTGGTGGTTTTGGTGGATGTACTATCAATTTAGTTAAAGATGAACTTTATGATAGTTTCATTTCTAATGCTAAGGACAGCTTTACTGCAAAATTTGGTAGATCTCCTAAAGTTTATGATGTTGTAATTAGCGACGGTGCACGCAAACTCGTTTAATAACAATAACTAATAATATAAAATCGGTATCATTGAACATGATACCGATTTTTTTGTTTCATAACCTACAATAACATCATTATACTTATTGTAACCAATAACTTCCACAATGCGTGCTGAAGCAAAATAACGTGGAAAAACATGCCAAATAAGTATCTATTTTTGTGTTAAAACACCTATATTTGCAGATAAATCAGAAAACTTAATTGATAATAGAAATGAACAAGAATGAACTGATGAATCGTGCAGCGGATAATATCCGTATTCTTGCTGCGTCTATGGTAGAAAAAGCCAATTCAGGACACCCAGGAGGTGCTATGGGTGGTGCCGATTTTGTAAATGTACTTTTTTCGGAGTTTTTAGTTTACGATCCTGAGAATCCAACTTGGGAAGGTCGCGACCGTTTCTTCTTAGACCCAGGACACATGTCACCAATGCTTTACTCTGTATTGGCAATGACAGGTAAGTTTACTTTAGACGAGTTAAAACAATTCCGTCAATGGGGAAGCCCTACACCAGGTCATCCTGAAGTAGATGTGAAACGTGGAATTGAAAATACTTCTGGTCCATTAGGACAAGGCCATACATTTGCTGTAGGTGCTGCCATTGCTGCAAAATTCTTAAAAGCTCGATTTGGTCAGGTTATGGATCAAAAAATCTATGCTTATATATCTGATGGTGGTATTCAAGAAGAGATATCTCAAGGCGCTGGTCGTATTGCAGGTACTTTAGGATTGAACAATCTAATCATGTTTTATGATTCTAACGATATTCAACTTTCTACTGAAACCAAAATTGTTAGTATAGAAGATGTTTCTATGAAATACAAAGCATGGGATTGGAAGGTTATCGAAATTAACGGTAATAACGTTGATGAAATTCGTGCAGCTATCATAGAAGCTAAAGAGGAAAAAGAACGTCCAACTATTATAATTGGTAAAACAATAATGGGTAAAGGTGCCCGCAAAGCTGACGGCTCTAGCTATGAAGCAAATTGTGAAACCCATGGTGCTCCTCTAGGAGGCGATGCATATAAAAATACAATCAACAACTTGGGTGGAAATCCAGAAAATCCTTTCGTGATTTTCCCAGAAGTTGCAGAATTATATGCTAATCGTGCTGCCGAACTTAAAACTATTGTTGCTGAAAAATATAAAGCCAAAGCTGAATGGGAAAAAGCAAACCCTGAATTAGCTAAAAAACTTACTTTATTCTTCGAAAACAAAGCTCCAAAAGTTGATTGGAATGCTATCGAACAAAAGGCAAACTCTGCTACTCGTAATGCATCTGCTGTAGTACTTGGCGCATTGGCAACTCAAGTTGAAAACATGGTTGTTTCTTCAGCCGACCTTTCAAACTCTGATAAAACAGATGGTTTCCTTAAAAAAACTCACGCATTTACACGCGATGACTTTAGCGGAGCATTCTTGCAAGCTGGTGTATCAGAATTAACAATGGCTTGCGTATGCATTGGTATGGCACTTCATGGTGGTGTAATTCCAGCTTGTGCTACATTCTTTGTATTCTCAGATTATATGAAACCAGCTGTTCGTATGGCAGCTCTTATGGAACTCCCTGTTAAGTTTATTTGGTCTCACGATGCATTCCGTGTAGGTGAAGATGGACCAACTCACGAACCAGTTGAGCAAGAAGCTCAAATTCGTTTGATGGAGAAACTTAAAAACCACAAAGGTCACAATTCAATGTTGGTTCTTCGTCCTGCCGATGCAGAAGAAACAACAATTGCATGGAAACTAGCAATGGAGAATATTTATACTCCTACTGCATTAATACTTTCACGCCAAAATATTATAAGTCTTCCAGCTGGAAACGATTATACATTGGCAGGCAAAGGTGCGTATATTGTGGCAGGTTCTGACGAAAATCCAGATGTAACATTGGTAGCATCAGGTTCAGAAGTAGCAACATTAATTGCTGGAGCTGAACTATTGCGCAAAGATGGTGTTAAGTTAAGAATAGTATCTGTACCATCAGAAGGATTATTCCGCAGTCAAGATAAAGCATATCAAGATAGCGTAATTCCTAATGGCGGCAAGGTATTTGGATTAACAGCCGGTTTGCCAGTTAACTTGCTAGGATTAGTTGGAGCAAATGGAAAAGTATTTGGTTTAGAATCTTTTGGTTTCTCTGCTCCATACACTGTACTTGACGAAAAACTAGGCTTTACAGCTCAGAATGTATATAACCAAGTTAAAACAATGTTGTAATGAAGACAATCGGAATTTGTTCTGATCATGCAGGATTCGAACTTAAAGAATTCGTAAAAGGATGGCTCGAAACAAAAGGATGGCCTTACAAGGATTTTGGAGCATACTCTGAAGAGAGTTGTGATTATCCTGATTTTGCACATCCCCTTGCATTGGCCATTGAGTCGGGAGAGTGTTATCCAGGAATAGCTATTTGCGGTTCAGGTAATGGCATTAACATGACATTAAACAAACATCAAGGAATACGTGCTGCACTTTGTTGGAATGCTGAGCTTGCACATTTAGCTCGTCAACACAATGATGCGAACGTTTTGGTGATGCCTGGCAGATTTATTAGTACAGAAGAAGCCTCAATGATTCTTACTGAATTCTTTTCTACTGATTTTGAAGGTGGCAGACATCAACTAAGAATTGATAAAATTCCGGTAAAATAATTCTTTATTTAGTTTATCTAAATAAGTATATAAGATAGAATAGGATGCATCATAATAGCGATGCATCCTATTTTTGTATGATTAAAGTATTTCCATCGATTATTAATAACAAAAAATGTAAACTATTATAACTCAATCTATAATTTACAATGAAATCATAGAATGACATTGTGAAAGCAGAAAAACGCAAAATACTCAAAATACACATGCTTTCATAATACAACACACACGTCAAACAGTCATTCCATAGCATAATAACACAATACAAACAAATAAACTTACATATATTTAACTAATTTCTCGTTTTTTAAAATTAAAAATGATAGTATATCCAAATAAAAACTATCTTTGTAACCTCTTAATTAGGAAATTCAGAAGAAATGAATAGGCTGGATACCATTAAAAATCTTATTAATCAAGGAGATATTGAACAAGCTATAAAGATGCTTGAAGAGATCTCATCAGATGAAAAACTTGTCGATATTCAAGATGAAGTATTTTATTTGCTTGGCAATGCATATCGCAAACTAGGAAATTGGCAACAATCTCTAAATCATTATCAAAAAGCTATCGAAATTAACCCTAGCTCACCAGCTATTCATGCACGAAAAGCAATTATAGATATACTAGATTTTTTTCACAAGGACATGTACAATCAATAAACTTAAATAGACAATAAGTTATGGCTAAAATTAAAGGAGCAATTGTAGTTGACACCGAACGATGCAAAGGTTGCAATCTGTGTGTGGTGGCTTGCCCGCTTCACATTATTGCCCTCAGCAAAGAGGTAAATGTCAAAGGCTACAATTTTGCAAAATCCATTTCAGAGGATATATGCAATGGATGCAGTTCATGTGGTACAGTTTGCCCAGATGGATGTATCTCTGTTTACAAAGTAAAAGTTGAATAAAAGAAAGAAAGAATATGTCAGAAGAAGTTGTATTAATGAAGGGTAATGAGGCTATTGCACATGCAGCTATTCGCTGTGGTGCCGATGGTTATTTCGGTTATCCTATTACTCCACAATCGGAAATACTTGAAACTCTTGCCGACCTCAAACCCTGGGAAACTACAGGTATGGTTGTTTTGCAAGCTGAAAGTGAAGTATCTGCAATCAACATGGTGTATGGTGGTGCAGGATGTGGCAAAATGGTTCTTACATCATCCTCTAGTCCGGGCGTAAGCTTGAAGCAAGAGGGGGTTTCATATTTAGCAGGAGCTGAACTTCCTTGTTTAATTGTTAACGTGATGCGTGGTGGTCCTGGATTGGGAACTATACAACCCAGTCAAGCCGATTATTTCCAAACCGTAAAAGGTGGTGGTCATGGTGACTATAAACTTATTGCATTGGCTCCAGCTTCTGTACAAGAAATGGCAGATTTTGTAGGATTAGCATTCGATTTAGCATTCAAATATCGCAACCCAGCAGTAATCTTGGCCGATGGTGTAATTGGTCAGATGATGGAAAAAGTAGTACTCCCACCTGTTAAAGCAAGACGCACTGATGAGGAGGTAATGGAACAATGTCCATGGGCTACTACTGGTAGAATAGGACTTCGCAAGCCTAACATTGTGACATCGCTAGAGCTACAACCCGAAGAAATGGAAAAAAACAACATCCGTTTTCAAGCTAAATATCGCACGATAGAAGAAAACGAAGTTCGTTTTGAAGAAATAGACTGTGAAGATGCAGAATACTTAATTGTTGCATTTGGCTCGATGGCTCGTATTGGGCAAAAAGCTATGGAACATGCCAGAGAGGAAGGCATAAAGGTAGGTATGTTAAGACCCATTACGTTGTGGCCTTTCCCAACAAAAGCAATTGCAGAATATGCCAACAAAGTGAAAGGCATATTAGTGACCGAGCTTAATGCCGGACAAATGATTGAAGATGTAAGATTGGCCGTAAATGGAAAAGTTAAAGTTGAACACTTTGGACGCTTAGGAGGCATCGTGCCAGATCCGGATGAGATTGTAGCTGCTTTAAAAGAAAAAATAATGTAAAGACTTTAAACAAGTCATTATCAAAAAACAACTAAGATGAATCCAGATAAAATAAGAGGTATATTAAATATTCTATTTTTAGTACTTGCGCTTGCATCTATAATAGTCTATTTTACTGTCAGCGATTTCAAGATTTTCATGTATATCTGTGGTGCTGCCATATTTACCAAAGTGATGGAATTTTTTATACGATTCACCAATAGATAAGGAGAACAAGTTATGACGAAAGAAGAAATAATCAAACCCGAAAACTTGGTTTGTAAAAAACCAACTCTAATGAACGACAAACCTATGCATTATTGCCCGGGGTGTAGTCATGGAGTCGTGCATAAACTCGTTGCTGAGGTTATTGAAGAGATGGGTATGGAGGAAAAATCAGTTGGTATTTCTCCTGTTGGATGTGCCGTATTTATATACAATTATATCGACATCGATTGGCAAGAAGCTGCACACGGACGTGCTCCGGCTGTGGCTACAGCTATAAAAAGATTATGGCCCGATAGATTGGTATTTACCTATCAAGGCGATGGAGACTTGGCTTGTATCGGTACTGCCGAAACTATTCATGCATTAAATCGTGGCGAAAATATTACTATTATCTTTATAAACAATGCCATCTATGGCATGACTGGTGGTCAAATGGCTCCTACTACACTTATGGGTATGAAAACAGCTACCAGCCCCTATGGTAGAGAAGCCGATTTGCATGGTTATCCATTAAAAATCACAGAATTGGCTGCTCAACTAGAAGGAACGGCTTATGTCACTCGCCAATCCGTTCAGTCTGTGCCAGCCATTCGTAAAGCCAAGAAGGCTATTCGAAAGGCATTCGAGAACTCTATGAACGGAAAAGGTTCTAACCTAGTAGAAATTGTATCTACTTGTAGTTCGGGGTGGAAGATGTCTCCTGAAAAATCAAACGAATGGATGGCAGCCAATATGTTCCCATATTACCCATTGGGCGATTTGAAAGACAAAGAGTAAAGTGATAATGCAATAATTAATGAAAGTATTATGAAAGAAGAAATTATAATTGCAGGTTTTGGTGGCCAAGGAGTTTTATCCATGGGAAAAATTTTAGCCTATTCGGGACTGATGGAAGGCAAAGAAGTTTCGTGGATGCCAGCTTATGGCCCCGAACAACGTGGAGGAACAGCAAACGTCACTGTTATTATCAGTGATGACAAAATATCATCGCCCATATTAAGTAAATACGACGCTGCTATCATTTTAAATCAACCTTCGCTAGAAAAGTTTGAGAATAAAGTAAAACCAGGTGGCATTCTTATTTATGATGGATATGGCATTATCAACCCTCCCACACGAAAAGACATCAAAGTATATCGCATTGATGCCATGGATGCAGCCAATGAAATGAAAAATGCCAAAGCATTCAATATGATTGTTCTGGGCGGTTTATTAAAAATTTGCCCTTGTGTAAACATCGAAAGTGTAATTAAAGGGTTGAAAAAAACGCTACCCGAGCGTCATCATCACCTGATACCGATGAATGAAGAGGCTATCAAAAAAGGGATGGAACTAATTAAAGAAATGTAAGCATTACTTATAATTCACTTTTAATAATTCGTAAACAGAAAGCATTTTCAGTTTACGAATTATTTTTTATTGTATATTTGCAGTAATTATGAGAAGATTCTTATTAGTACATATACTTCTTTCTATTGTAGGAATATTATCACTGCAAGCACAAATCACTCCTACCAATCCATTTGGCGATAGAACTGATGAATTCGGCAATCTTGTCGATCAATTTGGAAATCCAGTAGACCCATCCATGCGTCCTCCGGTAGATAGCACAAAAGTAGATTTTGAAAGTCTCCCTCCCCGTTTATACATGTGGCATGTTAGCAAAGATCTTGGCAATGTTGAAATAGTAGCAGCAGACACTGCGCGTTTAAATTATCAAAACACCTCGCTTACCGAAGGAACAAATGGTAGTTATAACCATTTGGGCAATATGGGAACTCCACGTTTATCACGCATTTTCTTTGATAGAAAGGATAACGAGTCTTCTATGTTTGTACAACCCTACTCTTATTTCTTTGTACAACCCGAACAGTTTTTCTTCACTAATAGTAATATTCCTTTTTCAAATCTTACTTATTTCAAAGGAGGAAATAAGATTAACGGAGAGGAACGTTTCAAAGCCTATTTTTCTGTAAATGTGAATAAGCAGTTGGCTTTCGGTTTTAACATCGACTACCTTTATGGTAGAGGTTATTACAATCATTCGGGCACGTCATTTTTCAACGCAGCACCGTTTATCAGTTACATGGGCGATCGTTATGAGGGAACATTGCTTTATAGTTACAACTATTTAAAATCCAATCAAAATGGTGGATTGACAGATGATCGCTATATCACCAATCCCGAAGATGTAGCATCCGGTAGTATCACCGAGCCAACCAATATGCCTACTTTAATGAGCAATGCCACCAATCGCATTGCCAATAGCTACATATTTTTAACTCAGCGCTATAAGATGGGCTTCCAAAGAGAGTTGCCAAAAGCAGAAAATGACACATTGCCTGCAAAAACAGAATTTGTTCCCGTCACAAGCATCATTCACACTATGAAGGTAGATTGGTCTAACTATAAATTTACCTCTACCGATAGGTTGCAAGATTACTATCCCAATACTTATATAAACCCAGACAATGCCGACATCATGGACTCTACGTCTCATGTAAGTGTACGAAACACCATCGGTTTATCACTTCTAGAAGGATTCAACAAATATGCTAAGATGGGACTGACAGCATTTGCCTCTTACAAAATAAGCAAATATACGCTTATGACTCCCGAGGAGTTTGTAAAAGATCACATGACTGAAAACGAGTTTTATGTAGGTGGTGAGATTTCTAAGAAAAATGGTTCTTTCCTCCATTATCATGCTTTCGGCGAAGTAGGATTGATGGGAAAAGCAATTGGACAGTTTGATGTACATGGAGATGCTGATGTAAATTTCCGATTGGGCAAAGACACTATTAGTGTTATAGCGCGCGGTGGAGTAAGCAATCAATTGGCTCCATTCTATATGCGCCATTACCACTCTAAGCATTTTTATTGGGACAACGATTTAGAGAAAATATTCAAAACCCGACTAGAAGGAGAAATTAGAGCTCAAAGATGGGGTACTCAACTTAAGGCTGGTGTAGAAAATATAAAAAACTATGCATATTTTAATCAGCAAGCCGTGCCCGATCAATTTAGTGGCAACATTCAAGTACTTTCGGCCACACTTAAACAAAATTTCAAGGTAGGTATATTCCACCTAGATGGAGATATTACTTGGCAAAAATCGAGCAATCAAACCATTCTTCCCCTACCCGATTTTTCTATTTATGGAAACTTCTATATAGATGCTAAATTGGCAAAGAAAGTATTGAGCGTTCAGCTAGGTGCCGATGTAAGATATTTCACTAAATACTATGCACCGGGATACATGGCAGCTATCGGCCAGTTCTTTTTACAACCCGACGAAGATTTGGTAGAGATAGGTAACTATCCTATTATCAATGTATATGCTAATATACACTTAAAGCGTACACGCATTTATGCTATGATGTATCACGTAAACCAAGGCATGATCAATAGACCCAATGCATTTTACGCACCGCATTATCCTATCAATCCACGCTTCTTCAGATTCGGTATTTCTTGGAACTTCTATGATTAATACTTAAGCAACCATATTATGGCAAAATCAAAAGCATTTTATATCAAATATATAGGCATCGCTTTAGTTTGCTTTATCGTTTTTTTACTCATTCCTTCAAAAAAGAAAGACGAAGTACATTATCGCGACTTTCAAGAAATCCAAGAAAGTGGTTTACTCAAAGTAGCTACAGAGTACAATTCCATCGGTTTTTTTGCTGATCAGGATACTGTTTCGGGCTTTTATTATGATTTAATCAATGCTTTTGCCAATGATCAGAATTTAAAAGTCGAGATTCTTCCCATTATGAGTCATGAAGAGAGAATGAAAGGCTTATATAATGGAGATTTTGATATTATTGCAAGTAACATTCCTTTAACTATCAACAATGATAGCTTATACATTCTTTCCAAGCCACTTATACGTAGCAAGTTGGTATTGGTGCAGCGCAAACCCACAACCGATGATGATTCTCTTTTTATAAAAAGCCAGATAGACTTAGCAGGCAAAACACTCCACGTTGTGAAAGGTTCTCCTGTGAAAGATCGTATCAATAACATGTCTAACGAAATTGGCGACACAATTTATATTGATGAAATTGATAAATATGGCCAAGAACAACTCATTGCATTGGTAGCTCATGGCAATATAGACTATGCCGTATGCAACGAAGATATAGCGAAGGCGGCTCTTGACAGCTTTCCGCAAATTGACATAAATACAGATATCAGCTTCAATCAATATTACTCATGGGCTGTAAATAGCCATGCCCCAATATTGCTCGATACACTAAACAATTGGTTGCTCAACCTCACTAAAAGCAAGCAATATCAAGAATTATATAAAAAATACTACCTCCTTCCCTATTAGCTATAAAATAATCTACGCACTAGCTGGCTCATTTTGAGATTAATAATCGAACAACCTGTTGTTTTAAATAGTTTTAATTGTAATTTTGTAATTACAATAAGGTAAATGAAAATAGGTATGAGTGAAAAGATTATAAAGTGGGGATTCATAGGCTGTGGCGAAGTGACCAAAACTAAGAGCGGCCCAGCATTTCAAAAGGTAGAGCAGTCGGAAGTAGTGGCTGTAATGAGTAGAGACTTATCAAAAGCTAAAACTTATGCCAAAGAACGTGGCATAAAAAAATGGTATGACGATGCTCAAGAGCTTGTTAATGACCCCGAAGTTAACGCTATATATATAGCTACTCCACCTTCATCACATGCTACTTATGCCATCATGGCAATGAAAGCAGGCAAACCTGCATACATAGAAAAACCCATGGCACAGACTTACGAGGAGTGCACCCGCATCAATCGCATCTCAAAAGAAACTGGAGTTCCTTGCTTCGTAGCCTACTATCGTAGATATTTACCCTACTTCATGAAGGTGAAAGAACTTGTAGATAATGGCACTATAGGCAATGTTATCAATGTTCAAGTTAGATTTGCTCAACCTCCTCGCAATTTAGATTACAATCACGATAATCTGCCTTGGCGTGTACAAGCCGATATATCGGGCGGTGGATATTTCTACGATTTAGCCCCGCACCAAATAGACCTTTTGCAAGAGATGTTTGGCTGTATACTAGAGGCTAGCGGTTATAAAAGCAACCGCGGAGGATTGTATCAAGCTGAAGACACACTGAGCGCTTGCTTTCAGTTTGATAACGGATTGGTGGGGAGCGGCTCGTGGTGCTTTGTAGCTCACGATTCTGCCAAAGAAGACCGAATTGAGATTATTGGAGATAAAGGTCAGATTTGCTTTTCGGTATTTACCTACGAGCCCATAGCTTTGCACACCGAAAAAGGTCGTGAAGAAATCATAATAGATAATCCTGAACATATACAGCAACCACTTATCCAAGCTGTAGTAAATCATTTATTGGGGAAAGAAATATGCACATGCGATGGCGAGAGTGCTACCCTTACTAACTGGGTAATGGATAAAATTCTAGGAAAAATGTAACTTTGAATATTAGCCAACAACTAACACATTTTACTGTCAAAACCTCCACATTCTATCTATTAAATGTTGAAGATTACAAGATAAAATGTAACAGTTATCATTTCAACTATATTAGAGTTATTTGATAGTATAATAAGACACTGGCTAAACTCCTTTTTCGCAGTGCCTAAATAAAATAAGGCAGTATGTTATAAAGCAAAACATACTGCCTTATTTTTTGTTTGATAAAAACATTTCGTGAATTTTGAAATCGATATTTATAAATAAAATTATCTTTGCCACAAATTAATATTAGAAAGAATGACTAAGGAAGAATTAATGAGAAAAGCCATCGAACTTTCAATAATGAATGTAAAGAACGGTGGAGGACCTTTTGGAGCAGTCATTGCCAAAGATGGAGAAATTATTGCTGAGGGAGTAAATAAGGTAACAGCTTTGAGCGATCCTACAGCTCATGCTGAGGTTAATGCCATCAGAGCAGCTTGTGCAAAATTAGGTACATTCAATTTGAGTGGTTATGAAATATATACCTCGTGCGAACCATGCCCCATGTGCCTTGGTGCTATCTATTGGGCACGCTTAGATAGAATGTATTATGGAAACAATAAATCGGATGCAAAGGATATTGGGTTTGATGATTCGTTTATCTATGATGAAATTGAACATAAACCTCAAGATAGAAAGCTACCATCAGAAATATTACTTCATCAAGAAGCTTTGAAAGCCTTTGAAGCGTGGACTGCAAAGATGGATAAGATTGAATATTAACTTGAGTATCAAATAAGAAACTGAAAAATCCCCGGATTCGAGCTTAGCTCTAACCGGGGATTTTTTACACACACAAGTTATAATACAACTAAAAAAACATTCTTCTATTTATTAAAATCGAACACCAAGTGTCATTACGACTCTATTATTTCTATTGGTTACTTTTGTTTTGTCTAGATAAGCATTTTCAAAAGCATAAAAGTGCTCTTTATAAGCATTGTGTTGATAAGCTAAATCTGCATAAAAATAATTGCCACGATAGCCCAAACCACAAGTATAATTGTTAACAGCCTTCAAGTTAGAATATTCAGTATCAGTACGCACACTATTAGATGGCAACTCTTTGAAGGCATCATCTTTCATAGCAGCTGTTACATGATTATATCCTACACGAATTGCAAAAGCGGGTGTAAGTTTAAATTCAGCTCCTACCTTTATAGTATGCACTCCATTCAACATATCTGTAGCATCCTGAGTTTCTTGTTGCATAGTTACTCCATCATCATATTTCATTTTTGTTGTTGAATAGTCAGCATATTCATACTCTAAACCTAAAGCTGCTACTGTACCTACAGTATATCCCAAACTCAAGTTATATTTCCAAGGTGAAACCACTCTATATGGAGTTTCGCTTTGCCATTCGTATCCACTATTATCATGTGGATATACAGTTCCACTCATTCCTTCATAGGTAGAGTTTGTAGCATTATACACATCTACATCATAATTTAAATTGGCCGAGCCATATTCTGTTAAACGATAGAACGTAGGAGTATGAACTGCTGCACCAATTCTGAATGGTGACATTTCGAATGGGCGAAGAATAAAACCTAGTTTAAAATCAACTCCAGAACCAGTTACGTTATAGTAATTATCCAATGTATAACCACCAAGTTCTTTCCAAGTATTACTTGCATCTTGATAGAAGAAACCTTCTTCATAAGTACTTCTACGAGTATAATCTACATAGTAAGCGCCTAGTGTAGCCCCAACATAAAAACGGTCGTTAACATTGAAAGATAGATTAAAGTCAAACTCATTTACTCCACCTCTTTCTGTTGCTTGATAAACTCCATCTACTTCATCACCTAATTGAAAGAAAGGAGAATAACCGGTAAGTTTACCATCGGCATTATAAACAGGATCAATTAAATATGAGTCATAACCCATAATACCAAGCCAAGGCAAAAATTGATTAGAATAAGCACTACCTGATTCTAGTTGACTTAAAGAAGCACCCGAATTAGTTGCCATATCGGCCATCTGTTCAGTTTGTGAAGCAAAATAAGTACCATTCATCAACACATTACGATCAAAATTCTTGGTGCGACGATAATTGAAACCAAAGTTCACAAAACGAAGAGGTGTATGATTTCCTACTTTATAAGCATATAAAATACCTGCATTATCAAAAGAGCCATAAAAATGGTCTAGTTGATTTATTGAGTTGCCATATTGACTTTTTACATTGCTATTGCCAAAACCAAATGACACCATCGCATCACTACTACGATACAATCCAGTACCGGCAGGGTTAGTGCTCATTGTTGTAATATCTGCTCCTAGGGCTCCCATTGCACCACCCATACCTACATAGCGGGCAGTTCCGTTCAAATCGCTTCCTAATAATCGAGTAGCATCATATATAGTGCCTTGTGCTGATACTGCACCACCAGCCAATAAAACACAGGCTGAGAGAAGTGCTATTTTTATTTTTTTCATAATGTAATTTCTTTTAAAAGGTTTATATCTAGTTTATCGTCGGCTGCTACCACCACTGCTGCGAGATGAGCTGCCGCCACCACTACTGCGAGATGAACTGCCACCACTTGAATAACTACTTCCTGATGAACGTGAACTGCTGCTGCTTCCTGAAGAATAACTTCTTGACGAAGAAGATGAAGAAGAACTACGAGAAGAGGAGCTATCGTAAGAACGACTGTTTGATGATGAAGACGAACTGCTACGATTGGATGATGAGCTACTACGATTAGACGATGAGCTACCACGATTGTAAGTACCACTATTGCTACTTGATGAGCTTGATGGGCGGCTTACTGAACCAGATTCTGAGTTTCTTGTACTACTTGGACGCGTATAAGTAGAAGAAGATGGTCTTGTAGAAGTTGTACCTTCTTGACGTGTTGAAGTAGAAGATGAACCCGGACGAGTTGAAGTTTGGTTTTGTCTATCCGAAGATGAAACACGTGTACCTACAACTCTACGAGATGAGCTTGTGCCTTCGCCACGAGTGGCAGTGCTTGTAGAGCCTGGGCGCGTTGAACTTCCTGCAGATACTCGGTTGCCATTTGTGCCCGAAGAGACACGGTTGCCATTTGAACCTGAAGATGGACGACTTGAACCAATATTTGAACTTCCAGAAGAACGTCTATTATTGTAATAGGTATTATTACCCCAGCCTGGTCTGTTCCATCCTGGGCCGCCCCATGATGGTCCCCATCCTGGTCTATTCCAACCCGGTCCGCCCCATGATGGTCCCCAACCTGGTCTATTCCAGCCTGGTCTGTTCCATCCTGGGCCGCCCCATGATGGTCCCCATCCCCAAGATGGGCCCCAGCTAGATCCCCAACCCCAACCAGAGTTCCATCCCCAGCCAAAAGAGTTATAGCGCCAATTCCACCAAAGTGGGTTGCTAAATGTAGGGAAAGCATAGGCATAAAGTCCATCATCATAAACATTCCAGTTCCATGAGTTAAGACCATAGACTACATCATAATACAGAGGACTTCCTATACTTATAGCATAACGAGGATTGCGAAAGCGTATAATACGTTCTGCATATTCATAATCGTCTTGACTTCCATCAAAACCACCATTCACCCATTCTCCTTGAAGAGCGGGTTGTTGTCTTTCGGTGATATAAAGTGTATCATTATTATATGAAAACTCGTTATCGCGAGAAGTATATCGTCTGTTATACTCATCTACATCGCGCATATTGCCATTGCGTTCTTGTATCACAACTGTGCTACCAGGTGTAGTGTATACATTGGTGTTGGTAGTTGTGGAAGGCGCTGCCTGCACACGAGTAGTAGTTACTTCTTTCTTGTTTTTTGAAGGTACGAAGTATAGATCATCTTGAGCCATCATTCCTATCGGAATGCTTAACGCTACAATTAATAGAAGAGCAATCTTTTTCATATCTTTATGGTATTTGTTTAAACTCTAGATAATTATTTATGTTACAAATATAAGTGAGTGAAATACCCCATCAAGGAGATTTTCCCCAAACAATCATAGGGATTTCCCTATTTTATCTATCTTTGTCGCAAAAAATAACAACCATGAAGTATTTTGAGTTCATTTTTAAATCGCAACCAAGCAACGAAACAGTATATGATGTTCTTGCATCTGTTTTAGGAGATGTTGGGTTTGAAAGTTTTGTATCGTCGGATGAGGAGTTAAAAGCTTATATCCAACAAGAGTTTTGTCAGATTGAAGCTATTGATGAGGTAATTAATGATTTTCCATTACCCGATACCAATATCACTTATCAATATGCCGAAGCAGAAGATAAAAACTGGAACGAAGAATGGGAAAAGAATTACTTTCAACCAATTATAATTGGTGAGCGTTGCGTGATACACAGCTCATTTCATCAAGACATTCCTCAATTAGAGTATGACATTGTTATAAATCCACAAATGGCTTTTGGCACAGGACATCACGAGACAACAAGCCTTATTGTAGAGGAGTTGCTAAATGATGATTTAACCGGCAAATCGCTTCTTGATATGGGATGTGGAACCTCTATCTTAGCAATTCTTGCACGCATGCGTGGTGCACAACCATGCACGGCCATCGATATTGATGAATGGTGTGTGCGTAATTCATTCGAAAACATAGAATTGAATCATGTGGATAATATCACTGTAAAACAGGGAGATGCATCTGCTTTAAAGAGCGAAGGGAAATTTGATATTGTTATTGCCAACATTAATCGCAATATTCTGTTGAATGACATGAAATATTATGTAGAATGTATGCATAAAGGTTCTACACTATATATGAGTGGTTTTTATGTAGATGACATTCCTATGATTAAAGAGGAAGCTGCTCGCAATGGCCTGCATTTTGAACATTATAACGAAAAAAATCGCTGGGCAGCAGTAAAATTTACTTTATAGTAAGCTCCTTCAACTCTTCGAAGGTGCCATTAAAAACGTTTAAGTCAACATCGTGTTGTATGCCTGGCACTGTGCCCACATCGGTGTGTTGCCAAAAATGCCAATTGCCTTGATATTTTACAGCCTCAACATAATAATGGGCTATCCAATAAGGGTAAATATCAAAATGAGTGTCTGACAAATATTTATTCTTAAACTTATACGAGGTGTAAAGAATGGGCTTTACACCATAATGATTCTCAACTCTATCCAACCATATCTTCACGTTCTTTTTTAGTTCGTCGGTAGAAGCCCTTCCTATTACTTCAACATCTAAAACCGGAGGCAAATCGCCTGCTGAAAGTTTCACAGTCTTTATAAAAAAATCAGCTTGTTTGATAGGATCTGTTGTTGGAGAAAAAAAGTGATACACACCTCTTATAAGCCCATAACGACCGGCTGTTTCGAAATTTCGCTGAAAGGTTGTATCTAAATGGGTGCCTCCTTCAGTGGCTTTCATAAACACAAATTCAATTGGGAACTTGGTATCGCGGGTTTCATTTACTTTACTCCAGTCTATATCGCCTTGGTAATGTGATATATCAATGCCATGAACATCATAACAGCAAGGCACACATACACCATATACTTTTAGTCCGTAACAGGGTTTCCAGCGATAAGAATAAGGCTTAATAAACCAAAAGTAAAAAGCACAAAAAATAGCAACACTCATCAAAGAAGCAATCACTGCACGTAGCCATATAGGCATAACACGACTAGAGGTTTTGCCACGCAATGACTTTGATGTTTTTTTTGTTTTCTGAGCTACTTTTTTACGAGGAGCTTTCTTATGTGTTACCATACAAATAAAAAGAAAACGGTAAATGATATCTAGACTGTTTAGCTGAATATCATTTACCGTTATTATGCTATTTTGATTACTTACCTTGCTCTAGCTTCAACGTTTTAGTTGGCTGATCGCAAACTTCAGTAGGACCAAAGTATTGGATTGGACCAGGGTAAACATAATCTGTAATCAAAGCCCATTGATCGCGTTTTGAAGCAAATGTTTTGAATGGAGCACCATCTAGCTTAACAAGAGCTTTTTGAATAACAGGTTTCATTTCACCGTGACGGCGTTCCATGTTCATCATCATAGTGATAGGCACACCACCTGCAATCCATTTTTCGGCAGGAGCAGTTGTGTTGCGGACAGATGACATATAGCCTGTTTTACCATCGGCAATCAACATAGATGCTGTAAAACCTAATGAGTAACAATAATCTGCATCATAATTTGATGGAGCTGCACAACGTCCTTCATATCCAAAGAAGTGGTGTTGAGCTGCAAACTTACCTACAAATTTGCCTTCAGTTTTCCATGTAGCCAACTTAGTTGCAACCATTTCCGACAACAATTTTTCTGTTTCAATCAAAGAAACTTGTACGTTGCCATGAGGGTCACGGTCTAATGTTAACTGACGTGCTACACTTTCAGGAAGACTAGCGTATACAGAAGAATTAATAGGAGAAAGCTTGCTAATGATATATTCGCGTTGATGAGATTTCTTAATGTGAGAGAACTCTTCAGCATTCTCAGCTAAGAAATCGTTCAATTCAGAAATTAAACGTTTCATTGCTGGGATAAACTCAACCAAACCTTCTGGAATCAATACTGTACCGAAGTTGTTGCCTTCAGCAGCACGATTTGCCACGATATGTGCGATATAGGTTACTACATCATCCAATGACATATCTTTTTCTTCTACCTCTTCAGAGATAATACAAACGTTTGGTTGAACTTGCAAAGCACATTCAAGAGCAATGTGAGAAGCTGAACGTCCCATCAATTTGATAAAGTGCCAGTACTTACGAGCAGAGTTACAGTCGCGTTGGATATTACCAATTACTTCTGAGTAAACTTTACAAGCTGTATCAAAACCGAAAGAAGTTTCAATCATTTCGTTTTTCAAGTCACCGTCGATAGTTTTAGGACATCCAATAACTTGTACGCCATATTGTTTAGCTGCATAATATTCAGCCAATACACAAGCATTTGTATTTGAGTCGTCACCACCAATGATAACAAGAGCTTTAATACCAAGTTCTTTCAAGATTTCATAACCTTTTTCAAATTGCTCTGCAGATTCTAATTTAGTACGACCAGAACCAATAATATCGAAACCGCCAGTATTGCGATACTCATCAATGATTTCGCCTGTTAATTCCATATAGTTATGATCTACCAAACCACCAGGGCCAAGGATGAAGCCATATAGTTTGCTATCTGCATTTAATGATTTGATACCATCAAATAAACCTGAAATCACATTGTGTCCACCAGGAGCTTGTCCACCTGAAAGAATAACCCCAACATTCATGGCAGGCAATTGTACAGCATCACCAGCCTCAAATTTGATAAGAGGCATACCATATGTATTAGGAAATAGTTTTTTGATTTCTTCTTGGTCAGCTACTGATTGAGTTGCTGCACCCTCTACAGCCTTCACGGCTCCATTCAACGCTTTAGGAAGTTTGGGCTTATACGCAGCCCTAGCAATTTGCAATGCACTCTTAGTCATTTTGAATTAAATTTTATATTTATATAAAGGTGTTAGTAATTTCTATGTGTAAATTGAAATCTTTGCAAATTTCGTTTATTTTTTCCGAAAATAAAAAGAACCACAAATAAAACTTATACATCTTCAGTACAATATCTATTAATCTATCTATTATTGACATTTATATATTACAATTTTATCGTATTTTCGTTTTGTTAAAACAATTTAAAGACTATTTTTGTATTATTATATAATAACATAATTACAAATGAAATATATGAGAAATTATTTAGTTTTCACATTAGCGGTATTTTTATGCTTAACCTGCGTAATGCCCGTTGTAGGACAAACAAACACAGATGAGACGAGAAAAAAAGTAGGTATAGTATTAAGCGGTGGAGGAGCTAAAGGTGTAGCCCATATCGGCGCTTTAAAGGTGATAAGAGAGGCAGGGATACCTATCGATTATATTGCTGGCACAAGTATGGGATCGATTGTTGGAGGATTAAGTGCCATTGGTTATACCCCTCATCAACTCGACAGCATGGTGAAAGCCCAAGACTGGCTATTCTTATTGAGTGACAAAATCAAAAGAAGCGAACAATCAATGGAAGAGCGTAAAGATGCTGAGACCTACATTCTTTCTGTACCACTTAGCAAAAAGCTAAGACGCAAGGCTTCAGGTGGAATGATTCAAGGAGTCAATCTTTATAATCTTTTCCAAGATCTTACTATGGGATATCATGATTCTATTAACTTTAATAAACTCCCCATTCCATTTGCTTGTGTATCAGAAGATATTGTAAATGGATCAAAGCATGTATTTCACAATGGAGAACTACCTTTTGCTATGCGCTCAAGCATGGCTATACCAGGTGTGTTCACCCCAATGAGACAAGATAGCATGGTGTTTGTTGACGGAGGGATGATAGATAATTATCCTGTTGATGTATGTAGAGCAATGGGTGCCGATATTATTATAGGTATTGATGTGCAAAATGCATTAAAAACAAGCAATGAGCTCAATTCTGTATCTGATGTATTGTTTCAAATCATCGATCTTACAGGACAAGCTAGTTATGAAAAAAATATTAAGGCTACCGACTTATATATCAAGGTAGATGTAAAGGGGTTCTCATCTGCAAGTTTTACTTCTACGGCATTAGATACATTAATGATAAGAGGAGAAGAAGCAACAAAAAATAAGTGGAACGAGCTTTTGGAATTAAAAAAACATCTGGGACTTACAGAGGACTATACTCCCAATTATCCATTTTACAATATTATTGGTATAGAGGATAAACAAATTCCAATTGATAAAATCAGCTTTTCAGGCATTAAAGATGATGACAAAAAATGGATGCTTCGCAAATGTAAACTGAAAGAAAACAGCCCATTTATTACTAAAGAGCAACTTGAAAATGCATTATCTATCCTAAGAGGATCGCAAGCATATTCAAATGTTAATTACAAATTGACTCAGACAGATGGAGACAAATATAATCTCGATTTTTTATTGGAAGAAAAGTATGATAAAAATTTAAATCTGGGTATTCGATTTGACTCAGAAGAAATTGCTTCATTACTTCTTAATGCTACATTCAATTTGAAAACAAAAATACCATCAAAAGTGGCTATTACCGGACGATTGGGACAACGCTATATAGCACGTGCTGATTATACAATCGAACCATTGCAAATGCGTAATTTCAATTTTGCTTATCAATTTGAGTACAATGATTTAAATATTTATGACAGAGGTAAAAAAGCATACAACACCTCTTATAAGCACCAATTGGGCGAATTTAGTTTCTCGGATGTATGGTTTAGAAACTTCCGCTTTGCATTCGGACTTCGTTTTGATTATTATAAATATAGTAATTTCTTATACAATACACCACAGTTTGATATAGAGATTAAGCCAGAACATTTCTTTACCTATTTTGCAAACGTGCATTATAACTCTTTCAATACAGCCTATTTTCCAACTAGAGGTACAGACTTTAAAGCTGGGTATTCACTGTATACATCTAATTTTGCAAATTATAATGGGCACTCTCCTTTCTCTGCAGTTAATGCATCTTGGACTAGTGCATTCTCACCCACTTCACATTTTAGCATATTGCCATCAATTTATGGTAGAGTACTAATTGGAGATCACATTGGTTATCCTTTCGTCAACTTTATTGGAGGTAACTATTTTGGACGCTTTGTTCCACAACAAATGCCTTTTGCAGGAATCAACAGAATGGAAATTATACAAAATTCAGTTCTTATTGGAGCCATCAAATTACGTCAACGCATTGGTGGCAACAATTATATTAGCATTACAGGAAATGTTTTATTTTCGGACAATGACTTCTTTGACATGTTCAAAAGTAAATGCAAATTTGGTGTAGATGCAGGCTATGCATACAACAGCTTCTTTGGCCCTCTTGAAGCTTCTATAGGATACTCTAACCAGAGTAAGAAAGCATCATTCTATGTTAATCTAGGGTACTATTTTTAATACTAATTTTGTCTAAGCGGAATAAAGTGTCTATCTTTACCGCGATATATTTTATATTCACTTTAATAATTAAAAGATTATGGCAAGTAGAAGACAACTAAAAAAGAACGTCAATTATATTGCTGGCGAATTGTTTGCAGAATGCTTAGTAAGTAGCTTATTGATTCCCGGTACAGATAAAGAGAAAGCTGATCAATTAATGGCTGATATTCTTCGTATGCAAGATGAATTTGTTAGCCGTATTAGTCATACTGAACCTGGAAACGTAAAAGGTTTTTATAAGAAATTTCGTGCAGACTTCAACGCTAAAATCAATGAGATAATTGATGCGATTGAGAAATTAAACAAATAATGAAAAAAGCTTTATACAGCTTCATTTACTTTCGTTTATTAGGCTGGAAAACAAATGTGACGGTGCCCAACTATGACAAATGCGTGGTTTGTGCGGCACCGCATACTAGCAACTTAGACCTTTTTATCGGTAAATTATTTTATGGTTCAATTGGTCGTAAGACTAGTTTTATGATGAAAAAGGAATGGTTCTTTTTTCCTCTAGGATTGATATTTAAGGCTGTAGGTGGTATACCTGTTTACAGAGGACGCAAAAATTCACTAGTAGACCAAATGGCTGAACAGTTTGCTGTTCGTAAAAAGTTTCATTTGGCTATTACTCCTGAAGGTACTCGCCAATGCAATCCAAACTGGAAAAAAGGATTTTACTACATCGCAATGAAAGCTCAAGTGCCTATTGTATTAATTGGTATAGACTATCCATCTAAAACAATATCAGCCACTAAGGCAATTGTGCCTACTGGAGATATTGATAAAGATATGAAGGAAATTAAGTTATACTATAAAGGTTTTAAAGGTAAGCATCCAGAGCTATTTTGCCTTGGAGATGTATAACAAAACATAGTCTATGACGCCACTTCGTCTTACTATATTCCAAACAAATATTGTTTGGGAAAATAAACAAGAAAATCTCCGTTTGCTCCGTGATAAGCTTCAACAGCTTGACGGAACAACGGAGATTGTTGTTTTACCTGAAATGTTTTCTACTGGATTTAGCATGAATTGCGAAAAGCTAGCTGAACCGATGACAGGCAAAACCATTGAAAGTATAAAAGCAATGTCTAAAGAGTTTAAAGTTGCTCTTGTTGGTAGCTTTATGTGTATAAACAATAATGTATATTATAATAGAGCCTTCTTTATAACTCCTGATGGGAAAGAGTATTATTATAACAAACGTCATCTTTTCAGAATGGGAGAAGAGGGACATTACTACACAGCAGGCAATAGTAAGACTATAATACCCTACAAAGGTTGGAACATTTGCTTGCAAGTATGTTATGACCTACGTTTTCCTGTGTGGAGCCGCAACGTAGATAATGCTTATGATTTAATAATCTATGTGGCCAACTGGCCCGAATCAAGACGAACTTCATGGGATATCTTATTAAGGGCTCGTGCTATTGAGAATTTATCTTATGCCTGTGGAGCAAACTGCACCGGAACAGATGAATATGGAATTGTATATAATGGCGGTAGCGCTATCATTTCAGAAAAAGGTGAAGTAATAGCTTTGGCCAATGATGGAGACGAAGACTGCATTACTGCCACTTTAGATTTAGACATACTTAAAGTACTCCGCGAAAAGTTTCCGGCATGGAAAGATGCTGATAAATTTCAAATTAATATTTAGATTATCAAGATGAATAAAGAGAATAATAGCGTTTGTAAGCTACCTATGAATGGCACATACAATATGCGTGATTTAGGAGGATATACCAATGCATTTGGCAAAACAGTGAAGTATGGCAAACTATTTCGCTCCGACGATTTAACTACTCTTACTTCAGAAGATCTTGATTATCTCAGTCGACTTCCACTTCGCACGGTAATAGATTTCAGAAGCAAACAAGAGACTAAAAGTGGTGTGGACCATTTGCCGCAAACAGTATCTAGGTACATAGAACTACCAATTACAGCCGGTGACATCAGCATGCTCAATTTCACCAATGTTGAAAGCCCCGAAGAGTTTATGAAATCGATGTACGCCAATGTTATTCGAAACTATCAATCAACTCTAAAATCTTTCTTTGAATTGCTTCTTGATATAAAAGATACTCCACTTCTGTTTCATTGCACTGCAGGAAAAGACCGTACTGGCTTGGCTGGAGCTTTATTCTTATCTGCCATGATGGTAGATAGAAAAGAGATTATGAAAGACTATATGTTATCGGCCGAGTTTCTCCGTGATAAGTATGCTCATATCGTAAAAAGATATCCAGAACTAGAAGTGATGCTTACTGTAAAAGAGGAGTATCTGCTCGAAGCTTTTAGAGTGATTGATGAAGAGTTTGAGGGCATTGAAAATTATTTAGTCAATTTCTTAAATGTAGACTGTGCAAATTTGCGTTTATTATATACCGAATAATAAACTCACCTATTACCTATTCCCTATTTCATTTTGCTATATGAAGAAGTTTCTTTCTTGTCTATTCTTTGTGTTTCTACTTTGTGTAAATCCATCTTATGCTCAAAACGATGAGCAACGTTTTGAATCTCAACTTAAAGAGTTGATACATACTTATCCCATTACTGCAAAAATTAAACAACCCACTGTAGACAACATCAATATCGACCATTCCGGCAAATCGATAGTTATTACTGTATCTGAGGATTTTTCTTATCAACCAATGAGAACCAATGAAGTAAACAGGCTATATAAAGAAGTCAAAAGTCTACTTCCTAAATCATTGAATAAATATCAAATTAAGATTCTTTCTGGCAATCAGTCTATCGAAAATTTGATACCCAATATCTATCTCGGAAAAGATAAAATAAAAGATAAGCTTTACACCAATCTCAACTACAAAGGCAATCCTTGGGTAGAAAACACATCTTCTCCTCATCAAGTAAGCAAAGGATTACAAAATAGACACATTGCTGTATGGCAAAGCCATGGAGCATACTACAAAAACGATATGAATGAGTGGGGATGGCAACGCCCATACTTGTTTTGCACAACCGAAGACCTATTTACTCAATCGTTTGTTGTGCCTTATATCATACCGATGCTCGAAAATGCTGGTGCCAATGTGTTTACTCCTCGCGAAAGAGACACTCAACGATATGAGGTAATAGTTGATAATGACACATCGAACGGTTCTTTTTATGTGGATGAAAACAGCAGGAAGTCTCGATGGCAAACAACAAGTAACAGTGGATTTGCCCAACGCAAGCAATTCTATTATGATAATGAAAACCCTTTTACTAGTGGATCTGCCCGTTTCACCAAAACAGAAAAGAAAAAAGATAAAGCTTTTGCTTCTTGGATTCCAACTATCCCCGAGAGTGGTAGTTATGCTGTATATGTATCTTATCAATCTCTCCCCAATAGCATAACTGATGCAAAGTATGTGGTGCTACACAAAGGGGGTATCACCGAGTTTACCGTGAACCAGCAAATAGGTGGAGGCACATGGGTATATCTAGGCACCTTCGATTTTGAAAAAGGAAGCAACCCTTATGGAATGGTGGTGCTTACTAATGAAAGTAAGGAGAAAGGAGTTATCTCTGCCGACGCTGTTCGCTTTGGAGGTGGAATGGGTAATATAGTTAGAGGAAACTCGGTGAGTGGCTATCCTCGTTATTTAGAGGGTGCTCGTTATAATGCTCAGTGGAGTGGAATGCCTTATGAGGTTTATAGTGGCCGCAAAGGCGAAAACGACTATGCTGATGATATCAACACCCGTTCGCTGATGATGAATTATCTTTCGGGTGGCTCTATATTCAACCCAACAAAGCAGGGACTTGGTGTGCCTTTTGAAATGTCGATGGGTATACACAGTGATGCCGGCTACAGTGCGTCCGATGAACTAATTGGTACGCTAGGTATTTATACAACCGACTTTAATAATGGCCAATTGGCAGCAGGTACAAACCGCTACACATCGCGCGATTTGTCCGACTTGGTGCTTACGCAAATTCAAAGTGATATCAAGACTAACCATAATGTGAATTGGACTCGACGTGCTATGTGGAATCGCAATTATAGCGAAACCCGATTGCCATCGGCAGCCTCAACCATTGTTGAATTGTTGTCGCATCAAAACTTTGCCGATATGAGACTTGGGCATGATCCTAATTTCAAGTTTACTCTATCTAGAGCTATCTATAAAGCAACACTAAAATATCTGTCCCAACAGCATGGCACAGACTATGTAGTGCAACCATTGCCCATCAGCAACTTTGCAATAGAGTTTGGTAGAAAAAAGAATACGCTTGATCTATCTTGGAAAGGCGAAAATGATCCGCTAGAGCCTACAGCCACACCCGAAGAGTATGTGGTGTATATGGCTGTTGGAAACAACAGCTTCGACAATGGTGTATTGGTAAAAGACAACTCTTACACGGTAGATATTGAGCCGGGCATTATCTATTCATTCAAAATAGCAGCAGCTAATAAAGGTGGCATCAGTTTCCCTTCCGAAACTCTCTCGGCTTATAAAGCTCCCAACGAAAAATCTCAAGTATTGATTGTAAATGGATTCAATCGTTTGAGTGGACCGGCTGTGATAAACACCCCTACTCTAGCCGGATTTGATATCAGCGAAGACCCGGGTGTTGCTTATCACAAGAATATCTCGTTGAGTGGAGCGCAACAAGTATTTGATAGAAAACAGGGTGGCAAAGAGGGTAAAACGGCACTTGGCTATAGCGGCAATGAGCTAGAGGGAACTGTCGTTGCAGGCAATACTTTTGATTATCCATATATACATGGCAGAGCAATAAGAGCTGCCGGTGATTATAGTTTTGTGTCTTGCAGCGACGAAGCCATCGAGAATGGTCGAGTTCAAATGGAAAACTATGCAGTGGTAGATTTAATTTTAGGACTAGAAAAGGAAGATGCCAACGACTTGAAGTACTATAAAACATTCTCATCGCCCATGCAACGCGCACTAACCTCCTACGCCAGTGCCGGTGGAAATATATTGATAAGCGGTGCCTATGTGGGTAGCGACATGAGCCACACTCAAGGCAATCGCAATTTCACTGAGCAGATTCTAAAGTATCAATACAATGGTAACCCTTCGAGTCGCACGTCGGGTACAATCAACGGCATTGGTCAAACCATCACCATTCCTAGAATGATAAATGAAAAAAGCTATGCGGTTACCTCTCCCGATTGCATCTACCCTACTGGCGATGCCTTTTCGGTTTTTTCTTATGCTGACGGAAACGAAAGTGCAGGCATTGCCTATAAAGGGGCTTATCAAACTTTTGTACTCGGTTTTCCTTTCGAAAGCATACAATCGGAGGCACACCGAGCTACCATCATGGCTTCCATATTAAATTTCTTCGCAACAAAGTAGTTATTCTGTTACTAGTTGATTGGTGTTTCATTTAGTTTCATTAAAATGAAATTTTTGTTTCACCGTGGCGAAACTTTAGTTTTATCAGCGTGAAACTTTAGTTTCACCACGATGAAACTAATCGATATGCAGTGCCTAAAAAACTACTTGCATAGATTCTATGCAAAAAACATAGTTCAAATGTTGGCGCTTTTAAGTAAATTTCTATCTTTGCCATATCAACCTTTTAAATATTACAACAATGAAAGAATATACTATACAAGCCAATACAAGTGGCACACGCACTATCGAGGTATCAGAAGCTAATTTGAGAACTATTGAGAAGTATGCCCTATTCCGCCACCTGATTGATAGCAACGGCATTGTGGATGAAGATGTGCTTGAGAAACTTAGATTAAATGTGCGTTCGCTCATTGCTAGCCATGAAAATGACAGCAAAGACCTACTCGATCTTTGTATTGACGTAATTTATCATAACAACATGAAAGCCTTTGGCCTGCAACAACTTATACGTTTGTATTTGAGTTGGCTGCATGCACAACCGGCCGACGAATAATATAAAACTATGATTACTATCAACACTTGCGGACTAACTGATTATAGTCCGCTAATACCGGCTATTAAAGCATTGTATTGCACTCCAAAAGGTGAAGTGCTTGAAATCATTATGGAAAATAGTGAAGCTTTTCATGATTTAAAAACCTATCTTTCTGAACAGAAGATAGGTTTTCGTGAAATATATGATGGCGAACATATGACCATTCAATTCTCTATTCCATAATTCTTAAATCGTTCAATGGATATATTTTTAATCATTATTGGTGCAATTCTACTCCTAGTAGGATTGGTTGGCTGTATTCTACCAATCATCCCCGGACCACCAATTGCATACCTCTCTATAGTAGCTCTTCATTTTACTGACAAAGTTAGTTTTTCAGCTAAGCAACTTCTTATTTGGCTGATGCTGGTCATCATCATTCAAGTAGCCGATTACTTTATTCCCATGCTAGGGGTAAAAAAACTAGGTGGAACAAAATGGGGAAACTGGGGTTGTTTAATTGGCACTTTAATAGGCGTAATAATCTTTCCTCCATGGGGCATAGTTGTTGGGCCTTTTGCTGGCGCATTCATAGGCGAATTGCTTAGTGGAAAGAAGGTAGACTTAGCTTTCAAGGCTGGTTTTGGTGCTTTTATCGGTTTTCTTTTTAGTACGATTCTTAAAATTGCACTATGTGGATGGTTTGTATTCTGCTTTATTCATGCGTTAATTTAGCCATTATTTAGTTTAAAATCTGTTTCTATTTTTCATTTTAATCCTGTAGCAGCAGCAGGTTGTATATATTCTATTTATCTTTGCAATATGAAAGAATATAGACTAACCGATTGGTTGCCCACAACGAAGAAGGAAATGGAGCTTCGTGGATGGGATGAGCTGGATGTTATTTTATTTAGCGGAGATGCTTATGTAGACCATCCCTCTTTTGGTGCAGCAGTGATAGGTCGTTTGCTCGAAGCAGAAGGCTTGAGAGTAGCTATTGTGCCACAACCAAACTGGAGAGATGACTTGCGCGATTTCAAAAAGCTCGGTCGTCCCCGTCTATTCTTTGGCATCAGTGCCGGCTGTATGGATTCGATGGTGAATAAATACACAGCCAACAAGCGCCTACGCAGTGAAGATGCCTACACTCCCGATGGACGTCCCGATATGCGTCCGGAATATCCTTCAATCGTTTACAGTAAGATATTAAAGGAATTATATCCTGATGTACCTGTAATACTGGGTGGTATAGAGTCTAGTTTGCGCCGATTGACTCATTATGACTATTGGCAAGACAAGGTGCAAAAGAGCATTTTGTGTGATAGCGGTGCCGATTTACTAATCTATGGAATGGGCGAAAAGCCTATCTTGGAATTGTGTAAGCGTATGAATAATTCGGAAGATAAATCAATACCTACCGACATTCCACAAACCGTTTATTTAAGCAAGTCTTTTCAACCGCTCGAAAGCGACTTGGTGCTTAGTTCGCACGAGGCTTGCTTGAAAGATAAGAAGAAGCAAGCTGCCAACTTCAAGCACATCGAAGAGGAGTCGAACAAATATGAAGCTTCACGTATTCTTCAATCTGTAGGCAACGAGATAGTGGTGGTAAACCCTCCTTTTCCTCCGTTGTCGCAACAAGAGTTAGACCACTCTTACGAACTGCCATATACTCGCCTTCCACATCCTAAATATAAGGGAAAGCGCATACCGGCATACGACATGATTAAGTTTTCGGTGAATATTCATCGCGGTTGTTTTGGTGGTTGTGCTTTCTGCACCATCTCTGCCCATCAAGGCAAGTTTATCATGAGTCGTAGCAAGGAGTCGATAGTTAGCGAAGTAAAAAAGGTGGCTCAACTGCCCGACTTCAAAGGCTATCTGAGCGACTTGGGCGGCCCATCTGCCAATATGTATATGATGCGTGGTAAAGATGAAAAAGTATGCAAGAAGTGCAAGCGTCCCTCGTGCATTCATCCTAAGGTATGCCCCAACTTAAATACCGATCATCGCCCACTGCTTGATGTTTACAAAGCAGTAGATAGCTTGCCGGAGATAAAAAAATCGTTCATCGGTAGTGGTGTGCGCTATGATTTGCTACTACATAAGAGCAAAGATGAAGCCGTGAATAAGAGTACGGCTCAATATACCAAAGAGTTGATTGAAAAGCATGTAAGTGGACGACTAAAAGTTGCCCCCGAGCACACAAGCGACAGCGTGCTGAACATGATGCGCAAACCTTCGTTCAAACAGTTTGAAGAGTTTAAACGTATCTTCGACCGCATCAATAAAGAGAGCAACATGCGACAACAGTTGATTCCTTATTTTATATCGAGTCACCCTGGTTGCACCGAAGAAGATATGGCAGAATTGGCTGTAAAAACCAAGCAGATGGATTTTCATCTAGAGCAGGTGCAGGACTTCACTCCTACCCCTATGACGGTGGCTACTGAAGCTTGGTACACAGGTTATCACCCATATACCCTAGAGCCTATTTATAGTGCACGCAACAAGAAAGAAAAACTGGCTCAACGCCAATTCTTCTTTTGGTATAAACCCGAAGAACGCAAAAACATTATGAATGAATTGCGTAGAATCGGGCGTCAAGATTTAATAGATAAGTTATATAATAGGCGTTAGCGATATCATCTCGCGAAGCACATCAACTGCGGTTTCTACATTGGGCACGTCGCTTATAACCATTGAGCGACGACCATTAGGTTCGCGTAGCAAACTGCGGCGTGTATACTTCATCATATAGGCTATCACCCTACCAAACATGGCGCTATTGAAGTATGGACTTTCCGGGTTGGTCACAAAGAATAGCGTCATCTTTCCGCCTTTAAGGAATACCTTTTCTGCTCCTATGCGTGCAGCTAAACGCTTTAAGGCAACAATGCGCAATAACTCTTCGGCTTCAGTAGGAATTGCACCAAAGCGGTCAATCAATCGAAGACGAAACTCTTCCACTTCGCTGTCCAGTTTCATATTGTCTAGCTCACGATAAAGCAACATACGCTCGCTGCTTCCTGTGACGTAGGTTGCAGGAAGGAATGCTTCCAAATCACTTTCAATCTGGCATTCCTCTACAAATTGTTCGCCATCAATCGTTCCATCGCCTTTCAGTTCTTCAGCATAAAGATCGGCAAATTCGTTTGTCTTCAACTCGCGCACGGCTTCAGAGAGGATCTTCTGATAAGTTTCATATCCAAGATCAGCAATAAATCCGCTTTGTTCCGCACCCAGCATATTGCCGGCACCACGAATATCCAAATCTTGCATCGCAATATGGATACCACTACCCAAGT
Source organism: uncultured Bacteroides sp. (assembly GCA_947074235.1). Classification (GTDB taxonomy): domain Bacteria; phylum Bacteroidota; class Bacteroidia; order Bacteroidales; family Bacteroidaceae; genus Bacteroides. The sequence continues at coordinate 13,820 of CAMTOV010000001.1, read as the reverse complement.
CGCTGAAGTTCTCGATAGCTTGCAAGCGACGTTTACCCTCGGCTGTCAAAGATGACAAAGGAGGAGCCAACATATAGCAGAACGCTTTCTTGTTGCTACGACCTACTCTACCACGCATCTGGTGCAAGTCGCTCAACCCAAAGTTTTGCGCTTGATTGATAATGATGGTATTGGCATTGGGTATATCAATACCACTCTCAATGATGGTGGTAGCCAATAGTACATCGTAGTCGTAGTTCACAAAATCGAGAATCACCTGCTCTAGTTTATTCGGTTCCATTTGTCCATGACCGATGGCTACTCTACAATCGGGGATATTGCGCTCAATCATAGCCTTCAACTCAGGTAGATTGGCAATGCGGTTGTTCACAAAGAAAACTTGCCCATTGCGACTCATCTCAAAGTTGATGGCATCCGTAATCACCTGTTCGTTGAAGGTGTGAAGCTCTGTTTGAATGGGATATCTATTGGGCGGAGGAGTAGAAATAACACTCAAATCGCGAGCCCCCATCAAAGAGAATTGCAAGGTGCGAGGTATAGGGGTAGCAGTCATGGTAAGTGTATCTACATTCACCTTGAGTTGGCGTAATTTCTCTTTTACAGAAACACCAAACTTCTGCTCTTCATCTATAATCAGCAAACCTAAATCTTTGAACTGAACATCTTTACCAAGTATGCGATGCGTGCCAATGACTATATTTATCTCACCATCTTTCAATCCTTTCAATACCGCTTTGGTTTGCGCTGCTGTACGTGCCCTGCTCAAATAATCTACCCTACAAGGCAAGTCTTTCAAGCGCTCTTTGAAGGTTTGGAAGTGTTGATATGCCAGCACAGTGGTTGGAACGAGTACCGCCACCTGCTTGTTATCGGCCACAGCCTTAAAAGCTGCACGAATAGCAACTTCGGTCTTACCAAAGCCCACATCGCCACATACCAATCTATCCATGGGGCGGTCGCTCTCCATATCTACCTTAACTTCGGCAGTAGCCTTACTTTGATCGGGGGTATCTTCGTAGATAAACGAAGCTTCCAACTCACGTTGCATAAAACTATCGGGCGAATAAGAGAAACCTTTCTCTTCGCGGCGTTGCGAATAGAGCTTAATTAAATCGCGAGCTATATCCTTAATCTTCGTTTTAGTTCGCTCTTTTAGTTTCTCCCAAGCTCCCGTACCAAGCTTATTCAAGCGAGGCGCTTCACCATCTTTTCCCTTATATTTAGAAACCTTATGCAGTGAGTGTATAGATACAAACACAACATCTTCATTTTGATAGATAAGCTTCATCACCTCTTGCGTAGAGTCGCCATTCTGAATGCGAACTAGACCTGAGAACTTACCTACACCGTGGTCGGTATGCACTACATAGTCGCCCGGCTTAAATTGGTTCAACTCCTTTAAAGAGAGAGCCACCTTGCCCGAACGAGCCTTATCGCTCTTGAGATTATATTTGTGGAATCTATCGAATATTTGATGGTCGGTAAAGACACACAGACGAAGTGTATTGTCGGCAAAGCCACCATGCAAAGTGCGTTCTACGGGAGTAAATTGAATATTGTCTTTTCTATCGGCAAAGATATCACGAATGCGATTGGTCTGCTTCACGCTATCACTACAGATATATAGTGTATATCCATTATTTATATAGCCTGTAAAAGAGGAAGCCACTAAATCGAAGTTTTTGTGGAAGATAGGCTGCGTTGTGGTATCAAACTCTAAAGAAGCATCAGCAATGCCTGTAGGTTTATTACCAAACTCTAGTCGTTTAAAATCTAGTGCTCTTACAGTAAATTCAGCCCCATCAATGAGTTTCCCTTCAAGCTTAACTCCACCATTCTCTTCACTTTCTTGTATGAGCAGTGCTTGGGGAGATAGAGCCTCATCATAAACCACTTGTATCCTTTCGCGTAACCATAAGAAATCTTTCATGGCCAACACAGTATTCTGCGGAATGAAATCGAGGAAAGAGCTAACCATCAATCCACTTGTAGCTAAATCGGGCACAATTGTAATGCTATCTTTCTTCTCACGAGACAGCTGTGACTCAACCTCGAATGTACGAATACTATCAACCTCGCTACCAAAGAAATCGACACGATAAGGAAATTCAGACGAAAAGGAAAATATATCAATGATACTACCACGTACCGCAAATTGTCCCGGTTCATATACATACTCTACATATTCAAAACCATAACTGCGCAATACATCGGTTACAAAAGTAGAGTCTACATGTTCACCTATATGTAACTTCAATGTCTTATCACTCAATTCCTTTTGTGAAATCACCTTCTCGGCCAGTGCATCGGGATAGGTTACTATACAAAGCCCCTCTTCACCTTTTTGCAATCTACTCAACACCTCCGTGCGAAGTATTTCGTTGGCTGCATCTTTCTGTCCATACTTGATGGCTCTACGAAAAGAAGATGGAAAGAAAAGAGTCTTTTCATTTCCTGCTATCTGAACTAAATCGTGGTAAAAATAGCCGGCCTCTTCTAAGTCGCCCAATACAAACACGTAAGGCAATCTTCCATCCGACATACAAGCTGAAAAGAATAATGAAGAGGAGGAAGCATTCAGTCCACCACAAAAAATATGTTTGATTGAGTTATTGTTTAAAATAGCACGAAGCGCTGTCACATTGGGGTGTGTAGCATACAACTGTTGTAATTGAGTGAGAGTCATATTCTCTTAATAAATATTTTGCGCAAAATTACAAATTTATAAACAGTTTTAGTACACATTTGTTTCCTTATTAATAGATTTGCTTTACTTTTGTATATAAACCAAAATAGCATTATGCAAACCACTTCTGATAGCATTGTAATTATCCCAACCTATAATGAAAGGGAGAATATTGAAAACATCATTCGAGCAGTTTTTAATTTAGAAAAGTCTTTTCATATATTAATTATTGAAGACGGTTCGCCCGATGGCACAGCAGATATAGTAAAACAACTCCAAAAAGAATTTCCTGAACAACTTTTCATGGTTGAACGTAAAGGTAAATTGGGACTTGGCACGGCTTATATCGCTGGGTTTAAATGGGCTCTTGAGCATCATTATGAATATATATTCGAAATGGATGCCGACTTTAGTCACAACCCACAAGACTTGCCTAGATTATATAATGCTTGTGCAGAAGAAGGGGGTGATGTAGCTATTGGTTCGCGTTATGTAAGTGGAGTAAATGTAGTGAATTGGCCCATGAGTCGCGTATTGATGTCGTATTTTGCTTCAAAGTATGTGAGACTTATCACTGGGGTGCCCATTCATGACACAACCGCCGGCTTTAAATGTTATCGTAGAGAAGTGCTTGAAACCATTGATTTAGACAATATCAAGTTTAAAGGATATGCCTTCCAGATAGAAATGAAGTTCACTGCCTTCAAGTGTGGATTTAAAATCGTTGAAGTGCCTGTAATATTTATCAACCGCGAATTGGGAACATCAAAAATGAATAGTAGCATCTTTGGCGAAGCAGTATTTGGTGTTATCAAGTTGAAACTAAATAGCCTATTTCATACATATCCGCAAAAGAAATGAAACGAATACTCATTCAAAATGCCATCATCGTAAATGAAGGTAAGAAGTTTTTAGGTTCGGTAGTTATTGCCGGAGAGACAATTGAAGAAGTCTTAACTAACGAACAAGTTCCTTCTATCGCTTGCGATGAAGTGATTAATGCTTCTGGTTGCTATTTAATGCCTGGTGTTATTGATGATCACGTACATTTTCGTGATCCTGGCTTAACCCATAAAGCAGATATCACATCAGAAAGTCAAGCTGCACTTGCAGGGGGAGTAACTTCGGTTATGGATATGCCTAATACTTCTCCTCAAACAACTTCTATATCTGCATTGCAAGATAAGCTAAAACTATATAGTGAGAAGTGCCTTATCAACTACTCATGCTATTTTGGTGCAACCAATGACAATGCCGACCAATTTAAGAACTTAGATATTCATTCTGTATGTGGCATTAAGTTGTTTATGGGCTCTAGCACCGGCAATATGTTGGTAGACCGCATGGAGACTCTACGCAAGATATTTGCAGAAGCAAACCTACCAGTTGCAGCCCATTGCGAAGACCAAAACACCATAAGCCAAAATACAAAGAAGCTATGTGAAGAGACTCAATCAGACGACCTTCCTCTTAGTTGCCATCCACAGATTCGTTCAACAGAGGCTTGTTATAGTTCATCTCAACTAGCGGTAAGTTTGGCCAAAGAGTATAATACTCGTCTGCATTTACTTCATGTATCAACTGATGCTGAGTTGGATTTATTAAGCAATGCTCCCTTGAATAATCAAAAGCGAATCACAGCAGAAGCGTGCGTTGCACATCTATTATTTTCAGACAACGATTATGAGCATTTAGGAACACGCATAAAATGCAATCCCGCTATTAAATCGGCCGATGATAAAAATGCATTGCGCAAAGCAGTAAACTCAGGTAAAATTGATGTGATAGCAACAGACCATGCTCCTCATACTTTGGATGAGAAAGTGGGCGGTGCACTAAAAGCTGTTTCGGGCATGCCTATGATACAATTCTCGCTTGTAAGTATGCTAGAGTTGGTGGATGACGAGATATTTACCATCGAAAAGATTGTAGAAAAGATGTGCCATGCTCCTGCTGAGATATTCGAAATCAATCAACGTGGCTATATTCGTACAGGTTATAAGGCAGACTTAGTACTTGTTCGCCCTTATCATCCTTGGACTGTGAGCAAAGATATAATACTTAGCAAATGCAAATGGAGTCCTTTGGAAGGACACACATTCAAATGGAAAATAGAAAAAACATTTGTGAACGGCTCGTTGTTGTATTCAGACGGACAGGTAAAAGATATCCGCGCCGGCCAACAATTAAGCTTTAGATAATGTCTACAATTATCTCATATAAAATCCACGAAGTCGTTCCTTATATCAATTGGATTTACTTCTTCCATGCTTGGGGTTTTCAACCACGCTTTGCCGATATCACTAAGGTTAGATGTTGCTATGCATGTAGAGCCAACTGGCTAACTACGTTCAAAGAAGAAGATCGCCCCAAAGCATCTGAAGCGCTTCAACTCTATAAAGAGGCTGAGCGATTACTTAATCATCTTGATAAAACCTACGAAGTAAAAACCATCTTTCGTCTTTGCGAAGCATATTCTGATGGCGATGATTTATTATTAGACGGCATAAGACTTCCTCTGCTTAGACAGCAAACTCAAAAGAAAGCCGATGATCCATTTCTTTGTCTAAGCGATTTTATTAGCCCCCTATCAAAAGGCAAAAACGAAACACCCGATAATGTTTCGAATATTGTAGGCGTGTTTGCTTCGACTATTGATGCCGATATGGAAAGCTTATACGAAAATGACCCATATAAGCACCTTATGGTACAAACTTTATCTGATAGACTAGCCGAAGCTGCTACCGAAAAGATGCACGAATATGTGCGCAAGCAAGCTTGGGGCTATGCAAAAGATGAAGATCTATCCATAAAGGATTTGATCATCGAGAACTTCCAAGGCATACGTCCGGCTGTTGGTTATCCTTCTCTCCCTGATCAGTCTGTCAATTTCATCTTGGATGAATTGCTTGACATGAAGCAAATAGGCATTACTCTCACAGAGAATGGCGCAATGAAGCCACATGCCACCGTGTGCGGTTTAATGTTTGGCCATCCTGCAGCAAAGTACTTCTCTATTGGCAAGATAGGCGAAGATCAATTGGCTGATTATGCCCTTCGCCGTGGAAAATCCATAGACGAAATGCGCAAATTTCTTAGCGCTAACTTAACTTTATAACTTATTTTTCTACCTTCTTCTGTGATTTATTTATTGATAGTACGACTTATACTACAAAAGCAATAATCAAGAACTATCAATGGATACAGTCACAACACAATCAAATGCTAATATCGAGAAGGAATTTCTCGAGGTGATTCGCACCTACGAGCGAGTTATCTATAAGGTGTGTTACTTGTATACTACCCCCAACGCCACACTCAATGATTTATACCAAGAAGTGGTATTAAACATTTGGAAAGCCTTCCCCAAGTTTAGAAACGAATGCAAGGTTTCTACTTGGATTTATCGTATTGCACTCAACACGTGCATCAGCTTTATCCGCAAGGAGAAGAGAATACCCGAATTTGTCACCCTCAACCCCGAAGTAAATGGCATCATGGACGAAAGTGATCCTATCCATGAAATGCTCAAACAGTTGTACCATTTAATCAACCAATTGGGACAGTTAGACAAATCAATCATCCTGCTCTATTTAGAAGAAAAAAGCTATGAGGAAATAGGTGAAATAACCGGGCTGACCGTAACAAATGTGGCTACAAAGTTGAGCCGCATTAAAGACAAACTTAAAAAAATGAAGAAGGAGGACTAATATATGGATATAGATGAATTAAAAAAATCGTGGAATACCATCGATAAACATTTAGAAAAACAGCAAATTGTAGATAACGAAAGCATTAAAAGACTTATTGAGTATGCCTCTAAAGACATCCACACTATGAGTCGATTTAACTTCCGACTGATTGTGCTTTCATTATTTATCATTATCGGTTTAGCATTGGCATTTATTTGGAGTCACACCATGCCACATTTCTTATATATCATAATATTTGCGTTGGCTATCCCAGCCTTTATTTGGGATGTTTATAGTGGGCGATATTTAGCTAAAACCAAAATAGATGAGATGCCTATTGCAACTGTTATCTCTCGTTTCAACAAGATGGAGCGTTGGATAATAAGTGAACGCATTATTAGTGTTTTAATTTTCCTCTTCGTAACACTAATATTCTTCTTTACTCAACGTGTTTGGGAAAATTTATTTAGTATTTTGGTCTTTATCACCATCTTTACCACTAGCTTTCTTGTTGTAATGTGGATTTATCGTAAGAACTTAAATCGCTTACACAATATTAAAAAGAATCTCAAAGAGTTGAAAGAATTGAAAGAACAAGAGTAGATTTCAAACTTACGCTCTATTATTCAAAGCATCCGAATAGTTTTTATCAGTCTATTCGGATGCTTTGTTTTTATATCTGCTCAACACATTGATAATTAAGCATCTCTTTCTTCCTTGTATTTTGATGCATTTAACGTTGTTTTTTCAATCATTTTACCTTATTAAATCAATCATTTAATAATCATAAATGCTTCAATTATCAACCATTGATTCAGCAACCTTCGATTCAATTCAAATCAGTCATCAAAAACATTAGTTGGCAAGTTAATTTATATATTTGCAAAGCACAATTAAGAGAAAAAATAAGAGTTTTATTAGGCTATAATAATAGCTTATATAACTGCAATAATTCTTCAGAAACTTTTTTTATATTTGCCATTATAAATTAATATATATGAAAATACTATACTACGTTTATCAAATCTGTATTGCTTTGCCAATACTTTTAGTGCTAACCATTCTTACCGCTATTGTTACTATCATAGGCTCTTTATTGGGTGGAGCGCATATTTGGGGATATTACCCGGGTAAAGTATGGTCACAGCTTATATGCATATTTCTATTAATACCCGTAGAAGTGCATGGTAGAGAAAAAGTTGAGAAACATAAATCATATATATTCGTACCCAATCATCAAGGGGCATTTGATATTTTCTTAATCTATGGTTTCCTTGGTAGAAACTTTAAGTGGATGATGAAAAAGAGTCTTCGTAAAATTCCATTTGTAGGAAAAGCATGCGAAAGTGCAGGACATATATTTGTAGATCGCTCAGGCCCTAAAAAGGTTCTAGAAACCATTAAGCAAGCAAAAGGATCACTAAAGGATGGTGTGTCATTAGTAGTATTTCCCGAAGGTGCACGTACATTTAGCGGCCACATGGGTTTATTTAAAAAAGGAGCCTTTCAGCTGGCCGATGATTTACAGCTACCAGTAGTGCCGGTCACAATAGATGGTTCTTTCGAGATATTGCCCCGCACAGGAAAATGGATACATCGTCACAGAATGATATTAACAATACACGACCCAATTCCACCAAAAGGTAAAGGAGTTGATAATATTAAAGCAACAATGAAAGAGGCTTATGTGGCAGTTGAAAGTTCGCTGCCCGAAAAGTATAGAGGCTATACAAAAAATGAGGATCAATGATCCTCATTTTTTATTTTATCTTATTTCACTAGTAGCGTTCTGCATCATTCGCTGATGTTCATTTATCAGCTCCATATTTTCTTTAGCTTTAGAAACAAACTCCCTAACTAATCCGTGTGTTTTAAACGTATAAGGAGCATTATCTAATATTTGCTCAATTTGTGGAGTCAATACAGGATAAGGCAATGAGCTACACAGCATCATAAATACATTTGGCCCTAATACATTATCATAATTATCAGAAATGAAAGATTTTATATATTCATTTCGTTCATTGAATACAACCTCACTTTCACTGTTTAGTTGAGCTTGAATCTCATCTATGTCTCCACCAGCCATTATCATGCGTGCCTCTTTACGATCTATTTGCTCCAATTTTGTTTCAAAAGAATTGCGTTTATCGATAAATTGATAAAGAGCATTATTCAAGTCGGTGCCTTTTACATCCAAGCGATTGTCTGCAATCGTTATATTGATTTTTCCCTTTTCGAGAACAACGGGCATTATAGCTTCATTTTCCAAATAAAGAGTTGCCATCATTACCGAATCGGCTTGTCCGTTCATCGAAAAAAGCCCATGCACAATTTCGGCTGAGTCCACCTTTATCCATTCGCCATTTTGCATTACTTTCATAAAAAGCATACGCCCATCTAGGCTTCTTATTGACGAAGAACCAGTGATTTGATAGTCTTGTTTACAAGAAGTTAATATCAGAAAAATAAAAGATAATAAAAACAATGGTTTAAATATAGACATTGATTGCTTAACTTTTGGTTCATCACAAAAATAGAATAGTTTCATAATACTGTGAAACTTTTTATCAATATTTAAACCTTGTATTGTTTTTTTCTTTAATAATACTTATAAACTAAAGACCATAATCATTAATATCAGTTAGATTTCATATTTTTGCATATATAATGGCTAGGCCACTAGTCAATCAATCGATTATTTTACGTTTTAGCCTAAATACGCTTACATTTTATGTCTACATATGCACCTTTTGCCAAGCCACTCTATGTGATGCTTAAACCAGTGGGAGCTATCTGCAACTTAGCATGCGATTATTGTTATTATCTTGAGAAATCGAAGCTATACAAAGAAAACCCCAAGCATATCCTTTCTGACGAACTTTTAGAGAAATTCATCGAACAATATATCAATTCGCAAACAATGCCACAGATTTTATTTACTTGGCATGGTGGCGAAACGTTGATGCGCCCTATCTCCTTTTACAAAAAGGCGATGGAATTGCAACAGAAATATGCTAAAGGTAGAACGATAGACAATTGCATACAAACCAATGGCACTCTACTAACGGATGAGTGGTGCCAATTCTTTAAAGAAAATAACTGGTTGGTGGGTGTATCAATTGATGGCCCGCAGGAGTTTCACGATGAATATCGCAAAAATAAACAAGGGCTACCCTCTTTCATTAAAGTGATGAATGGCATCAATCTGTTGAAAAAGCATGGCGTAGAGTGGAATGCGATGGCTGTAGTCAATGACTTCAATGCTGACTATCCGCTCGACTTCTATCGTTTCTTCAAGGATATAGATTGCCATTATATACAATTCACCCCTATCGTAGAGCGCATCACAAAACACAAAGATGGCAGAAACTTGGCCTCTTTGAAGGATAGTGATGTATCTGAAGTTACCGATTTTTCGGTAACTCCCGAGCAGTGGGGCGACTTTTTATGCACTATATTCGACGCATGGGTAAGAGAAGATGTAGGCAGATACTATATCCAACTATTTGATTCTATACTTGCCAACTGGATTGGCGAACAACCGGGTGTATGCACATTAGCTAAAAGTTGTGGGCATGCCGGAGTAATGGAGTTTAATGGCGACGTATATTCGTGCGACCACTTTGTGTTTCCAGAATATAAGCTAGGCAACATACATAATAAAACGCTTGTTGAGATGATGTATAGCGAACAGCAAAATAAGTTTGGACAAATGAAACAGCAATCATTGCCTAAACAATGCAAAGAGTGCGAGTTTCTTTTTGCATGCAATGGCGAATGCCCAAAGAATCGCTTCATCAAATCGAAAGATGGCGAACCGGGTCTCAACTATCTATGCAAGGGATACAAGAAATTCTTCAAACACATAGCTCCATATATGGATTTTATGAAAAACGAATTGATGAATCAACGTCCTCCAGCCAACATTATGGAGGCAATAAGAAATGGTGAATTCGACAAATTCAAAAATAACAATTAACACAATATTTTATATTAACCGATTTAAAATGAATAGACTAAAACTTTTATTACTAGCCATTGTGGTGATGGTTGTGAGTTCTGCTAAGGCAGATGAGGGTATGTGGTTGTTGCAGTTGATGCAACAGCAAAACTCAATTGACATGATGAAAAAACAAGGTCTGCAACTTGAAGCAATCGATTTGTACAATCCAAATGGTGTTTCATTGAAAGATGCAGTAGGTATATTTGGTGGTGGATGTACCGGAGAAATTATCTCGCCAGAAGGTCTTATCTTGACTAACCATCACTGTGGATATAGCTTTATCCAACAACACAGCTCTGTAGAAAATGACTACTTGACAGATGGATTTTGGGCAACATCAAGAGAAAAAGAATTGCCAACTCCGGGATTGAAATTTACATTCGTTGAACGTATTGATGATATCACTGACTTAGTAAACGAAAAAATCGCTAATAAAGAAATCACTGAAACAGAATCTTTCTCTGCTGCATTTCTTAATAAATTGGCAAAAGAGCTTCTTGATCAAAGCGATTTGAAAGATGCTCCGGGCATCGTGCCTCAAGCATTGCCATTTTATGCAGGAAATAAATTTTATATGATTTATAAGAAGGTTTACTCTGATGTACGTATGGTTGCTGCACCTCCTTCATCGGTAGGTAAGTTTGGTGGCGAAACAGACAACTGGATGTGGCCTCGTCATACAGGAGACTTCTCTATGTTCCGCATCTATGCGGATGAGAATGGCAATCCTGCGGATTATAGCGAAAGCAACACTCCTCTTCAAACTCCAAAGCACCTTGCTATCTCGTTGAAAGGTATTGAAGAAGACGACTATGCAATGGTTATGGGATTCCCTGGTAGTACTAGCCGCTATCTTACTGTTTCGGAAGTAGAAGAAAGAATGAACTCTACTAACGAACCACGTATCAAGGTGCGTACTGCTCGTTTGAACATCTTGAAAGAGGTGATGAACGCAAGCGATAAAACTCGTATTCAGTATGCTAACAAGTATGCAGGTTCTTCTAACTATTGGAAAAACTCGATTGGTATGAACAAAGCCATCATCGACAACAACGTATTGGGTACTAAAGCAGAACAAGAAAAACGCTTCGGCGAGTTTGCTAAAGAGCAAAACAACGCTGCTTACATGACAGTTGTAAAAGAGATTGATGATGCAGTAGCTATTACAGCTCCTATCAAATATCAAATGACAGCTTTGACTGAAACATTCTTCTCGGCTATTGAGTTCAGTACTGCATACCAAATTATGGACGACTTGAAAGTATCTATACAAAATAAGAATAACACTGCTATTCAAGAAAATATTGAAAAACTAAAGGCTATTTATGCAAGAATCCACAACAAGGATTACGATCATGAAGTAGACCGCAAAGTGGCAAAAGAGTTATTCCCACTTTATGCTGAAATGGTTCCTGCTGCTCAACGCCCTGCATTCTACTCTATTATCGAGAATGAATACAAAGGAGATTATAACAAGTTTATTGATGAGATGTACGATAACTCTATCCTTGCTAATCAAGCAAACTTTGATAAGTTTATCAAGAAACCTACTGTAAAAGCTATCGATAAAGATTTGTCTACTAAATACTCGCGTGCTAAGTTCGACAAACTAAAATCATTGTCTGAAGACTTGAAAGATGCTAACGAGCAACTACTTGTTTTGCACAAAACATACATTCGTGGTTTGGGTGATATGAAACAACCTACTCCATCTTATCCGGATGCTAACTTCACTTTGCGTGCTACTTATGGCACAGTGAAACCATATAGCCCAAGAGATGGTGTACACTATAACTATTACACAACTACTGATGGTATATTGGAAAAAGAAAATCCAGAAGATCGTGAGTTCAATGTTCCTGCTAAATTGAAAGAACTTATCTTGAACAAAGATTTTGGTCGCTATGCAATGGCTAATGGAGAGATGCCAGTTTGCTTCTTATCTACAAACGATATTACTGGTGGTAACTCTGGTAGCCCTGTATTGAATGGAAATGGTGAACTTATCGGTTGTGCTTTCGATGGCAACTGGGAGTCGTTGAGTGGCGATATCAGCTTTGACAATGATTTGCAACGTTGCATCAACCTAGACATTCGCTACATCTTGTTTATTCTTGATAAACTAGGTGGTTGCGGACATTTGATTGACGAAATGACTATCGTAGAATGAGAATAAGAGTTTTATCCCTACTATTTGCTTTAACCTCTCTTACAGCCTTTGCCGACGAAGGCATGTGGATGCTTATCGACTTGAAAGAGCAAAATGCAGCTGTCATGAGAGAGTTAGGATTGGAGATTCCAATCGAGCAAGTGTATAGTCCGGATGGAATATCACTAAAAGATGCAGTCGTACACTTCGGTGGCGGCTGCACCGGTGAAATTATCTCATCCGAAGGACTATTATTGACCAACCACCATTGTGGATATGGCGCTATCCAGAAACACAGTAGTGTAGAGCACGATTATCTTACTGATGGTTTTTGGGCAATGAATCGCGAGGAAGAGCTTCCTTGTGAAGGTTTGACAGTTACATTCATTGACAAAATTCTTGATGTTACTCCTTATGTAATTGAGCAGCTAGCCATCGATGAAGACCCTCAAGGCACAAACTATCTTTCTCCATCTTATTTAGAGAAAGTAGCCAACCGCTTTGCTGAGGAGAATAACATAGAAAAAACAGAGGCTACTCGCTTTGAGTTAAAACCATTTTATGGTGGCAATAGATACTACATGTTCGTAAAAAAGGTATATAGCGATATCCGTATGGTGGGTGCACCTCCTTCATCTATTGGTAAGTTTGGTGCAGATACCGACAATTGGATGTGGCCTCGTCATACAGGAGACTTTTCTTTATTCCGCATCTATGCCGATGCTGATGGTAACCCAGCTGTATATTCTGAAAACAACAAACCTCTTCAGGTGAAGAATCATCTTAAAATCAATGCTAATGGTATAGAACAAGGAGACTTTGCATTTGTAATGGGTTTCCCCGGTCGCAACTGGAGATATATGATTTCGGATGAGGTAGAAGAGCGTATGCAAACTACCAACTTCATGCGTCATCATGTAAGAGGCAATCGTCAAGATGTGTTGATGGAACAGATGTTGAGCAATCCTGCCGTGCGTATTCATTATGCAAGCAAGTATGCATCTTCGGCCAACTATTGGAAAAATGCCATTGGTATGAACGAAGGTTTGGTAAAGTTGAAAGTGCTTGATACAAAGAAAGCGCAACAAGAGCAGTTGCTTGCTAAAGGAAAAGCAGAAAACAACAATGCTTATCAAGAGGCATTTAACCAAATACAATCTATCGTAGCAAGTCGTCGTCAACCTTTATATCATCAACAGGCTATCAACGAAGCATTGGTTACTGCATTAGATTTTATGAAGATTCCTTCTACCAAAGATATCAGAGCGGCTTTGACCTTCAAAGATA